>JBEVIG010000076.1:0-18570 GCA_040510855.1 Solirubrobacteraceae bacterium
TAGGCGTCGAGGATCTCCTCGTCGGAGACCGCGCGGACGGCGCCGTGCGAGGCCGCCATCGCGTTCATGGCCTCCTCCCAGCGCGCGGGGTTGCCGATCCGGATCGCGCTCGCGACGGTCTCCGGGTTGGCGACGGGCGCGCCGTGGACGAGCGGCGCGGAGCCCTCGGCCTGCCAGCCCAGCATCCGCGGGCGCGCGCCCATCTCCTCGAAGCCCTTCCAGTACGCGGTGATGTTGCCCGCGTTCCCGACGGGGATGCAGAGCGCGTCGAGCTCGTCGCCGAGGTCGTCGACGATCTCGAAGGCCGCCGTCTTCTGCCCCTCGAGCCGGAACGGGTTGACCGAATTCACGAGCGCGATCGGGTGCTCCTTCGCGAGCTCGCGGACGAGCGCGAGCGCCTCGTCGAAGTTGCCGCGCAGCGCGATCACGCGGGCGCCGTGCATGAGCGCCTGGGCGAGCTTGCCCGTGGCGATCTTGCCCTCGGGCACGATCACGGCGCCCGTCAGCCCCGCGCGGGCCGCGTAGGCGGCGGCCGAGGCGGCGGTGTTGCCCGTCGAGGCGCAGATCACGGCCTCCGCGCCCTCCCGCACGGCGGCCGAGACCGCGCACGTCATCCCGCGGTCCTTGAACGAGCCCGTCGGGTTCAGCCCCTCGTACTTGAGCCACACCTCGGCCCCGACGCGCTCGGAGACGCGCTCGGCGAGGATCAGCGGCGTCGAGCCCTCGCACAGCGAGACGACCGGGTCCTGCGGCGCGAACGGCAGCCGGTCGCGGTAGCGCTCGATGAGGCCGACCCGCTGCACTTAGATGAATTCCTCTTCGATGACCCGGATGGCGCGGGGCGAGGAGCGCATGAAGTCGAGCTGCCCGATCAGGTGCACGGCCGCGTAGAAGCGCGACTCCGGCAGCGGGTGGAGGATCATCACGAGCCGCGCGTCGTGGCCGAGCCCCTGCTGCACGACCGACTTGATCGAGGCGCCCTGCATCCCGAGCAGCTCGGCGACCTGGGCGAGCACCCCCGGGCGGTCGGCGACCTCCATGTGCAGGTAGAACGCGCTCTCCACGTCCGCGACGATCTCGAGCGCCTGCGAGGTCTCCGGCGTCGTGGCCGGCGGGATCATCGCGCTGATCACGTCGCCGAGGACGGCGGAGGCCGTCTGCGGCCCGCCCGCGCCCGGGCCCGACATCGTGATCTCGGTGATCGCCGGCGACTCGACCGTGACGGCGTTGAACGGCCCCTCGACCGAGGCGAGCGGGTGGCCGCGGTAGAGGAAGGCGGGATGCACGCGGACGCTCAGCCCGCCGTCGACGAGCTCCGCGGTCCCGATCAGCTTCAGCCCCAGGCCGAACTGCTGGGCATAGGCGATGTCGTCGGCCGTGATGTGCTCGATGCCCTCGTAGCGGACCTGGTCGAGGTGGACGGGCGTGTCGAAGGCGAGCCGGGCGAGGATCGCCATCTTCGCCGCGGCGTCGCGGCCCGTGACGTCGTCGGTCGGGTCGGACTCCGCGTAGCCCAGCTCCTGCGCCTGCGCGAGCGCGTCGGCGTAGGAGAGGCCGCCGCGGGCCATCTCCGTGAGGATGTAGTTCGTCGTGCCGTTGACGATCCCGTGGATCCGCTCCAGGTGCGCGGCGGCGAGCGACTCCTGGAGCACGCGGATCACCGGCACGACGCCGGCGACCGCGGCCTCGAAGCGCAGCTGGACCTCGTTCTCGCGCGCGCACGCCCACAGCTCCTCGCCGTGCTGGGAGAGCAGCTGCTTGTTGGCCGAGACGACGTGCTTCCCGGCCCGCATCGCCCGCAGCACGTAGTCGCGCGCGGGCTCGACCCCGCCCATGACCTCGACCACGAGGTCCGAGTTCGCGAGGATCTCCTCGAAGTCGCCCCGGGAGCGGGTGAGGATCCCGGCGAGCTCCGGCCGGAGCCCCGTGATGGGCACGATCGCGTCCGCCCGCTCGCGCAGCAGCGTGGCGAAGGCGGAGCCGACGGTTCCGTGGCCGAGCAGGCCGACCCTAAACGTCTCTGGCACTCAGGTCCTCGTAGGTCTCGCGGCGGACGACGACCCGCGCGCTCCCGTTGCTGCAGAACAGCACGGGCGGGCGGCGGATGCCGTTGTAGTTGGACGCCATGGCGTGGCCGTAGGCGCCGGTCGCGGCGGTGACGAGCACGTCGCCGGGCCGCGGGTCGGGCAGGCGCGTGCGGCGCACGAGCACGTCGCCGGACTCGCAGTGCTTGCCCACCACCGTCGCCGGCTCACCCGGCGCGTCGAAGCGGTCGGCCACGCGGACGTCGTAGACGGCGTCGTAGAGCATCGGCCGGGGATTGTCCGACATCCCGCCGTCGACGGCGACGATCCGGCCGCCGCCGGGCAGCTCCTTGACGGACTCGACCGTGTAGAGCGTCACGCCCGCGTTGGCGACGAGCGAGCGGCCGGGCTCGAGCACGAGGTGCTTGCCGGGGCCGAGCGCCTCGCGGGCGGCCTCGACCACGGCGCCCACCGCCTCGTCGATCGCGGGCGGCCGGTCGTCGGGCGTGTAGGCCACGGCGAAGCCGCCGCCGAGCGAGTAGACGGGGTGATCGCCCAGGCCCGCGACGACGCCGACCGCCGCGCGGTACGGGGTCGGGTCGGCGAGCTGCGAGCCGAGGTGGAAGTGGAAGCCGCGGACGTCGAGATGCGCCGGCGGGTCGTTCGCGAGCGCACGGGCGTGGCGCGGGTCCATGCCGAACTTGGACTCGGCGTGGCCCGTGAGGATCGCCGCGTGCGTGTCCGCGTCGACGCCCGGGCGGATGCGGACGAGGACGGCCTGGCGCGTGCCGGCCGGCACGACCGCCTCGAGCTTCGCGACGTCGTCGAGGTTGTCGACCACGATCGTGCCGACGCCGGCCTCGACGGCCAGGCGCAGCTCCTCGGCCGACTTCGCGTTGCCGTGGAGGTAGATGCGCGCGGGCTCGAACCCGGCCTTCAGCGCGAGGTGGAGCTCCCCGCCGGAGGCCACGTCGACGCCGAGCCCCTCCTCTGCGAAGACGCGCAGCACCGCGGTCGCCGGGCAGGCCTTGGAGGCGAAGATGACCTCGCCGGGGCCGTCGTGGTGCGTCGCCAGCGCGGCCCGGAACGCGCGCGCGTTCGCGCGCAGGTCGTCCTCCGCCATGACGAAGGCCGGGGTGCCGTGGTCGCGTGCGAGCCCGACCGCGTCGCAGCCCCCGATCGCCAGGCGGCCGCCCTCGGCGGACGAGGCAGCGGGATAGACGGCGGGCGCGGCCATGGCGGCGAGGGAGTCTGACGGATCCGCAGCCGGGCCGGCTAGGACCGCGCGGGCGCGGCCCGGGCGGGCACGGGCGTGCCGCGGAGGCGCCACAGCCAGACCGCGCCGATCGCGACCGAGCCGAGCGCGACGAACTGGGCGAGCGAGAACGGGCCGACGACGTCGTCGTTGCGGCGGATCAGCTCGACGAGGAAGCGCTCCGTGCCCGCGAGCACGAGGTAGAGCGCGAACAGGCCGCCGGGCGGCATCTTGTCGCGGCGGCGCCACAGGTACCAGGCGACGCCGCTCATCACGAGGAACTCGTAGATCGGCGTCGGGTGGACGTCCTGCGTGGTCGGCACCGTGCCGTCCGGATAGGACATGCCCCAGGGCAGGCTGGTCGGGATGCCGTAGTCGCCGTCGCCGGCGAGCTGGCAGCCGAGCCGGCCGATCGCGTACGCGATCGCCAGCGACGGCGCCGCGAGGTCGGGCAGCCAGAGCCCGAGCGCGTCGCGCCACTTCGCCCACAGCAGCACGGCGCCGGCGCCGCCGAGCAGGCCGCCGTAGAAGACGAGGCCCGTGCCGGAGAAGAGCGAGCCGAGGAGGTCGTCCTTCGCCTCGTCCCAGTTCTGGATCACCGACCACAGCCGCGCGCCCACGATGCCGCCGATCAGCGCGGCGAACACCATCTCGTAAGCCCAGTCGGTGGGCTTGCCGAGCTCCTTCAGGCGCTTGGAGGCGAGGATCCCCGCCGCCACGAAGCCGAGGCCCATCATCAGGCCGAAGCTCTGCAGCGTGATGGGGCCCAGCTCGATCTCGGGCTTCACGCCTCAGACGTTAGCGACGGCCGGTCAAGGACTAGAGGTAGCCCATCGGGTCCACCGGGTTGCCGTTCACCCGCACCTCGAAGTGCAGGTGCGGGCCGGTCGAGTTGCCGGTGTTGCCGCTGTAGCCGATGACCTGCCCCTTGCCCACGTTCGCGCCGACGCTCGTCGCGATCCGCGACTGGTGGCCGTAGCAGGTGGACAGCGAGCCCGAGTGGCTGATGCAGGTGTAGTTGCCGTAGCCGCCGGTCCAGCCCGCGATGATCACGCGGCCGGAGTCGGCGGCGCGGATCGGCGTGCCCTCGGGCACCGCGATGTCGATGCCGGCGTGCAGCCGGCCCCAGCGGTAGCCGAACGGCGAGGTGAACGTGCCGTTGACGGGCCAGATGAACGTCCCGGAGCCCTGGCGGATCGGGCCGGCCGGAGGCGCGCTCGGGTTCTGGGCGGCCTGGATCCGGGCGAGCACCCTCGCCTGCTCCTTCTCGAGCGCCCGCAGGTCGCCCTCGAGGCTGTGGCGGTGCGTCCGCGTGTCGGAGAGCACGGACTGCTTCCTGCTCCGCACGGAAGCGAAGTCGTCGCGGCGGTCGACGAGCTGCCCCTTGATCGCGGCGACCTCGCGCAACCGGCGGTCGACCTCGGCGGTGACGCGCGCCTGGCGCTCCTCGAGCCGGTCGAGGTCGGCCTCGGCCTCGATGGACTCCGCCTTCGCGGAGCGGACCCGGTCGATGATGCGCCCGTCCTGGTCGCCGACGCGGTCGATGAACTCCGCGCGCGTGAGCAGGTCCTCGAAGCCGTCGGCCTCGAGGATCACGGTCACGGCGTCGGGCTCGTCGGCCTTGTAGATCTCGACCAGCCGCTCGGCGAGCGCGTCCTTCGCGGCCGCCAGCTTCGCGCGCAGCTTGACCAGGCGGATGCGCTCCTGGCGCAGGTCCTCCTGGATGCGGGCGAGCTCGGCGCGCTTCGCGTCGAGGTCGGCCTGGATCTGGTCCTGGCGCCCCTGGAGGACGGTGATGTCGCCCTGGAGCGTGTCGATGCGGTCCGTGTAGCCCGCGATCGTGGAGGTCAGGACGCGCTCGCGGCCCTTGTCCTTGTCGATCTCGCGCTTCTTCTCCTCGATGCGGCTCGACAGCGGCGCCCCGTCCGACAGGACGGGGATCAGCATCCACAGGGCGAAGGGGATCGCCGCCGCCAGGACGAAGAGGCGAAGACGGGACATTGCGACGGGCCATGCTAGGTGGCCGGGGCCGGAATTCCCCTAGGTGCAAGGGTTCCTGCATCCCACGCGGGCCCGTGGATAAAAGCTCCATCAAGCAGGCCAATCGGCTGCGAGAATGTGTGCGAGATGCCTCGACCCACATCCTTCGGCAAGGACACCGGGCTCCAGCTCCGGATGACCTTCACGCTGTTCCTGCTCGGCCTCGTCTATGTCGTGCTGATCGTCGCGCTGCTGGGCGCGGGCGTGAACGGCGCCACCGTCGGCATCATCGCCGTCGGCCTCGCGCTGTTCCAGCTCTTCGGCTCGGACAAGCTGGCCCTGCGCGCCATGGGCGCGCGCGAGGTGACCCCCGCGGAGGCTCCCGAGCTGCACGCGATGATCGACCGCCTGTGCGTCCAGGCGGACCTGCCCAAGCCGAAGGTCGCCGTGGCCGACACGCGCATGCCCAACGCGTTCGCGCTCGGCCGCTCGCCGAAGAACGCGACGGTCTGCGCGACCACGGGCATCATGGAGCTGCTCTCGCCCGCCGAGCTCGAGGGCGTCATGGCGCACGAGCTCAGCCACGTCGCCAACCGCGACGTGCTGGTGATGACGCTCGCGTCGTTCTTCGCCACGATCGCCGCCTACATCGTGCAGTTCGGCTTCTTCTTCGGCGGCGGCTCGAGCGACGACGACGACAACCCGAGCGTGCTCGTGCTGTTCCTCGTCTCGATCGGCGTCTACATCGTCTCGTTCTTCCTGATGCAGGCCCTCTCGCGATATCGCGAGTTCGCCGCCGACCGCGGCGCGGCGATCATCACCGGCCGCCCGAGCGCGCTCGCCTCGGCGCTGCAGAAGATCTCCATGGGCATGGACCGGATCCCGCAGCGCGACCTGCGGGCCACGTCCGAGCTGAGCGCCTTCTACATCTTCCCGCCCGGCGCGGGCAAGGCCCTCGGCAACCTGTTCTCGACGCACCCGCCGATGGAGAAGCGGATCGAGGCGCTGGCCCGGCTCGAGCGCCAGCTCCAGGGCGTGCCCGCGTAGCCGATGGGCCTGTTCGACATCCTCACGGGCAAGCGCAAGCTGAAGGCGCCCGCGGAGAGCCGGCTGTTCGCGATGACGACGGCCGCCGTCACGCTCGAGATGTCGCTCGAGCTGAAGAGCTCGGGCAAGGCGGCGATCGTCTTCCAGCCGCTCGAGACGGCGGACTTCACCGGCATCGTGCGCGACATGGAGGAGGTCCTGCGCGGCACGGGGGACGACACGGGGACGCAGGTCGACAAGACCGACGACTCGTTCGGCTACCGGTGGATGGTGCTCTCCGACGAGGACTTCGAGGACCTCGTGGTCGGCATCAACGTCGTCTCCCAGGCGCTCCAGGACGGCGGCTACGGCGAGCGCGTGCTGTGCGCGGTGTTCTCGTTCCGCGACGCGGGTGACAAGCCCGTGTACTGGATCTACAACTACAAGCGCGGCTCGTACTACCCCTTCGTGCCCGCGGAGGGCGCGCAGCGGCGCGATTCCGAGCGCGAGCTGCGGCTCAAGGCCCAGATCGGCCACGAGCTCCCGGTGGAGCCGGAGCTCGAACGGTGGTTTCCTCTCTGGGGGATCCCGATCTAGGAGGAGCAGTGCCCAGAGCGCTCATGCTCACCGGCGACGCCGCCGAGGAGCTCGACGTCATGTACCCGCTCTACCGCGTCCGCGAGGCGGGCTGGGAGGTGGACGTCGCGGCGCTCACGAGGCGGGACGTGCAGCTCGTGATCCACGACTTCGACGCGAGCTCGGACGCGTACACGGAGAAGTACGGGCGCAAGCTGCCCGTCGACCTCACGTTCGCCGACGTCGACGTCGACCGCTACCAGGCGTTGATCATCCCCGGCGGGCGCGCGCCGGAGTACATCCGGACGGACGCGGACGTCCGCCGCATCACCGAGCACTTCTTCGCCAACGACCTCCCGGTCGGGACGATCTGCCACGGGCCGCAGGTGCCCGCCGTCTACGGGCTGCTGCGCGGCCGCACGACCGCCGCGTTCCCGCCGCTCGCGGGCGACATGGAGAACGCGGGCGCGACCGTGGTGGACGCGCCGGACGTCGTCGACGGGAACATGGTCTCCTGCCGCGGCTGGCCCGACATGCCCGAGTGGTCGCGCGCGTTCATGCAGGTGCTCGAGCGCGCCGCGGTCGCGGCTTGACCGAGCGTTCGCCCTAGTCCGGGATCAGCCCGTCGCCGGTGAACTCGTGCGCGGCCTCGTCGAACGAGAGGTCCGGCGGCGGGAGGATCACATCTGACTCCTCGAGCTCGTCGTCGCCGAGCCGGACGCCGTCCGTGCGGACGAGCTCGAGCATCTCGGCGAAGATCGCGTGGAAGCGCTCCTCGTCGCCGGCGTCGACCGCCTCGACGGCGTCGTTGTCGAGCGTGTTGAGGCGCTCGGCGTCCTCGTCGGGGAGGCGGTACTGGTCCTCCGTTGCGATGCGGACGATCACTGCTGGCCGCCCGGCTGCGACGACTGCTGCTCCTGCTCGGGCGTGCCCTGGCCGAGCTCCGGCGCCGGGGCGTCGGAGCCGGTGCCCAGCTCCGCCTTGAGCTTCGCGAGGTCGTCGTCCACCTGGCTGGAGCTGGTCAGCTCGTGGAGCTGGCGGTCGATGTCGTCCTGGCCCGCGGTGAGCGACAGGTTGTCGTCGAACGCACCGGCGGCCTCGAGCTCCTCCATCGCGCTCGCCCGCGCGCGCATGCCCTCCGTCTTGTCCATCGCGCGCTGCATGGCCATGCCGACGTCGGCCATCTCCTCGCCCACGCCCGTCGCGGCCTCGGAGATCTTGACCTGCGCCTCGGCGGCCGAGTACTGGGCCTTGATGACCTCCTTCTTGGTGCGGAACTGCTCGAGCTTGGAGCGCAGCTTCTGCTCCTTGTCGACCAGCTGCGCCTGCTGCGTCTCGAGCTCCGCGACCTGGGTGTCGAGCGACTGCAGCTCGGTCTGCGCGAACTGCTTGCGCTCGAGCGCGGTGCGCGCGAGGTCCTCGCGCCCGGCGGCGAGCGCCTGGCGGGCCTGCGTGTCGAGCTTCACGACCTGCTGCTCGAGCTTCTGCTGCTGGAGCTGCAGGCGCTTCTTGGCCGTGACGACGTCGGCGATCCCCTTCTTGACGTTCTGCAGCAGCTCCATCTGCTTGGCATAGGAGTACTCGAGCGTCTCGGACGGGTCCTCCGCCTTGTCGAGCAGCTTGTTGATCTTCGCCTTGATGACGGTGGACATGCGTCCGCCCATTCCGGGCACGGCTACCTCCGGGGTGGCTCGGGGTCTACCCCAAGCGTACCCGGGTGCGCCATCGCGGCGGTGCCCGTCTCTAGAACGAGAGCGGGTGGCGCTTCACGAAGCCCCTGGGCGACCGGTTCATCGGGCGCCAGCGGGGGCCGGACTCGAAGACCGAGGCGGCGAAGTTGCGCTTGCGCGCCATGCCCGCGACGCTCGTGTCGAGCCGCAGCCCGGCGATCTTCGCGTACGCGTGGCCGGGGTTCGTGAAGACGGTGATCCAGCGGCCCTTGCCCTTCTCGCCCCACTTCATGAACGAGCCGGAGTCGAGCGGCATCTTCAGCAGCTGCGCGGCCTTCAGCGCGAAGGAGACGGTGCCGGAGCAGTCCGCGCCGTCGGAGACGTCGAACTCGAGGTTGTGCCCGCCGCCGTAGAGGTAGGGCAGCTCCTGCAGCGCGTTGGCGGCCCAGATGGCCTGCTTGACCTGCTCGGGCGCATCGGCCGGCGCGGCGGCGGTGCCGTCCGCGAGCAGCTTCGCCTTGGTGCCGGGCACCTCGGGTCCGGTCCACTTCCCGGCCTTCAGCATCTTCGGCGGCGGCGGCTCCTCCTCGAAGGCGGTGCCCCCGGTCGGAGCGTCCTGAGCCATGGCCCCTGTCGGGGCGATGACGCACACCATCGCAATGAAGAGTGGGGCAAACGCCCGCGGGAAGAACGACATAGACCTCTTTCGTCGGCCTGCGGGGTTAGCTGACGGGCTGGCGCTGAAAGAGCCTGCGCTCCACGACCTCCACTGTCGTGGTTCGCCCCAACTGATTGGTTCCCCCGTCCCCCAGATTCCCCCTGGGGGTTCGGCTTGGCCGGGCACTGTACTAGGTGCGGCGGCGTTCGCAACTCCTCGTCGTGGAATTACTCCGTTCCGGGGAGGATTCACCGAAAGTGCGGGTTCCCCTGCCCGCCGCGCTAGCGTTGGGACGGATGCGCCGCGGTCTCGCCGTCGTTCTCCCATGGCTCCTGCTGGCGCTTCTCGCCGGGTGCGGCGGCGGTGGCGACGACCCGGCGCCGAGCCCGTCGGGCGACGACGGCGGCGGGTCAGAGCAGGCGCCCGTGCTGGGCGCGGGCGGCGAGGACGAGGAGGCCGCGGCCGACCTCGGCTTCCCCGAGTTCGCGACCCGGAACACCACGCGCGTCGGCAGCGCGGACGCGATCGCGACCGCCGCCAGCGTGTCGCTCGCCGTCTATCCCTCGCGCGACGCGGACACGCGCCCGCGGGCGGTCACGCTCGTCGACACCGCGGACTGGCGCGTCGCGGTCTCGGCCGCGCAGCTGATGGCGCCGCCGCTGCGGGCGCCGATCCTCTTCACGGAGAACGGGGCGCTGCCGCCCGCGAGCGAGCAGGCGCTGGGGCGGCTCATCCCGACCGGCGCCGAGGAGGCGGGCGGCGCCCAGGTCCTGCGCGTCGGCGGCGCCGCCGAGGCGTCGGGCTACAAGACGACGGCCGTCGAGGGCGCCGACCACGCCGCGCTCGCCCAGGCCATCGACCGGCTCGCGATCGCCGCGGCCGGGAAGCCGACCGAGGCGGTCGTCGTCGCCTCGGAGGAGCAGGCGGGCTACGCGATGCCCGCGGCCGGCTGGGCGGCGAAGTCGGGGCAGCCCGTGCTGTGGGTCACGCGCGACGCGATCCCGGCGGCGACGCGCGCGGCCATCACGGCGCACAAGCGGCCGAAGATCTACGTTCTGGGGCCGAAGGCGGCGATCTCCGACGACGTGGTCGACCAGCTCGACGAGCTCGGCAACGCGCGGCGGATCGAGGGCGCCGACCCCGTGACGAACGCGATCGAGTTCGCGCGGTTCTCCGACGGGTCGTCGGGGTGGAACGTCGTCGACCCGGGCCACGGGCTCGTGTTCCTGAACACGCAGCGGCCGCTGGACGCGGCGGGCGCCGCGCCGCTGAGCGCCTCGGGGACGTGGGGGCCGCAGCTCCTGATCACGGCGGGGAACGAGATGCCCGCACCGCTGCAGGACTACCTGCTCGACATCCAGCCCGGCTACGACGAGGACCCCGTCCGCGGGGTCTACAACCACGGCTGGATCATCGGTGACGAGGGCGCCGTGTCGGTCGACGTCCAGGCCCGCATCGACTCCCTGCTGGAGATCCAGCCGGTCGGCGGTGCGGCCGGCGACGACGACTCGTAGACTGCGCGCCTATGGCCGAAGCCGAGAAGCCCAGCCGCCTGGATCCGCGGCATCGCGTGACGGTCGACGACGTGCGCCAGCTCATGGGCGCCTCGACGCCGCACTTCGCGCTGCAGCTGCGCAACCGGATCAGCAAGCTGATCGCGGGGCTGCCGGCGGACGACCCGGCGCGGCGGCTCGGCGAGCAGGAGATCGCGCGGCTCGAGCGGCTCGGGTTCACCGGCGAGGTGCGCGGGGAGCCGGCGGAGGAGCTCCGCCCCCTGCCGAGCCTCGGCGAGGACGAGGTCTCGTCCTACGCCGATTCGCCGGCGCGGCACTAGCCTCGGCGTTCGTTACCGCACCCGGCGGGACGAACGTCAACCCCGGCTGGGTGGGGAGGCGGGTCGAACGCGGGCGGGTGCGCACAACGTCGAGCACCGCCTCGTCGGAGCCGCGTCCTCGACGTTTGTGTGCCAGAGACGCACAAACGTCGAGATCCCCGGCTCGGTGCCCGGGTTCTCGACGTTCCGCGCACGTCCGACCCGCTCCCCTACCCAGCCGCCGTTGACGTTCGTGACCCGCCGCGAACGTCAGCCCCGCGGACGCCGCCCGCTCAGCGACTCGCGGTGCGGCAGCCGCTGCCGCCGGAGCCCCGAATGGCGTGGCGGCCTGCGCGCCGCGTGCGGCGGGCCGGCGTGCGCGCTCGCGGCGAGGAGATGCGCGAACAGCAGCGCGAGCATGACCTGGCGCGCGAGCTCCGCATGCGGCCCGTCACCGGCCTGGAGTCGCGCGATCCAGGCGAGCTTCGTGCCGGCATCGTCACGCATCTGCTTCGACTTTGTCACATCCGCCGGATCCCGCTGGACCGCCGGGTAGCGTCCGTGACCGGATGCTCGACGACGCCGCACCGACCGGGATCCCGGGCTCGCCGCTCAGCGGGCCGTGGCCGGTCGGCCAGTACGCCGCCGGGCTGCGCGAGCGGTTGCGCGAGTTCGCGCAGGTGCAGGTCTTCGGCGAGGTCTTCAACCTGCGCGCCGGCCGCGCGCGGGTGTGGTTCGAGCTGCGCGACGAACGCGGCGCGCTGCCGTGCTCGATGTGGCGGCAGGACTTCGACGCGCTCCCGGCGCCGCTGGCGGACGGGCAGCGGGTCGTGGTGGCCGGCGGCTGCGACTACTACCCGGGCTCCCGCGCGGCGTCGCCGTCGTTCTCCTTCGCGGTGGCCGCGGTGCGGGTCGCGGGCGAGGGCGACCTGCTTGCCCAGCTCGCGCAGCTGCGGCGGGCACTCGGCGCCGAGGGGCTGTTCGCGCCGCAGAAGGCGCTCCCCCGGCCGGCGCTGCCGCGCTGCATCGGGGTGGTGACGGGCGAGCACGGGAAGGCGCGCGACGACGTGCTGGCCGCGCTGCGGCGGCGCGGCTGGGCGGGGCGGCTCGTGTGGGCGTTCGCGCCGGTCCAGGACCGGCATGCCGCGCCGGCGGTCACCCGCGCATTACAGGACCTCGCGGCGTGCCCGGAGGTCGAGGTGGTGATCGTCGCCCGCGGGGGCGGCTCGCTCGCCGACCTCTTCGCGTTCTGCGACGAGACGCTGTGCCGCACGGTCGCCCTGCTGCGCGTGCCGGTCGTCGCCTCGGTCGGCCACCACACGGACCGCACGCTGATCGACGACGTCGCCGCGGTCTCGTGCTCGACCCCGACGCACGCGGCCGAGGCGGCGGTGCCGATCGACTGCCACGCGGCCCGCACGGACCTGCACGAGCTCGCGGCCCGGCTCGAGCGCCAGGGCCGCCGCGCGATCGTCCAGCGCGCCCGGACGCTCACGACGCTCTCGCGCGCGCCGGCGCAGCACGTCGCCCGGCACCGGGCGCGCCTGCACCAGCAGGCGCGCGAGCTGCGGGCGAGCACGGCGCGCGGGCTCGAGACCCGCGGCCGCCGGCTGGGCGACGACGCCCGGCGGATGGACCGCCGCGCCGGCGCCGTCGTCGCCGCCACCGCCCGCGGCGCGACCCGCGTGGACGCCGACGCGAAGGCGCTCGACCGCGCGGCCGCGGCCACCCGCGCGCGCCGGGCGACGGAGCTCGAGCGCCTCCGGATCGCGCTCGACGCGCACGACCCGCAGCGCACGCTCGAGCGCGGCTACGCGCTGGTCGAGGACGCGGCGGGCGCTCCGGTCACGAGTGCCGAGGCCGCCCGCGCGGAGCGGGAACTCACCCTCCGGCTCGCCGACGGCTCGCTCGCCGTCCGCCCCGACGCGCGGACCGCCGCCGAGGCGGCACGTCCCCCGTCACCGCCCCGCGACACGATCGGACCGTCCTGACGTGGCCCTATCGTCCGCGGCCATGACGGAGGCCACCCTCACGTACGAGACGGCGTGCGCGCGGATCGAGGCGATCGTCCGGCGGCTGGACTCGGGCGAGGCCGGGCTGCGCGAGACGCTGGAGCTCTGCCAGGAGGGCAAGCGGCTCGTGGAGTTCTGCGCGGGCGAGCTCGACGCCGTCGGGCGCGGCCTCGAGGAGCTCCAGCTCGACGCGCTGGTCAGCCGGCTCGAGGCCGGCCGCGCCGCGGGCTGACGGCGACGCCGCGGGCTGACGCCTGCGCCGAGGGCTGACGCCTGCGCCGAGGGGCGGCGCCCGCCGAGGCGGCGCCGAGGCCTACGGGCCGTTGTCGTCGGCCTTGACCAGGCCGGAGCGGAGCGCGAGGAGCGCGATCTCGGCGCGCTGGTCGGGCTGCGGCATGTCCTGCAACCCGAACGAGCGGCCGAGGTGGTCGAGCTCCGTGGTGACGATGTCCTCGGGGACCCCCGTCGCGGCCGCGATCTCGGCGTCGGTCGCGGGCGTGATCCCCTCGCCGTCGCCCATCAGCGGCCGGCAGAGCCCGCGGAGGATCCGCTGCTGCTGCTCGGAGAACTTCGGCGCCGTGCCCAGCTCGCCCGGCGCGAGGGTCACGCCCAGGCCGCCGATCCCCGGGTCGCAGTAGGCGAGCGTCGTCTGCCCGACCCGCACGAGGTCGCCGTCCATCAGCCGCCGGCGCCCGTGGATCCGCAGCCCGTTCACGTACGTCCCGTTCTGCGAGAACCCGTCGTCGCAGAGCGTCCACTCCCCCGCCTTGAACTCGAGCTCCGCGTGGAGCCGCGAGACCTCCGGGTCCCAGGAGAGCGGCACGTCGGCCTCGTTGCGCCGGCCCAGCGTGAGCGAGCCGGCGCTGTCGTCGAGCGGCACGATCCGCTGCGACCCGCCGTCGTCGCGCATGACGAGGAACGGCCGCCCGTCCTGCTCCGCGGCGCGACGCGCCTCGAGGTCCTCGGGCGACGCGAGGTCGAGGGCGAGCGGCGTCTCCATCAACGGCTGGAGAAGATGTTGAGGAGCGAGATGAAGATGTTCACGATCGAGACGAAGATCCCCGTCGCGAGCCAGATCGCGTCGTTCTCGGTGCCGTGCTTGCGCAGGTAGTTGAAGTCGACCACGATGAGCGCCGCCGAGAGCAGGTAGATGATCCCGCTGACGACCGGCGAGACCGAGCCGGCCGCGAGCGACCAGACGATCGTGCCGACGCAGGCGGCGAAGACGACGAGCGAGAGCGGCCGCATCCACGGCGCGAGGTCCTTCGAGAGCGCGAAGCCCAGCGCGCCGGCGCCGGCGACCGTGGCCGCGGTGCCGATGGCGGCCTGCGTCAGCGCCGTCTCGTCGACCGTCGCGAAGTAGGCGATGACCGGCCCGAGGCCGAGCCCGATCACGAACGCCGTCGCGAAGAGCCAGGCCATCGCGAACGTGCCGACGCGGAAGCGCACGCCGGCGAACGAAGACACGAGCAGCATCCCGAAGCCTGCGAAGGAGAGGATCCGCGCCGTCCCGATCTCGAGATCGCGCCCCACCCACGTGCCGAAGGCCGCGAACGCCAGCGCGATCGCGACGAGGAACATGACCTGGCCGAGAAGTTGCGCGACGGGGATCGCCTGCGGCCTCGCGTGGTCCCTGTACGTGGTGCCGGAGAGCTCGCTCATGCCCTAAGTCTACGGGCGATCCGGCGATCCGCGGGGCGCGCCCCACCCCCTATGGACGGGGATACGAACACGGCGCGACCGTTTCGCGCGCCCGGCGCGAGGGCACGAGATCGGCGTATGCGCAGGCGCGGCCCGACCAACACGACCTTCGCGCCGCAGACGCTCACCTGCCGCGTCTTCGGCTGCCGGTTCCGCTTCGCCGCCGAGGGCCCGGAGCTGCGGTGGTGGTGTGCGCGGGGCTGCCCGTCGGGCGGCGAGAAGCGCTACGCGAGCGAGGAGGACGCGCGCCGGATGGCCGCCGCGCTCGACCGCGAGCCGCGCGGGCCGGCGAACGTGCTCGCGCTGCTCGGGGGCACGATCCATCGCGGCGACCGGCGCTGACGTCGCCCGCGTGGCCGTCCGCACCTTCGGCACGCCGGCTGCACCGATCGGCGTGGCGATGGCGCCCGCCGGGAGGTTCGACCCCTACAAGGACTGAAGGACGGCGACAGCGTCGTCGACCGGGGGCAGCGCGGCGATCTCCGCCGCGACCTCCCGGGCGGCAGCGCGGTACGCGGGCTCCTCCAGCAGCCGCCGCACGGCCGGCGCGAGCGCCTCGCGGACGGCGTCCGGGCCGTCGAGCGCGATCCCCGCGCCGAGCTCCGCGACCCGCGCGGCGTTCGCCGGGCCGTCGACGAAGAGCGGCACGAGCGCCTGCGGCACGCCCGCGGCGAGCGCGGAGAGCGTGGAGCCCGAGCCACCGTGGCCGACCATCGCGGCCGCCCTGCGCATCATCTCGGCCTGCGGCACCCAACGCTCCACGCGCGCGTTCGCCGGGACCGGGCCCAGCTCGGCCGGGTCGCGGCGGTCGCCCACCGCGACGAGGACCTGCGCGTCGACGCCGGCCAGCGCCTCGAGCGCCGCCCGGTACACGCCGGGGAAGTGCTGCGAGCCCGGCGCCTCGGAACCGAAGGCGACGTAGACCAGCGGCGGCCCGCCGTTGCGCGAGCCCGCCAAGGCCGCCTCGGGGTCGCGGAAGCGCCGCGCGGGCGGTGCGCCCGGGACGTCCATCGCCGCCGGCGCGAGCGTGAGCAGCGGCGAGTCGCAGATCGCGCGCAGCTCCGGGTCGGGATCGAGCCCCGCGCGCGGCCGGAGCGCGCCCAGCGGCTGCGCCGCGAGCGCCAGCGGGCCCGCGTTCCCGTCGACCGCCGCCTGCAGATGCACGCCGACCCGCACCTGCGGCACGCCGTACCGCTCCGCGGCCAGCGAGGAGGCGAACTCCATCGTCTCGCGGACGACGACGTCGGGGCGCCAGCCCTCGACCAGCTCCAGCATGTCGGGGAGCGCGGCGCGCGCATGCATGCCGGCGAAGAGGTCGCCGATGACGTGCGCGGCGGACGCCCGCCGCGCCCACACCGGCGCGAACGCCGCGTCGATCTCGCGCGCCGGCGCGGCGCCGACCGGCGAGTGCCGCAGCCCGGCCCGCCCGATCGCGCCGGCGAGCGACGCGGGCGCCGCGACGCGCACCTCCTGCCCCGCACGCACGCACGCGCGCGCGAGCGGGATCAGCGGCCCGAGATGGCCGCCGCCCCGCGTCGTGGCGAAGAGGATCCGCACGGGAGGGAGACGCGCCGCGGCGCGTCCCCATTCCCGGAGTCGCCGCCGGGGCCGGCGGAACCGCGGTGCGTCAGACCCGCTGGATGATCGTGCCCGTGCCGAGGCCGCCGCCGCAGCACATCGTCACGAGCCCCGTCTCCTTGTCGGAGCGCTCCAGCTCGTGCAGCAGCGTCGTGATCAGCCGCGCGCCCGTCGAGCCCAGCGGGTGGCCGAGCGCCATCGCACCGCCGTTCACGTTCACGCGGTCCATGTCGGGCTGCAGCTCGCGCTGCCAGGCGAGCACGACGGGGGCGAACGCCTCGTTGACCTCGAACAGGTCGATGTCGTCGATCGTCATGCCCGTGCGCTCGAGCAGCTTGCGCGTGGCCGGGATCGGGCCCGTGAGCATCATCACCGGATCGACGCCGACCGTGGTCTGGTCGACGATCCGCGCCCGCGGCGTCAGCCCCAGCTCGCGCGCCTTGTCGGCGGACATGAGCAGCACCGCCGCCGCGCCGTCGGAGATCTGCGACGCGTTGCCGGCGGTGACCTTCCCGTCCGGCTTGAACGCGGGCTTGAGGCCGGCGAGGGCCTCCAGGCTCGTGTCCGGTCGGATGCCCTGGTCGGAGACGTAGGTGTCGCCGTTGACCCGGAAGGGGATCGTCTCGCGCTCGAAGCGCCCCTCCTCCGTCGCGCGCGCCGCGCGCTGGTGGGAGCGGACCGCGAGCTCGTCCATCTCCGAGCGCGGGATCTCCCACTTGTCGGCGATCATCTCGGCACTGATCCCCTGCGGCACGAGGTTGTAGCGCTCGAGGATCGCGGGCGGCCACGGCGAGCCGACGGTGTCGACCCACTGGAAGCCGACGCCCATCGGGATGTGGCCCATGTGCTCCACGCCGCCGCCGATGACGACGTCGTGGACGCCGGCGGCGATCAGCGCCGCGCCGAAGTTGACCGCCTGCTGGGCGGAGCCGCACTGGCGGTCGACGGTCGTCGCGGGCGTCTCGATCGGCAGGCCGGCCTGGAGCCACGCGTTGCGCGTGACGTTGAACATCTGCTCGCCGTACTGCTGCACGCAGCCGCCGATGACGTCCTCGACCTGCGCGGCGTCGATCCCGGCGCGCTCGACGACCTCCGTGAAGCACGTCCCGAGCAGCTCGTTCGGGTGCGTGGCCTTGAAGTAGCCCTTCTCCGGGTGGCCGCGCCCGATGGGCGTGCGAACCGCCTCGACGATCACGACCTCGCGTCCGCTGTCCATGGCTGCTCCGAACCTCCGCTTCTTCAAGGGTTGTAGGCGTAGTGTACGGCGTTGACTGACCAGTCAACCAAGGAGATCGACGCTGTGTCAGCAGAGCGGATCGGGATCGCCGGGGGCGGGGCCATCGCCTCCGGGCTCGCGTGCGTCGCGGCAGAACACGGCCAGGTGGTCCTCTGGGCCCGCCGGCCGGACGCCGCGAACGCCAAGGTGGAGCGCCTCATCGAGCGGCGCGGCGGCCTGGGCGCGGGGAACGTATCCGTATCCGCCGACCTCGACAGCCTCGGCGACGCGACGTTCATCGTCGAGGCGATCGCCGAGGAGCCGGGCGCGAAGTCGGACCTGCTCGCGCGGCTCGGCGGCGCGGCGACCAACGGGACGATCCTTGCCACGACCACGTCGGCGCTGTCGATCCGCGACCTCGCGCACGCGACCGGGCGGCCGCACCGCTTCGTCGGCCTGCACGTCTTCAACCCGGTCCCGAAGATGGACCTGATCGAGCTCGTCTTCCCCGCGGAGGCCGACGCGGAGACCCGCGAGCGGGCCGCCGCGCTGTGCGCCGCGCTGGGCAAGCGGGCCGTCGAGGTCCCCGACACGCCGGGCTTCGTCGTCAACCGCCTGCTCTTCCCCTACCTCTTCGACGCGGTCGCGCTGCTCGAGGAGTCGGGGCTCGAGCCCGCGGCGATCGACGAGTGCATGCGGCTCGGCGCCGGCCACCCGATGGGGCCGCTCGCGCTGCTGGACTACGTCGGCCTCGACGTCGCCGCGGCGATCGGGCGCTCGATCGGCGCGGACGTCCCCGCGCGGATCACGGCGATGATCGACGACGGCGCGCTGGGCAAGAAGTCGGGCCGCGGCTTCTTCGACTACTGATTAAGCCCAGAGGGGAAATGTTTAGGCCAGATTGAGGGAACGTTGGGATCTTCCCTATCGCGACGAACGTACCCCTCATCGCAACCCCTCCTCCAGAAACACTAAGGCCGCCGGACTCGCTCCCCTGAGTCCGGCGGCCTTATGTGTTTCTCTCGGTCGATCCTCCCCAGGATCTCCCTCTCTCCTCCTCA
>JBEVIG010000077.1:0-9300 GCA_040510855.1 Solirubrobacteraceae bacterium
GCTCCTCGTCGCGCAGCTCGCGCGTGCGGTCGGAGACCTCGCCGCCGTGCGCGGAGACCTTCCGCGACGTGATCGAGGTGCCCATCGCGTAGTCGTGGATCATCGCCCGCGAGATCTCGGCGACGCGGTGCAGGTCGTTGGACGCGCCCGTCGTGACCGCGCCGAAGACGAGCTCCTCCGCCACGCGGCCGCCGAGCAGGACGGTCATGTGGTCGATGAGCTCCTCGCGCGTCTTGAGGTAGCGGTCCTCCTCCGGCAGGTTGAGCGTGTAGCCCAGCGCGCTGCCGCGCGGCACGATCGAGATCTTGTGGACGCGGTCGACGCCCGGCAGCAGCTCGGCGCACAGCGCGTGCCCGGCCTCATGCCACGCGACGACCCGGCGCTCGTGCTCGGTGAGCGCGCGGCGCGACTGCATGCCGGCCACGACGCGCTCGACGGCGTCGTCGAAGTCGGCCTGCGTGATCACGTTCCGGCGCGCGCGGGCGGCGAAGATCGCGGCCTCGTTGCAGATGTTGGCCAGGTCGGCGCCGGCGAGGCCGGACGTCTGGCGCGCGAGCGTCGGGAGCTCGACGGACGGCGCGAGCGGCTTGTTGCGCGTGTGGACCTTGAGGATCGCCTCGCGGCCGGCGACGCCGGGCGGGGAGACGAGGATCTGGCGGTCGAACCGGCCCGGGCGCAGCAGCGCCGGGTCGAGCTTCTCGAGCAGGTTGGACGCGGCGATGACCACGAGGTCGCCGGCCGTGTCGAACCCGTCCATCTCGACGAGGAGCTGGTTGAGCGTCTGCTCGCGCTCCGAGTTGTTGTCGGTCCCGCGGCGGGCGCCGACGGCGTCGAGCTCGTCGATGAAGATGATCGCCGGGCGCTCCTTGCGCGCCTCCGCGAACAGCCGCCGGATGCGGGCCGCGCCGAGGCCAGCGAACATCTCGACGAACGAGGCGGCGGACTGGGAGAAGAACTGGGCGCCGGACTCGTGTGCGACCGCCTTCGCGAGCAGCGTCTTGCCCGTGCCCGGCGGGCCGTGCAGCAGGATGCCCTTCGGGACCTGCGCGCCGAGCTTGGCGAAGCGCTTCGGGTCCTTCAGGAACTCGACGACCTCGGCGAGCTCCGCCTTGGCCTCATCGGCGCCCGCCACCTCCTCCCACGAGATCGCGGACGCGGACTCCGGCTTGATCTGCTGCGGCTTCGTCCGCGGCATCAGCTTCAGCGTCCGCCAGATGAAGAACACCAGCAGGCCCATGAAGATGATCGGGGCCCACGTGATGATCCAGTTCTCGACCTCGTACCACTCCGGCATGGAGCGAGTATGCCCGACCTGAGCGGGTCCAGCCTGGGGTCTGGACCCTAATTCGTCTAGGTCCGCGGAAGAATGGTCAGGACTCGACGCGGAGGATCTCGGCGAGCGCGGCGCGCCCGACCTCGAGCTGGCGCGCGTCCGGCTCGCGGGTGCCCACCAGCCGCTGGATCTCGAATCCGGGCCTGCGCAGCAGCCGCGCGGCACGCGTCTCCGCGTTGCGCTCGCACCAGGCGAAGACCTCCACGGCCGCCGCGGTGGAGGCGATCGCGACGGCACCGCCCGCGATCGGGCCGGGCTTCTCGACCGCGTGGCGCAGCAGCAGCGTGCCCGCGAGGTTGGAGACGAGCATCGGCGCGACGAGGTGCGAGCCGCAGCGCTCGTGCTCCTTCGTCGCGTCGGCGGCGTCGTCCGCGTCGGCCTCGTAGGCGCCGATCGCCTTGTGCTCGACGCCGTGGTAGGCGGCGAGCTCGCCGCCGCGCAGCGCGAACAGCGCGGGCATGAACGAGACGAGGCCGGCCGCGACCTCCCCGGCGGTCCCGTTCAGGCGCCGGCGCAGGAGCGTCCCGCCGAGCGACGCGCCCGCCGCGACGGCGAGCACGGACGGGTCCTGGAACGGCAGGCGCGCCTCGGGCAGCCCGCGCTTGACGAGCGGGATCACGGCGAACGCCTCGCCGAGGCGGGCGACGCCGCGGACGCCCGGGATGCCGTCGGCGGCGCGCAGCCGCGGCTTGCGGCCGGAGGCGACCTTCAGCTCGCCCTCGCCGGTGCGCACGGCGGCGGACCAGTGCGTCGGGCCGTGGATCAGCAGGCCGTTGCGCAGGGCCATGCCTCCGAGGCGGAGCTTTCCTTCGGGCGTGGTCACGTCAAGAGCCTCCGTGGCAGGTCGGCGAAGCATTCGGTCGCGAATCCGAGGTCGCGCACGTCCAGGCGCTCGTCGGCGGAGTGCATCAGCGGCCACGACTCGTACAGGGTCTGATGGCGCTGCGGGAAGAAGCCGTAGGCGACGCAGTCCGGGAACGCGGCCCGGAACCAGCGCGAGTCGGTGAACGCGGGGAGCGTGATCGGCACGGCCTCGGCGCCCGGGTCGGCGGCGCCCACCCAGTCGGCGATGGCGTCCATCAGCGGCGACGCCAGCGGCGAGCGGTTGCCCACGATGCCCTCGGTCCACTCGAGCTCCAGCCCGTCGCGCGCGTCGCCGAGCAGCTCCGTGGCACGGGCGACCGCGACGTCGTCGCCCAGGCCGGGCGGGAGCCGGCAGTCGACGGCGAACTCGGCGTGCGCGGGGATGACGTTGATCTTCGAGCCCGCGCCGATGATCGTCGGCGCGAACGTGGCGCCCAGCGTCGGCTCGAAGAGCGCCGCGAGGGCGGGCTCCGTCGCGCGGATGCTCGCCACCGCGCGCTCCGGGTCGGCCGGGTCCTCGCCGAGGGCGCGCAGCAGCGCGCGCGGCTCGTCGACGATGTCGTAGGCGGCGCGGCCGGTGCCGAGGCGCTCCAGCGCGGGGAGGAGCTTGAGCAGCGCGTTGTCGGCCATCGCCGGCACGGCGGCGTGGCCGGCCCGTCCGCGCGCACGGACGCGGAAGCGGAAGGTGCCCTTCTCCGCGCAGCAGACGCCGTAGAGGCGGCGGTCGCCGAACGGCATCACCGCGCCGCCGCCCTCGTTGAGCAGCCAGTCGACGCGGGCGACGTCCGGGCGCTGCTCCGTGAGCCACTGCGCGCCGTGCTTCCCGCCCGTCTCCTCGTCGACGACGGAGATGAGCTTCACCTCGCCGCGGGGCGGGCGCCAGCCGCTGCGCGCGAGGCGCGCGAGCGCGACGGCCTCCGCGGCGGTCTGCGACTTCATGTCGACCGCGCCGCGGCCCCAGATCGCGCCGTCGTGGACCTCGCCCGACCACGGGTCGTGGCGCCAGTCGGCCGCGTCGGCGAGCACCGTGTCGACGTGGGAGAGGTAGCCCAGCACCGGCCCCTCGGCCTCGCCCGGCAGGCGCGCGACGAGGTTGGGCCGCTCCGGATCGCCGTCGTGGAGCAGCTCGCAGTCCAGGCCCGCGCCCTCGAGGTAGCCCTTCAGCCACTCCTGGCATGCGCGCTCGTTGCCGGGCGGGTTGACCGTGTCGAAGCGGATCAGCCGCGAGAGGACGTCGACGGCCTCGGCCTGCAAGTCCATGCCTCCAGGGTACGGTGAGCGGTGTGGACACGCTGTTCGAGCCGGAGGAGCCGCGCCCCGAGGGGCCGCCCGAGGACGGGCCGCTCGCCGCGCGCATGCGTCCGCGGGAGCTGGGCGAGTACGCCGGGCAGGACCACCTGCTCGGCGAGGGCTCGGCGCTGCGGACCGCGATCGAGTCCGGCCGCCCGCACTCGATGATCCTGTTCGGGCCGCCGGGCACGGGCAAGACGACGCTGGCGCGGATGACGGCCGAGCACGCCGACGCCGCGTTCGAGGAGCTCTCGGCCGTGAACGCCGGGCGGGCCGAGGTGCGCGAGGTGATCGCCCGGGCGGCCGAGCGGCGGCGCGGCGGGCGCCAGACGATCTTCTTCCTCGACGAGATCCACCGCTTCAACAAGGCGCAGCAGGACGCGCTGCTGCCGGCGGTGGAGGACGGGACGGTCGTGCTCGTCGGCGCGACGACGGAGAACCCGTACTTCGAGGTCAACTCGGCGCTCATCTCGCGGGCGCAGGTCTACGAGCTGCGCGCGCTCTCCGCCGCGGACGTCGAGGCGCTGATGCGCCGGGCGCTCGACCGCGGGGAGTGCGGCGCCACCACGGTGGACGACGACGCGATCGCGTTCCTCGCCCTGCGCTCGGGCGGCGACGCGCGGGCCGCGCTGAACGCGCTCGAGCTCGCGTGCGAGACGGCCGGGGACGCCGGGCGCGTGACGGTGGCCGAGGCCGAGGACGCGCTCCAGCGCAAGGCCGTGCTCTACGACAAGGGCGGCGACCAGCACTACGACTACATCTCGGCGTGGATCAAGTCCACGCGCGGCTCGGACCCGGACGCCTCGCTCTACTACCTCGCGGCGATGCTCGAGGGCGGCGAGGACCCCCGCTTCATCGCGCGGCGGATGATCATCCTCGCCTCCGAGGACATCGGGAACGCCGACCCGCAGGCGCTCGTCGTCGCGGTCGCGGCGTCGCAGGCGGTGGAGCACGTCGGGCTGCCGGAGGGCGCGCACGCCCTCTCGCAGTGCGCGATCTACCTCTCGCTGGCGCCGAAGTCGAACGCCGCCGCGAAGGCCATCGCCGCCGCCCGGCGCGAGATCGACGACCACGGCGCGGCGACGCCGCCCGCGCCGCTGCGGACGGCCGCCTACCCCGCGGCGCGCAAGCTCGGGCGCGGGGTCGGCTACGAGTACCCGCACGACGCGCCGGGGCACGTGAACGACCAGGAGCACCTGCCGGCCGGGCGCGAGGACCTGCGCTTCTACGACCCGGGCGACGGCGAGCCGGGGATGGCGGAGCGGCTGGCGGCGATCAGGAAGGCGCGCGGCCGGCGGACGTGAGCGGGGCGCCGCGCTACGACGCGATCGGCCGCTCCTACGTCGGGACGCGGGCCGAGGACCCGCGGATCGCGGCGGCGATCTGGGACGCGCTCGGCGACGCGGCGTCCGTCGTGAACGTCGGCGCTGGGACGGGGCACTACGAGCCGCGGGACGGGCGGCGCGTCGTGGCCGTCGAGCCGTCGCCGGTGATGCGGGCGCAGCGGGCGCCGGACGCGGCGCCGGTCGTGGACGCGCGGGCCGAGGCGCTCCCGTTCGCCGATGGCGAGTTCGACGCGGCCATGGCGGTGTTCTCGGACCATCACTGGGAGGACCGCGCTGCCGGGTTGCGGGAGCTGCGGCGGGTGGCGGACCGGGCCGTCGTGTTCAACTGGAACCCGGCCTCGCGGCGGGCGTTCTGGCTCACGCGCGACTACCTGCCCGGGCTCGACTTCGAGGGCGACGACTCCTGGGAGGCGGGCGCCGCCGCGCTCGGCGCGCGCGAGGAGCGCGTCGTGCCGGTCCCCGCCGACTGCCGCGACGGCTTCCTGCTCGCCTACTGGCGCCGGCCCGAGGCGCTCCTCGACCCGGTCGTGCGGGCGAACATCTCCGTGTTCGCGCTGATGGACGACGCCGACGAGGCCGCGCTCGTCGCGCGGCTCGAGGAGGACCTGCGGTCCGGCGCATGGGCGGAGCGCAACGCGGAAATCCTCGAGCTCGACGCGCTCGACGTCGGCTGCCGCATCCTCGTCGCGTGGTGAGCCTGGCACGGCGGCGCGCGGCGGCGCAGCTGCTGGACGGCGGGGACGGGCGGACGGCCGCCGCGGTCGTCGGGCACCTGCTGGCGGTGCAGGCGCAGGATCCACGGGCGTGGCCGCTCGCGCTGAAGGCGCGCGGCGCCGGCGCGCCCGCCCCAGGCCCGGACGCCGGCGGCCTCACGATCGGCTGGCTGCTCCGCGGCACGCTCCACCTCGTCGCCGCCGACGACCTGCCGTGGTTGTTCGCGCTGACGGGACGGCTGACGGAGCGGACGTCGCTGCGCCGGCTCGGGCAGCTCGGCGTCGATCCGTCCGCGACCGCCGCCGTGCTCCGCGCGCTCGACCACGGGCCGCTCGCACGCGCCGAACTGGCCGCCGCGCTCGTGGCCGCGGGCGTCCGGTCGGACGGCCAGCGCACGCCGCACCTGGTCGCGCTCGCCGCGGCGCACGGCGAGCTGCGCCCCGGCCTCGACGGCCGCTACCACCGCGCCGCGCCGCTGCCGGCCGTCGACCGTGACGCCGCGCTGGCGGAGCTCGCGCGCCGCTATCTCCGAGGCCACGGTCCGGCCGGCGATCGCGACCTCGCCGCCTGGTCCGGGCTCCCGCTGCGCGACGCCCGCGCCGGGCTGGGCGCGATCGGCGGCGAGGTCGAGGACGCGGGAGACGGGCGCCTCGCCCTCGCCGGCGCCGCACCGCCGGACGATCCGCTACCGCCCGTCCTCCTCCCGGCCTTCGACCCCTACCTGCTCGGCTGGCGCGACCGCGGCTTCGCCGTCCCGGCCGGGCACGCCCGGGCCGTCCACCCCGGCGGCGGCATCCTCCGCGCGACGATGGTCGCCGACGGGCGCGTCGTCGGGACCTGGCGCCGGGACCGGGGGCGCGTCGTGCTCGAGCCGTTCGCGCCGCTTCCGCGCGCGCTGCGCACCGCGTTCGAGGCGCTCGCCACCTAGGCCGCGGCCGGCGGGATGACCCGGAGCTTCTCCGGGAGCAGCGGCAGCAGCACGCGCTTCGTGTACTCGGCGCCGCCGAGCAGCGCGAGGTGCCGCGCGGGATCCCACGAGAACCCGTACTGGCGGCGGATCGACGCCGGCAGGAGCCCGACCGTGATCTGGTTGACCAGCTCGAGCAGCGGCTTGAACGCCAGCGGCACGGGCGGCTTCATCACGATCTGCACGCCGAGGTCGCGCGCCTCGGGCACGACGAGCAGGTCGCCGCCCTCGAGCATCCCGCGCATGTACGCGTCGAACTCGTCGATCCCGTCGGGCATGTCGGCGTCGGCCAGCCCGAAGAGGTTCCCCACGACCTTGTAGTCGCGCCACAGCGCGTCGCGCTCCGCCCACGACAGCGCCCGCACGTACCGCGGGTACACCGTCAGCGCGCTGTCGACCAGCGTCGCCAGGATCCAGAGCAGGAGCGCCGGATCGTCCGCCGCGTACGGCGTCCCCGCCGGGAACCGGCCCGCCGGCTCGCGCAACGCGCCGCGCACGCGCCGGTGCATCGCCCGCACGCGCCGCGTCAGCCGGTCGGCCTCGTCGCGCGTCCCGAACCCGATCGCGTTGAGCACGGCCGCCGTCCGGTTGAGCCGCTCGTACGGCTCGTCCAGCGCCCCGGTGTGGGCGAAGAACCCCGCCCACGCGACCGGATGGGCGGCCTGCATCAGCAGCGTGCGCCCGCCCGCGAGCACCATCACGCGCTCGCTCACCACGCGCCGCAGCATCGAGTCGTCGGTGAAGTACCCCTCGGCCATCCAATCGACAGTACGGCCCGTAGTACCGTGGAGATCGCATGCCGGCCGCCGCCTACAAGGGCAAGGAGTGCGTCTGCCAGTTCCGCCGCGGGATCTGCGACCAGACCTGCGTGCAGGGGATGCTGGAGACGCCGTTCTACATCGCCTGCCTCCGCCTGACCGGGCGCCGCTGCCTCGTCGTCGGCGGCGGCGAGATCGGCCTGGAGAAGGTCGAGGGCCTGCTCGCCTGCGACGGCAAGGTCGTGCTCGTCGCCCCCGAGGCCGTGCCCGAGCTGCAGGAGCTCGCCGCCGAGGGCTCGATCGAGTGGATCCGCCGCGAGTACGAGTCCGGCGACCTCGAGCGCACGTTCATCGCGATCGCCGCGACCGACGACACGGACACGAACATCCGCGTCTACGACGAGGCGGAGGAGCGGGCGATGCTGGTCAACATCGTCGACGTCCCGCCGCTGTGCAACTTCATCCTCCCGGCGATCGTCCGCACCGGCCCGCTGGCCATCGCGATCTCCACCGCCGGCGCCTCGCCCGCGCTCGCCAAGCGCATCAAGCGCCAGGTCGCGGAGGAGTTCGGCGACGAGTATGCGCGCCTCGCGGTGCTGCTCAACGAGGTCCGCGGCTGGGCCAAGGGCACGCTGCCCACCTACCAGGACCGCAAGGCCTTCTTCGAGGGGATCGTCAACGGCGACCCCGACCCGATCGAGCTGCTGCGCGCCGGCGACGAGCCCGCCGTGCTGGAGCTGATCCGCGCCGCGCAGGCCGAGCACGAGCCGGCCGCCGCCGCGTGATCGACCTCGACGACGTCCGCCGCGCGGCCGCGCGGATCGAGGGCGTCGCGCATCGCACGCCGCTCGTCCGCTCCCGCACGCTCGACGAGCGCACCGGCGCCACGGTCGCGCTCAAGCCCGAGAACCTCCAGCGGGTCGGCGCCTTCAAGTTCCGCGGCGCCTACAACACCGTCGCCTCGCTCGACCCGGCCGCGCGCGCCCGCGGCGTCGTGACCGCCTCGTCGGGCAACCACGCCCAGGCGCTCGCGCTCTCCGCCGCGCTCCACGACGCGCCCGCGACGATCCTCATGCCCGAGGACGCGCCCGCGAGCAAGGCGGCCGCCACCGAGGGCTACGGCGCGCGGATCATCCGCTTCGACCGCTACAGCGCCGACCGCGAGGCGCTGATGGCCGAGCACGCAGAGCGCGACGGCCTCGCGATCGTCCACCCCTACGACGACGAGCGGATCATGGCCGGGCAGGGCACGGCAGCGCTCGAGCTCATCGAGGACGGCGGGCCGCTCGACCTGCTGCTCGTCCCCGTCGGCGGCGGCGGGCTGATCGCGGGCTGCGCGACGGCCGCCACCGCGCTCCTCCCGGACATCGAGGTCGTCGGCGTGGAGCCCGAGGTCGGGGACGACACGAAGCGCTCGCTCGAGGCGGGCGAGCGCGTCCGCGTCCCCGTCGGCCGCACGATCGCCGACGGCCAGCAGCTCGACCAGCCCGGCGAGCGCACCTTCCCCGTGATCCGCGAGCGCGTGCACGCCATCGTCACCGTCACGGACGCCGAGATCGTCGCCGCGATGCGCTTCGCGTTCGAGCGCCTCAAGCTCGTGCTCGAGCCCAGCGGGGCCTCCGCGCTGGCCGCGCTGCTGCACGGCAGGGTCGAGGCCGCGGGGCGCCGGACGGGCGTCGTCCTCTCGGGCGGGAACGTCGACGTGTCGCGCTTCCGCGAGCTGACCGGCTAGCTTCACGGGCATCCGCACCGCGATCCTCACCGTCTCCACCTCGGTGTCCCGCCGCGAGTCCGAGGACCGCTCGGGCCCCGTGCTCGCCGCGCTGGCCGAGAACGCGGGCTGCGAGATCGCCCACATGGAGGTCGTGCCCGACGACTTCTCGCTGATCGAGGACCGGCTCAACCACTTCGTCGACGACCGCGTCGACTTTGTTTTCACCTCGGGCGGCACGGGTTTGACGCCCCACGACATCACGCCGGAGGCCACGCGCGTCGTCATCCACCGCGAGGCGCCGGGGCTGGCCGAGG
>JBEVIG010000078.1:0-9161 GCA_040510855.1 Solirubrobacteraceae bacterium
CTACGACCCGTCGTACGACCCGGACCTCCGCGTCCGCGACGCCGCGCCGGCGGTGCTCGCCGCCTGCAGCGCCTGAAGACTCGTCACCGCCGCATCCGCACGAAGTCGTGGATCCCGCCGTTCGTGCGGTGCCGATAGCGCTCGACCTCGACGAACCCGGCCCGCTCGTACACCGTGATCGCCCGGCGGTTGAACGCAGCCACCGCGAGCGTGCAGCACTCGGCGCCGAGGTGCTCGGCGAAGCGGAGGCCGGTGGCGACGAGCTCCACTCCCAGGCCGCGGCCGGTCAGGTCCGGCCGGAGGCCGAGGCCGATCTCGGCGACGCCGTCCTCCAGCTTCACGACGAGGAAGCCGGCCAGGGACGCGTCGCGGTCGACGGCGAAGTACCGCCGCCCCCACTCCGACGGGTCGAGTAGCTCGGCGAGGTCGTCCTCGTCCTGGTCCCAGTCGTAGAACGCGTAGATCCCGTCGTAGCGCCACCGGGCGACCGCCGTCGCATCGACGGCCGTCATGGCGCGGATCGCGAACGAGGCTTCCGGCACGCACCGACGCTATCGCCGGCTGCCGCGCTCAGGCGCCGGGCACGTGGACGAGCGTCGGGCGGTCGGCGGTGAACGCCGTCTCGAGGGCGTCGGCGAATGCGTCGGCGTCCTCGACGTGGACGGCGTGGCAGCCGAGCCCGCGGGCGACGGCGACGAAGTCGGGCGGCGCGATGTCGACCGCCAGCGGGTCGTCCCCGCGCGCCTGCATCTCGTCCCGGATCTCGCCGTAGCCGGCGTTGTCGACGACCACGACCGGGAGCGCTATCCCGAGCGCCGCGGCCGAGGCCAGCTCCGGGAGGGTGAACATGATCCCGCCGTCGCCGAGCAGGGCCAGCACGCGCTCGTCGGGCTTCGCGAGCTTCGCCCCGATCGCCGCCGGCAGCCCGTAGCCGAGCGTGCCGAACCCCGTCGGGTAGAGGAAGGACCGCGGCGTGTGCCGGCGAACCCGCGCGGCTGCGCCGTAGTAGCAGACCATCGTGCTGTCGCCGGCGAGCACGCCCGAGCGCCCGAGCGAGGCGGCGATCGCGTCGAGGATCCAGTCCCAGCGGGCGCCCGCCTCGCGCGCGTCGTCGCGCAGCCTCCCGGCCCACCTCGTGCCCCGCTCCGCCTCGGCGGCGCCGTCGCCCAGCCGCGCGAGCAGGCCCTCCAGCGCGCGCCGGGCATCGCCCGCCACGGCCACCTCGGGCACCGCGTTGGTGACGAGCTGCGCGGGGTCGACGTCGATCCGCACGATCCGCGGGCCGTCGGGCAGCGGCCCCTCCCACAGGTCGGCGGGCGCGAGCTCGCTGCCCACCACGAGCAGCACGTCGGACTCGCCGACCAGCTCGTGCACCGGTCCCCGGTGCAGGCCGGTGCCGCCGCTGAGCGGATGGTCCTCGTCGATCGCGCCCTTGCCGTTGAAGGTCGTCACCACCGGCGCGCCGAGCCGCTCTGCGGCCGCCGCGAGCGCGACCGCCGCGCCCTGGGCGCCGCCGCCCGCGATCACGGCCGGCCGCGCGGCGCCTCCCAGGACCGCCGCCGCGGCGTCGAGCGCCGCCCCGTCGGGCTCGGGCACCGCGACGATCACCGGCCCGCCGATCGTCACGTCGGCGCGCTCCTCGAGGACGTCGAACGGGATCTCGATGTGGACCGGGCGCGGCCGCCCCGAGGTCATCGTCGCGAACGCCTGGGCGACCGCGACCGGGATCTCCTCCACGCTGCCGACGCGATGGCTGAGCCCGACGATGCCCTCGAGCGCCCCGGTGAGGTCGCGCGTCTCGTGCAGGTGGCCGACGCCCCGCCCCGCGCGCCGGAGCGGCATCCCGGCGGAGACGAGCAGGACCGGCACGGAGTCCGAGTACGCCTGGCCGAGCGCGGTCGCCGCGTTCAGCACCGCCGGCCCCGAGGTGGTGATGCACACGCCCGGGCGGCCGGTCACGCGCGCGAAGCCGTCGGCGGCGAACGCCGCGCCCTGCTCGTGGCGCGGGAGCACATGGCGGATGCCGGCCGCCGTGAGGTGGGCGTAGATCTCGAGGTTGTGCGTGCCCGGGATGCCCCACGCGAGCTCGACCCCGTGCGCGGCGAGCGCCTGCGCGACCGCCTCCCCCCCGCTCCGGTTCATCGCGTCCCCTCCTGCGCCGCGGCGGCCGCGGCGCGCTCGTCGGCCATCGTCTCGGCGGTCGCCCGCAGCGGCGTGTTCTCCGGCGCGCGCGCGAAGACCTCGCCGACCAGGTCCTCCATCGTCCCGTCCACCTGCGCGAACGCGGCGGCGACCGTCGGCTCGATGTCGCCGAAGAGCGTCCACCACCACCACGCGTTCGTGGCGAGGTTCGCCATGACGTCGGGCACGACCGGGATCCCGCGGCCCGCGAGCAGCAGGTCGGCCTCCGGCAGCGTGGCGACGTTCGCCGCCTCGACGACGACGCGCGCGTCGAGCGCCGCCGCGACCCCCTCGTCGATCACGTAGGACGCGGCCGCCGGCACGAGCACCTCGCACGGGATCCGCGCCCAGTCGCCGCTCGGGCGCGTGCCGTCGCCCGCTCGCAACGCCGCGCGGTCGATCCGCCCGTGACGGTCGCGCGTGCGCAGGAGCGTCTCGACGTCGAGCCCCGCCTCGGAGGCCACGACGCCGTCGATGTCCGCGAGCGCCACCACGCGCAGCCCCGCGTCGGCGAGGTAGCGCGCGGTCGCCCCGCCCATCGAGCCGAAGCCCTGCACGACCACGCGCGCGCCCGCGGCCGCGATCCCGAGCCGCGCGAGCGCCTCGAGCGCGGCGCGCGCGACGCCGTACCCGCCGACGAGCTCCCCGAGGCCGATGCCGCGGTCCCGGGCGGCGAACGCCGCGTCGAGCCGCGCGAGCCCGGCGTCCGCGCCGTCCTCGACGAGCCCGAGCACGCAGTCGACCGTCGAGCGCAGGCCGAGCCGGGCCGCGATCTCGTCGAGGTCGTCCTGCCGCACGCCCATGTCCTCGCCCGCCGCCCAGCGCCGCTCGAGCAGCGGCTGCATCGCCTCGGTGAAGCGGGCGAGCACGCCGAGCGCGCGCGGGTCGCGCGGGTCGAAGTCGATGCCGCCCTTCGCGCCGCCCAGCGGCACGTAGCGGGCGCCGGGGCGGTAGGCGAGCGCCTCCTTGCGGGTCATCGCGCGCGCGAGGTCGGCGACCTCGTCGACGGTGAGCCCGGGCCGCATGCGCAACCCGCCGCCCGCGACCCCGCGGATCCGGGTGTCGATGACGACGTGCCCGCGCGCGCCGGTCTCGTCGTCCGTCCACGTCGCGGTCAGGTGCGGCGCGGCCCGCTCCACGCGCGGCAGCTTCGTGGAATCTGACGATGAAGTCAAATTGTCACGTGGCGGCCGTGCGCCCCAGCAGGTCGAACAGCGCCGCGTAGTGGCGCTCGCACGCCGCCTCGTCCCACGCGGGCGTGTCGGCCATCGTGTAGCCGTGCGCCGCGCCCGCGTAGACCTCGGTGCGGAACGTCAGCCCCGCCGCGGCCAGCGCGGCGTCGAAGGTGGCGATCTGCTCCGGCGTGTTGCTGCCGTCGTTGTCGGCGTGACCCATGTAGACCTCGGCGCGCAGCGCGGCGACCGCGCGGTGCGGGCTCGCCGGCTCGTCCGTCACGAGCCCGCCGGCGTGGAAGCCGGCCAGCGCCGCCACGCGGTCAGGGTGCGCGGCCGCCATCCGCAGACCCATCCGCGCGCCCATGCAGTAGCCCGTCACCCCCGCCGCGCCGCCGGCCTCGCCCGCGAGCGCGTCGAGGTACGCCGCGCCGTCGGCGGCGAGCCGCTCCGGCGTGAGCTCCGCCATCAGCTTGCGGGCCTCGCCGAAGAAGGCGCTCCGCGCCTCGGCGTCGGCCAGGTCCGGCATCGGCAGCACCGGGGTGCGGCCCGCGCGGTAGAAGACGTTCGGCGCGAGCACGGCGTAGCCCTCCGCCGCGATCCGTTCGGCCATCCCCTCGATCCGCGGGCGCAGCCCGTAGGCGTCCATCACGAACAGCACGCCGCCCCGGCGGGCGCCGTCCTCCGGGGTGCTGAGGTACGCGTCGGCGACGCCGTCCGCGGTCTGGATCTCGACGGTGGAGCCGGGCATGGCCACAGGGTGCCATGCCCGGCCTGCCGGTCAGCGGCTCACCGGCCCGCCCGCAGGGTGACCCGCTGCCGGAGCTCCGCCTCTCCCGCGAAGCTGACCCTGACGGTCGCCCGCACCGAGCGGAGCCCTGCCTTCGCGATCCGGCGCTTCACCTTGCGGCCCGCCTTCAGGCGCACGGTCGCCTTGCCGCCCTCGCCGCACCGGACGGCGGCGGAGGCGAGCCGGCGGCTCGTCAGGCGGAGCTTGCGCGCGACCTTCCGGCTCGCGACGAGCGTCGCCCGGCCGGTGCTGCCGGCCGCGCACGCCATCGTGGCCTTGAGGCCTCGCTCGGAGAACGTCCGCAGGGACGGCGTGCCGACCGACCGGAACGCCGCCTTCACCGCCCCCGACGGCGCGCGGGCCGCCGCGACCTGCACCGTGACCTGCGCGGTCGCCGAGGCGCCCGACGGGTCCTTCACGGTGACCGTCACGACGTGCGCCCCCGGCGTGGTGAACACGTGGGAGACCTTCGGGCCGCCGGCCGTGCCGCCGTCGCCGAAGTTCCACGCGTAGCTGAGCTGGTCGCCGTCCGGGTCGACGCCCGCGGCGGTGAACCCGATCCGCACCGGGGCCGTGCCGCCGCCCGACGGGTCGGCCGCCGCCTGCACGGTCGGCGCCTGGTTGCCCGCCGGGTTGCCCACGACGATCTGCACCGTCGCGCTCGCCGTCGCCTCGCCGTCGGAGACCGTGACCTTCGCCGAGTACGTGCCCACGCTCGTGTACGTGTGGCGCGCCCGCCGGCCGTTGGCCACCGACCCGTCGCCGAACTCCCACCGGTAGGTCACGGCGTCGCCGTCGGGATCGCTCGCCTGGGCGGTGAGCAGCACCTCGAGCGGCGCCTTGCCCGAGGACGGGGCCGCGCCCGCCTGGACCGTCGGCGGCCGGTTGCCCTGCGGCTCGGCGACCTGGATCTCGATCTCGGCGCTGTCCGAGCCGCCGGCCGGGTCGGTCACCGTCACCGTCGCCGTGTACGTGCCCGGCTCGGCGTAGGTGTGCTCGGCCTCGGCGCCGTAGGCCACCTCGCCGTCCCCGAACTCCCAGCGGTAGACGAGCTGACCCTGCGCGTCGTCCGGGTCCTCGGCGATCGCCTCGAACCACACCAGATGCGGCGCGACGCCCGACGTGCGGTCGGCGTTGACCTCGACGATCTCGGGCGACGCCGTCGAGCCGCCCGTCACCTCGATCTCGACCGTGTCGGATGCGGTCTTGCCCTCCGCGTCGGTCACGGTGACCGTCGCCGTGTGGGTGCCCGCGCCGGTGAACGTCCGCGACACGGTCTGGCCGAAGGCCGTCCCGTCCTCGAACTCCCATGCGTACGTGAGCGCCCCGCCGTCCGGGTCGACGCCGCTCGCCGACAGCTCGACGAGCAGCGGGGACGGGCCGGACGCCGGATCGGCGAACGCCTCGACGGTCGGCGCGCCCGGATCGCCCGTGCCGCCGGAGTCGATCGTGAACGACACGCTGCCGGCGCTGCCGGTGTTCCCGGCCACGTCGGTCGCGCGGTGCTCGACCGTGTGGGCGCCGTCCGCGGAGACCGTCACCGGCTGCGCGTAGCCCGTCCACGCGCCACCGTCCACGCGGTACTCCAGGCCGCCGAGGCCGGAGCCGCCGGCCGCGTCGGTGCCGCTGACCGTCACCGTGACCGGCCCGTCGTACGTGCCGCCCGCGCCCGGCGCGGCCGGGGCGAGGGTGGCCGAGGACGAGGCCGGCGTCACGTCGACCTTCACCGAGAAGGACTTCGCCGCCTCCTGGTTGCCGGCGGCGTCGCGCGAGCGGTACTCGACCGTGTGCGTGCCGTCGTCGTCGATCGTGAACGGTGCGGTGTACGCCTGGAACGCCCCGCTGCCGATCCGGTACTCCGTGGTGGCGCCCGCCTCCGTCGACAGCGTCACCTGCACCGGCGAGCGGTACCACTGCTGGGCGCCGTCCGGCGCCGCCGGCGCGAGCGCGTGCGCCGTCACCGGCGCCGTGTCGTCCGGCAGCCCCGGCTCCAGGCGGAAGTAGTCGAACACGGCGTCGTCGCGCGTGGTGACGGTGGCGTTCGAGTCGTTCGCGTAGAAGCCGACCTTCGGGTTCGGCACCGCGGCGAGCGGCGCCGGCTCGCCGAACGGCGACCACGGCCCGTCACCCGCCGGCCTGTAGTAGGCCCGCAGCGTCGTCCCGTCGCTCGTGACCCGGAGGTCGATCGTCGGCGGGAAGTCGCCGGGCAGGTTGACGGTGCCGTCGAACCCGGCCGCCGCGTCGTTCACCTCGCGGAGGAACTCCACCGCGCGGCCGCCCGCGTGGACCAGGTCGGCCTTGACGTAGTTGGCGTCGTCGCCGTACACGAGCAGGCCCGCCTGCTCGTAGTTCTCGTTCGGGACGAACGTCATCCGCGTCTCCATCGTCCACGGGCCCGAGGGCGCCGGCTGGAGGATGACGTTCGGGTTGTTGTTCGCGCCGGCGGCGAAGAAGTCGCCGTGCGCGGCGGGCAGGGTGAGCTTGCCGTCTGCCTGCTCGTAGCCGCTCGGGTCGTGCCGCACGATCGAGCTCCAGCGGCACGTGTCGAGCCCCTCGCCGTCGAACTCGTCGCTCGGCGCCGTCGGCGCGGTGAGCTGGAACCAGTCGAACGACGCGGTCGTCGGCGTCGCCGCCGCCTGCGTGGAGGCGGTGGCGTACACGCCCACCTTCGCCCCCGCGAGATTGGCCATGTTCGTGGCGGTGCTCGTGTTGGTCCAGGTCACGCCGTCAGCCGAGTACTGCGGCTGCACCGCGTTGCCGTCCGTCGACACCAGGCGCAGGTAGAACGTGCTCGGGAACGACGCGGGCATGTTCGCGGTCGCGCCGAGTCCGGTCGCGGAGTTGTTGAGCTCCTTGAACGCCTCGAACTTCCGGCCGCCGCTCCAGACCATGCCCGTCTTGATGAACGCGCCGTCGTTCAGGTAGACCATCATCCCGGCGTTCTGGTAGTTGATCGTCGGGTTCCAGGTCACGCGCGTCGTCGCGGTCCACGGGCCGGAGGCCGGCAGGTTCTGCAGCACGATGTTCTGCAGCCCCTGGTCGCCGCCGTGGATGTCCTGCTTCTGCGCGTTGATGTTCAGCGCGCCGTTGGCGACCGTCAGGAACTCGTCGTTGCGGCGCACGACCGTGCTCCAGCGGGTCGCGTCGAGCGAGTTGCCCTCGAACTCGTCGTCGCCCGCGCAGCCGACGACCGGCGCGTACGCGTCGATGTCGATGCTGCTCGAGCGCGAGCGCCCCGTCGCGTCGGTCACGGTGAACGTGGCCGTGCGCTTGCCCACGGTGGTGTACGTGTGCGTCGCGTCCTTCGTCGTCGCGTCGGTCGTGCCGTCGCCGTCGAAGTCCCACGCGTACGTCACCGCGGTGCCCTCCGGGTCCTCGCCCTCGCCGGTGAAGGCGACGGGGAGCGGGATCGGGCCGGTCGTCCGGTCGGCGTTCGCCGTCGCCGACGGCGCCGCGTTCTCCGTGATGCCCCGGCCGCCGAACGTCAGCTCGTCGAGGTCGAAGAGGTCGGCGGTCGCGCCGCCCGGCAGGCTCGCGAACACCAGGTAGAGGGTGTGCGCCTCCTCGTCGGTGGGCGTCAACGGCGCGGAGACTTCCGCGTACGTGTCCCAGCCGCCGGAGTTCGGCAGCTCGGCCGAGCCCACCACCGGGCCGTCGGGCGCGTCGAGGCGGAACTGCACGATGCCCCCGGCGCCGCCGGACGTGTAGCGCACCTTCACCGAGTCGATGCCCTTGAGCGACACGGGCTCGAAGCTGATCCAGTCGCCGGCGTTCGTGAAGCCGACGCGGCGCCCGCCCTCCGCCGCGGGCCGGTCGTTGAGCTGGATGCCCGACATCGCGGTGAAGTGCTCCGCCTGGATCTGCTTCGGCGAGAGCCGCACGGTGTCGGCGCCGGTCAGCGCATCGGCGTCGGCCGTCCCGCCGTCCGTGTACGTCGCGGTCAGGACCACGGCGATGTTCGCGCTCTTCTCGTGCCCGGAGTCCGACGGCACCTCGTAGGTGCCCTCGCAGCCGTTCATGAACACGCCCGGGTGCACGTGGGCGTTGCCGCCCTCGTCGTGGAAGATGCCCGGCTGGATCTCGACGTCGTCGCAGTCGACCACTCCGTCCTCGGGGTCGGTGACGGTGACCTCGAAGTGGATCTCGTCGCCCCAGTCGTACAGGCCGCCCTGCGGCGGGAGCTCGATCTGGACGGTCGGCCGGGTGTTGCCGACGGTGATGACCACCGTCGAGGTGCCGGTCTTGCCCGTCGGGTCCGTCACCAGCAGGCGGGCGGTGTAGGTGCCGGCCTCGGTGTAGGTGTGCGTCGGGTTCGCCGCGGTCGAGTCGTCCGTGCCGTCCCCGTCGAAGTCCCACGCGTACGTGAGCGCGTCGCCGTCGGGATCCTCGGAGCCGTCGCTCGAGAAATTGACGGTCAGGCCGACCGGGCCGGAGTCCTTGTCGGCGCTCGCCTCGGCCACCGGCGAACGGTTGCCCTTGGCGTACTCGATCCGGTACAGGCCGGAGTCGGGGTTGATGCCCGCGCCCGCGTAGTTGAAGTCGCGGCCCCACTCGAGCACGTACAGCGCGCCGTCGGCGCCGAACGCCATGTCCTGGACGTGGCGGAAGTCGGCGAGCGGCATGAACTCCGTGATCCCGTTCGGGGCGGGGTTGCCCTGGGCGTCGAGCTCGAGCGTCGCCACCCAGTCGCGCGACCAGTCGGCGAAGAAGACCTTGTCGTCGTACCAGCGCGGGAACTTGACCTCGGACGGGCTCGCCGCGTCGTAGTGGTACGTCGGGCCGGCGATCGCCGTGCGGCCGTTGCCGTTCGGGATCTGCGGGAAGTCGGGCGAGGTGCCGTACGGCCAGTAGAGCCGCGCCGGCTTGGCGGGCGGCGTCTGGCTCAGCCCGGTGTTCCAGGCCGAGTCGTTGACCGGGCCGTTGGCGCAGTCGAACGGCGCGCCGGACGGGCCGCTGGGCCACGTCCAGTCCACGTACGGCTTGTTGTCGGCGATGCAGTACGGCCAGCCCATGTTCCC
>JBEVIG010000079.1:0-9429 GCA_040510855.1 Solirubrobacteraceae bacterium
GAGGGCGAGTTCCTGTTCGCGGCGGGGGAGAAGGTCGACCGCTACCGCGGGACGATCCCGCCGATGAACCCCGTCGCGCTGGCCGACCTCGGCCAGGCGATGGCGCGGCTCAACCTGATGGCGCGCGGCGTGCCGCTCGACGCGCCGTGGACGGCCCGCCGCGCCGAGCGGTGGGACGCGCAGACGTTCGAGACCTGGCTCCGCCGCAACGTGCGGGCGCCGTCGGCGCGGGCGATGCTCCGGCTCGCGCTCGAGGCGGTGTGGGCGATCGACGCGACGGAGCCGTCCCTGCTCCACGTGCTCTTCTACATCCACTCGGCGGGGAAGCTCGAGACGCTGCTCGACACGGAGGACGGCGCGCAGCAGGACCGCCTCGTCGGCGGCACGCAGCTGATCTCGGAGCGGATGGCCGAGGGGCTGGACGTGGTGCTGGAGGCTCCCGTGCGCGCGATCGCGCAGGACGACGCGGGGGTGACGCTGCGCTCGGACGGGGGCGAGGTCCGCGCGGCGCGGGCGATCGTCGCCGTGCCGGTGCCGCTCGGCGCCGCGATCGCGTGGACGCCCGCCCTGCCCTACGACCGCGTCGGGCTCGTGCAGCGGATGGCGATGGGCAGCGTCGTGAAGTGCATGGCGGTCTACGACGAGCCGTTCTGGCGCGCCGACGGGCTCTCCGGCCAGGCGGCGGCGCTCGACGGACCGGTGAAGGTCGTCTACGACAACTCGCCGCCGGGCGGCCGGCCGGGGGTGCTCCTCGGCTTCTTCGAGGCGCGCGCGGCGCAGGCCGCGATGCGGATGGCGGTCGAGGACCGCCGCACGACCGTGCTCACCGCCTTCGCCCGCTTCTTCGGGGCGCGGGCGCTCTCCCCCGAGCGTTACGTCGACCGGGCGTGGGGCGAGGACGAGTGGAGCCGCGGCTGCTACGGCGCCTACCTGCCGCCGGGCGGATGGACGGGCTTCGGGCCCGCCCTGCGCCGGCCCGTCGGCCGCGTGCACTGGGCCGGCGCCGAGACCGCGACCGTCTGGAACGGCTACATGGACGGGGCGGTCTCGTCCGGCGAGCGCGCCGCGGCGGAGGTCCTGGCCGCGGCGGCCTAGAGCGGCAGCTGCTTCCCGCGCTTCTTGCCCAGCGCGGGCACGGTCGGCTCGTTCGCGCGGCGGCGCTGCCTGTTGATCTGGCGGCGCAGGATCTCGAGCGTCGGCCGTGCGCGCCCGCGGTTGTCGACGAACGCGGAGTCCCAGCTGCGGAACTTCGGGTCCGCGTCCCAGTGGTACAGGTAGAGGCGCTTGATCCGCCGGCTGCTGCCGGCGATCTTGAACGTGCGCTTCATGGCGCGTGCCGCGTGCCGCTCGCCGGCCTTGCCGCCGCGGTAGCGGGTCCCGAAGCGGACGATGCCGCCCGCCTCCGTGAGCCACAGGTCGCCCTTGACGGCCCGGAGCAGCGCGCGGGTGTAGGTCTGGGAGAGCGGGCGGAAGTGGTTGCTGTCCTGGTACGAGTGCAGGCCCCAGAGCTTCGGGCGCTTCGCGTACCGCTTGAAGGCCGCGACCCACGAGAGCATGTTCTTCGAGTCGAGCAGGTCGGCGGCGAGGATCGTGCAGCCCGCGCACTCCTCGCGGAGGATGTTGTAGTACTGCGCCGCCCGCTTGGGCTTGCGGTAGGTCGGCTGCTTGACGTGGTTGGCCTCGTTCCACGCGCCGTACGTGTCGACCCACGGGTAGCGCTTGCGGAGGATGCGGACGACCTTGCGGTACTGCTTGAGCGACGGCATCCGCGTGTAGGAGCCGATGTCGCGGTCGATCGTCACGAGGACGTCCGCGCCGCGCCGGTGGGCGGCGGTCATCCACGCGTCGTAGCGCGAGAAGTCGCGGCGCAGGACGTTGTCGTAAGCCATCAGCAGGCGGACCTGCTTGATGCCGAGCTTGGCGAAGCGGGGGTCCTGCCACATGCCGACCTTCTGGTCGGACATGCCGATCGTGTAGGCCTTCGCGGCCGCCGGGGCGGCGAGGCAGAGCAGGACGGCGAGGACGAGCAGGGCGGGGCGCAGGGAACGGGGCACGGCGGTGTGGAAGGGGAGTCTCTCAGTGGTCATCGGCAGGGCTGGGGAGGGGGTCGAGGGGTATGAACCCAGGACGTCCCTTATCGGACCGCGCTTCCGTGAGAAATCCGGAAGCGGCCCGACCGGGGCACCGTCACGACGGCCTCGATCGCGTCGAGTCGCTCCACAGGGGCTGAGTTGTAGCCCGCGAGGCGGCGGACGGCGACCGGGCGGTCGAAGCGCCAGCGCGCGCCCGCGGCGTCGAGGCCCCGCTTTCGGCCGCGCCCGGTGCCGGCGGGCGTGAAGGCCAGGAGGCGGAAGACGTCGCCGCGCTTGGCGCCGGAGAGCGTGAAGCGGGCGCCCTTGCGGGTGAGCGCGTAGGTCAGCGTGACGCGGCGGACCAGCTTGCGGCCCTGCCGGTAGTCGGCGGTGAAGCGCACGCGGCCGGTGCGGACCCGCAGGTCGTGGCCCGTCGGCGCGAGCGCGATCCCGTCGCGCAGCAGCATCGGCGCGGCCGTCTCCGCCGTGGTCTCCGTGCGCGGGCGCGCGGCGAGCAGGTCGCGCCAGCGGCGCCCGGCGCGGCGCTCGAGCGCGAGCAGGCCGAGGTCGTGGCGCAGGTCGCTCGTGTTGCGGCGGATGGCGTGGACGGCCATCCAGGTGCGCCCGTCGGAGACGATGCCGAGGCCGGTCGCGCCGGGGTCGCTCACCGCGAGCGGCCGGGCGGCGGGCGGCTTGCGGACGCGCGTGCGGCCCGGGACGCGGCGGAGGGCGTCGCGGGCGGCGGTGAGCGCGAACAGCGCGAGCCCGTTGTAGGCGACGGTGTGCACGTACGGGTCGAGGCCGGCGGTCGTGGTGCGGCGGCTCGCGCCGGGGACGACGTCGAGGCCGCGGTCGCGCGTGGCATGGAGGCGCTCCAGCCGGCGGAGCGCCGCGCGCGCGGCGCGGAGGTAGCGCGGAGCGCGCGCCGGGAAGGCGCGGGCGCCGGCGGCGAGCGCGGCGGCCGTCATGGCCGGGACCCAGACCTGGTCCTGGCCGCGGCCGAGATAGCTCGCGTTCCCGGCGGGCGAGACGAGCACGGCGAGGGCCTCCAGCGTGGCGCGGCGGGCGCGCTTCGCGGCCTTCGCGGCGCCCGGCCCGAGCTCGCGCACCGCGCGGTCGAGCATGAACGCCGAGAGCGCGTGGTAGGCGGTCGGGTCCGACGGCGGGTCGGAGAGGACGGTGCCGCGGCGGCTAGCGCCCGCCTCGGTGGCGCGGAGGCCGAAGTCGGCGACCTCGGGCACGCGGCGGTTGACGATCGCGCGGGCGGCGGCGCGGGCCGCGCGCGGGTCGGCGAGCCGGCCGGCGGGGTCGGCGGCGCGGATCCCGGCGCCGGTGATGGCGAGCACGGCCGCCGCGTCGACCAGCCTGAGGTTGTTGTAACAGCGGGGGTCCGTGATGCAGACGGCGCCGTTCGGCGGGATGCCGTAGCGGCCGAGGTAGCTCGCGAGCTGGGCCTTCCGGGCGGGCGTGAGCTCCAGCGTGCGGTACGCGTAGGCGGCGGCGAGCATGTCGAACGCGCTCGCCCGCTCCGGCGCGACGGCGTTGGGCCAGGTCCGCTCTGCCGCCGCGACGAGGCGCTCGTCGCGTGTGCGCAGGCCCGCCGCGTGCACGCCGAGCGCGAGCCCGGGCGGGACGAACGAGCTGTGGACGGCGGCGTCGGCCGGCCAGGGGTTCTGGAACACGTTCCGCGGCGTCACCAGCCCTGCCCACTGCGCCGCGGCGCGGTCGGCGACGCGCGTGACCTCCTTGCGCAGGTCCTTCGCGGTCTCCGCGTGGGCGGACGCGGGCAGCACGAGCGCGAGGACGGCGATGGCGGGCAGCAGGCGGCGCATGAGCGGCGCGCTGACGGTAGCGGGCGAGCGCGTCGTGACGCCCGGCTCACGCATTCGTAGTAGTCGCATGTGCTGCGCGTTCGGATCGGGGCTACGGTGCCGCCCGTGAAGCTGATCGGCATCGCGGTCGTGCTGGCGACCCTCGTCGTCCTTGGCGCCCCGTCGGGGACGGGCGCGCAAGCGGTTCCCGGGCGGATGTGCGTCCGGCTGCCGCCGGAGGAGAAGCACCGGCCCATGGACAGATACGTCGAGGCTCGGAAGGCCATGGGCTTTCGAGCCGACGAGGCCTACATCCGGAAGCTGGTGCGCCGCGGTCTGTGGCACTACGGCCACTGGTTTCCAGTGACACCCCGCGAGAAGGAGTACCTGCGCGTCCGCGACCGGCTCGACATCGGGGACGCGGCCCGCCGGTACCTGCGCAGGCACAAGGATCTCGACGGCGGCCGCACGATCCAGGACGACTGGCCCCGCGGGCCGTATCTCGTGCAGCAGCTCACTCGCGACCGGGTGGAGCACACCGCCGCGCTCAAGCGCCTCGTCCTCTTCCCGGACAACTTTCGGACAAGGATCGTCCCCCTCAGCTACCGGCAGCTGGAGCGGATCGGGCGTGCGGCGCAGCACGGCGGACATGACGCCGACGGTTTTGACGTCGAGGCAACGCTGGTCGACGAACGGCGCAACCTCGTGCGCATCTTCCTGATCACGAAGCGCACCGATCATCGCGAGTACTTCCGCGAGCGCTACGGGCCGCGCGTGCGGACGCGTGTCATCGCCACGGAGCAGACCACGCACGACTGCCCGCCACTCCACGGCTGGCGGCCGGGCGGGACACCCAACGAGATCGAGCTCTGGTGGGACGCGGGCGGTGGCGGCGTGTTCGCAGCCGCAGAGGTCGTGGAGCTTCCGGACCGCGTCGAGGTCGCGATCGTGGCCGAGGTCCCGGCCGGTTTGCGAACGGCGGACTCACGCCCCACGCCCCGCACGATCACGCTCGCCGCGCCGTTGGGCGACCGCCCGCTGATCTCGACGACCACCGGGAAGCGGCTCCGCCTCTACAAGCCGCTCGTCCCGCCCATGGCCGCTCCCTGAACGGGCGCCCAGTCGGTCAGCGGAGCTCGTGGGGCGAGCTAGCGCGAAGCGGCGCTTGGGCGGGCAGGCGCGTGACGCAGGTGACGATGCGGACTGTGTCCACGAACCGTGAGCGATCGGGATCGCTGAGTGACAGGGTGGGGCGAGTTGACCACCGTGGAGGTGGTCAAGTCGCTGCCAGGTCGCGCCAAGGCTCGAGACGGGGTCGAGATCGCGCGCTCGGTCCGCTGGCCGGCGTTCACTGCTGGGTGACCGAGCTGACCTCGAGTGCAGTGAGCTTCGCCCAGTTCAGCTCCAGCGAGGCGTCGTCGCGCTCGTTGCAGCGCAGCGCCACCCGCTGCGGCCCGTCCTCCGGTGCGATCGTCGCCACGCCGCTGAGCGCCATCTGCTCGCTCGACCAGCCCGGAGGCCCGCCCAGCACGGCGGCCTCGTCGACCGGGATGAAGTCGTCCAGGACGAGCCCGCAGTGGCTGTTCATGCCGATGGGGTTGCCGTCGAGCCCGAATGTGGACTGGACCAGCCAGCTGCCGGGGGTGAGCCGGACGGAGAGCAGGTTCGGGCACGCCATGTAGTTGCCGGAGTCGCAGTGCGGGACGTCCACCGCGTCGTCCTTCGCCCAGCGCAGGCTCGCCTCGGGATCCTGGTCGCCCTCGAGGGCCTCGCGGGCGTCGTCCGCGATGTCGCGGAGCGCGATGCCGCCGTCCCGCAGCTCGGAGCTGCGGACCGCGCCCGCCTCGATCTCCGGGGAGCGGACGGCGTCCTTCGCGATCTGGACCGAGCCGACGCTGTCGCGGTCGAGCGTGACCGCGGCGGTCGCCGTGCCGCCCAGCGCGACGAAGAGCGCGAGGGCGGACGTGACGTTGGCGAAGCTGAACCTGCGGGGCATGGCCGATCTCCTTCTGACGTGGATGGCAGGGGAGATGACCCGGGCCGGCGGCCCGTGGTTGGCCGGTTGCCCGGACCGCCGAGCTTCCGGATCAACCCCGGAAGGGGGCGAGGCGGATGCTCAGGTCGCTCAAGGCGAAGCGGTGCAGGTACCAGGCGCGGCCACGAGGGACCTGCTCGGCCTCGGCTCGGAGCAGCCCGGCGAACTCCCGCTTGAAACCCAGACGCGGGTACTCCTGGACGACCCTCTGGCGGACCGCATCGGGAATCTCGTCGCTGCGCAGGCCGAACACGTCGACGGCTGCGCCGGCGGACAGGAGGTAGGCCTCGGCTCCGGATTCGAGGCCGACGCCGGGGGAGTAGTGCAAGGCGATCGCGTTCGCCACGAGCTCGCGGCTGTCGGCAGGCACGTGGTGGCCGTCGGTGAACTCGCGGGCCAGCGCGGCGCTGCGGACCGTGAAGTCGACCTCGGGCACCGGGCTCGGGATCCCGGTGTCGTGGAACATCGCAGCCAGGTACAGGAGCTCACGGTCGAACGTGATCTCGTGGAGTGCGGCGATGGCCGCGCCCCACGTGTAGGCACGACTGGAGTGGTTGAGGAGCACCGGCGTCAGGAGGTCCTGCGCGGCGACCTCGGCCTCTCGTGCGAGCGAGGAGTCGGGAGGCGCCAGGCTCGCCGGATCGACGGAGCTCCGGCGTCCCGAGTGCATCCGGAGCGCCATCGCGAGACGGCCGGCGAGGATGTGGAGCTCCGCCCGCAGCAGCGGCCGGGCGAGGGTCAGGCACTCCCGCGTGGTCAGCCTTCCCCCGGTGCGCTCGGCCCAGCCGATGGAACCGATCGGATCGATGGGCCGCGGCCGGCTCATGGGCCGCTCAGCCCCGTGGTGAAGCGGTCCGGGTGGGACGCGAACTCGGCCGCGCACGCGAGCGTGCAGAAGAAGTACGCCGTGTTCTCGTAGACCAGTCGCCCGGCGGCGCGTTCGGGATCGACGACCATCCGGCAGACGGGATCGCAGGGAAGGCCGCCGTGGCGTGATTCAGCGGCCCGCACGGCGGCGAACAGCTCGACGGGCCCGCGCACGTTGCGCAGCGCCTGCCGGCCGCGCGGCTCGTAGAACACGCCGTCGAGCTGCGGGGCCAGCGCGGCGGTCTGGCCGGTGAGCAGGACCTCGCCCCCGCTCGCCTCGCCCGACACGCGTGCCGCGAGATTGACCGCGGCCCCGAGGTAATCGCCGTCGCGCTCGATCGCCGGGCCGTGATGCAGCCCCACACGGACCGCGGGCGCGCCGTGGCCCTGCATCAGCTCGTGCGTGATCGTCAGCCCGAGCAGCACGGCCGCGCCCGGGTCCGGGATGCGCAGCATCACGGCATCGCCGATCGTCTTGACGTGCGTGCCGCCGCTGGCCGGCAGCTCGGAGCGGACGGCGTCGCAGAACTCGCCGACCAGATCGGCCGCCTGCTGGTCCCCGTGGGCCTCGGTCAGGGCCGTGAAGCCGGCGATGTCGGCGAACAGGAAGGTGGCGGCCGCGCCGGCGGCCACGGGCTGGCGCTCGTTCATGACCGGAAGACCGCTCGCTCGATCGCCGGGGACCGCCGAGGAAGGCCTGCGCCGCTTTGTAGCACGCCCTCGCTACGGACAGGACGCGGACCGAGCCAGACGCTCCCGCTTGCGTGGCGCGGCGAGCCGCGGTTAGCGTCGGGCATGGCCGGAGAACGATCCGCGGAGGGCGAGCCGCTCGACGTCGTCGTCGTGGGCGGCGGCCAGGCCGGTCTGGCGATCGGCTACCACCTCGCGCAGCAACGGCGGCGATTCACGATCCTCGAAGCCGCGGCGACGCCGGCGGCGGCGTGGCGAGAGCGCTGGGACTCGCTCAAGCTGTTCACGCCGGTCCGCTTCGACAGCCTGCCCGGGATGCCGTTCCCCGGCGAGCCGGACTCCTACCCGGGGCGCGATGCCGTCGTGGCGTATCTCGAGGCGTACGCGCGGCGTTTCGAGCTGCCGGTGGAGGTCGACAGCCGCGTGCGCGCCGTCGAGCCCGACGAGCGGGGCGGCTACCGCGTCCGGCTCGACGACCGGACGTACGAGACCGACCAGGTCGTGATCGCCACGGGCCCGTTCCAGGTGCCGCGCATCCCGCCCGTCGCGGCAGGGCTCGATCCCGCGATCGTCCAGTTCCACAGCGTCGAGTATCGGTCCCCGAGCCAGATCCCGGCCGGGCCGGTGCTCGTCGTCGGCGGCGGGAACACCGGCTACCAGATCGCCGAGGAGCTCTCTCGCCATCGCGAGGTGCACCTCTCGGTCGGGTCGCGGCAGACGCCGCTGCCCCAGCGCGTCCTCGGCCGTGACCTGTTCACCTATCTGCAGGCGGCGCGGCTGATGCAGGTCACGGTCCGCTCGCGCGTCGGGCAGCGGATGCAGTACCGCGAGACGCTGATCGGCTCCAGCCCGCGGGCGGCGCGGCGCCGGCACGGCATCCACCTGCACGGACGCACGGAGCGGGTCGAGGGTCGAGAGGTGACGTTCGCCGACGGGGGGCGCGTGCAGCCGCACGCGGTCATCTGGGCGACCGGATTCGGGCTGGATCACTCGCTCGTCAAGGCGCCGGTGTTCGACGACGCCGGCCACGTGCTGCACCGCCGCGGCGTCACGAGCGCGCCGGGGCTGTTCTTCCTCGGCCTGCCGTGGCAGCACACGCGCGGCTCGGCGCTGCTGGGCTGGGTCGAGGACGACGCGGCCTACATCGCCGACCGCGTGGCCGAGCACGCCGGACGCCGCTCGGCGGCAGGGCCCGCCCAGGCGCCCATCGCGTGACGACGATCGCCCGGCCGAGGCCGGGCGATCGCAATCTCGATCCCCAGGATCAGCCGCAGCCGGTGTTGTTGCCGCAGCTCGAGCACGTGTAGCACGAGCCCGTGCGCTGCATCATCCCGCCGCACTGCGTGCACGCCGGGCCGAGGTCGAGGCCGACCATCCGCGCCGGGTGGACGGGCGGGGTGTCGGTCAGCGCGGCCGCGGCCGGCTGGACGTCGCCCGGCTGGACCGGCGGCGCCGGCGGCGCGCCCTGGGCGCCCGCGGTCGGGACGTCGGGCTGCGGCCCCGTCGCCGCGCCGTTCGTGCCGCCCGCGTGCGCGGACGCGACGTCCTCGCCCGTGCGCCGCGCGCGGACCTCGGGCGTGAGGATGCCCAGGTCCTCGTGCACGTCGGCGTCGAGGAACCGCGACGCGAGCCAGCGCATGATGTAGTCGGGCATCGACTTCGCGAACGGGATCTCCGGGTTGGTGGTGATCCCCTCCGGCTCGAAGCGCATGTAGGCGAACTTGCGCACGAGCGTCTCGAGCGGCACGCCGTACTGCAGCGAGAGCGAGATCGCGGTCGCGAACGAGTTCATCATGCCGCGGAGGGTCGAGCCCTCCTTGCCGATGTCGGTCAGGAAGATCTCCCCGACCGTCCCGTCGTCGTACATGCCGGCCGTGATGTAGCCCTCGTGGCCGCCGAGCGAGAACTTGTGCGTGATCGACTGGCGCTCGCGCGGCATCCGCTTGCGCGCCGG
>JBEVIG010000080.1:0-15760 GCA_040510855.1 Solirubrobacteraceae bacterium
CGCGATCGTGAACGTCGGCTCGATGTGGGCGGTCGACGCGATCGCCACGACGCCGACCAGCGCCTACTCCGCCGCGCAGGCCGCGCTCGATCCCAGCGGCGAGCGCGTCCACATCCACGCCGGCCAGGTCACCACGCGCGAGCAGGCGCAGGCGCTCGTCGCCGCTGCAGTGGAGCGCTTCGGCCGCGTCGACGTGCTCGTCAACTCGACCGGCATCTTCCGGATCGTGCCGTTCCTCGAGCAGACCGAGGAGCACTTCGAGGAGGCGCTCGGCTCGATCCTCCGGCCGACCTACTGGGTCTCCCAGGCCGCGGCCGCGGCGATGAAGGAGCAGGGCGGCGGCGCGATCGTCAACGTCGGCTCGATGTGGGCCGTCGACGCGATCGCCACGACGCCGACGAGCGCCTACTCGGCCGCCCAGGCGGGCCGCCACGTGCTGGCGAAGAACCTCGCCGTCGAGCTCGCGGCGGAGAACATCCGCGTCAACACCGTCGCGCTCGCGTTCGTCGAGACGCCCGCCTACGAGCGCTTCCTCTCGCCCGAGGAGGCCCAGGCCGTGCTCGACTCCGTCGACGGCTTCCACCCGCTCGGCCGCCGCGGCCGGCCCGGCGACGTCGTCGAGGCGATCCTGTTCCTCGCCGGCGACGACGCGGGCTGGATCACCGGCACGACGCTCCCGATCGACGGCGGCGTCCTCGCCGGCCGCTCCCCCGCGGTCCAGCCCGTCGCGGCCTAGGGCGTCGGCCGGTAGACCGGGCCCCGCGCCTTGACCGACTGGAGCAGGCCGTCCTGCGCCCAGTCGGGCTCGGCGTCGGCGTCGATCGGGATCGCGCGGCGGCCGGGGTAGCCGACCCGCCGGGCGATCTCGGGGTTGAGGAAGTAGGCGCCGGCCACCACGGTGGTCAGCGCGCCCCAGCCCCCGGGATCGGTCGTCTCGATCTTGCGCAGCGCGCCCTCGGGGTCGGCGACGTCGGCGTGCTCCAGCACGGCCGCCAGCGGCCCGGCGAAGCCGGGGTCGGCGGTGAGGATCGCGTCGAGCCACTCGCCGGCGACGCCCGCCTCGCTCGCACTCGGCATGCCGTTGCCGGCCGGGATCAGCGCGTCGGCCAGCGCGGCCAGCTTCGCGCGCGCCTCGGCGTCGAAGAGCACCACGGTCATGCCGCCACCGCCTGCTCGCGCCGCGACGCGATCAGCGCCTCGGTCATCCGCAGGGACATCGCGGCGATCGTCGCGGTCGGGTTCATGCCCGCCGACGTCGGCCACACCGAGCCGTCGAAGACGAACAGGTTCGGCACGTCGTGCGTGCGCCCCCAGGCGTCGACCACGGAGGTCGCCGGATCGGTGCCCATCTTCGCCGTCCCGAGCAGGTGCCAGCCCGTGGCGCGGATCTGCGGCGCGATGACCGTCTCGTACGCGCCCGCGGCCCGGAGCGACTCGGCCGCACGCTCCTCGTGGAAGTGCATGAGCCGGGTCGAGTTCTCCGACATCTCGTAGACGATCTTCGCCCCGCGGATGCCGTGCCGGTCGGTGCCGTCGCCGAGCACGACGCGGTTGGACTCCTCCGGCAGGTCCTCCGCGATGATGCCCCACATCGCCGAGCGGCCGAAGCGCTTCGCGAACCCCTCGTGGAAACCCGGGCCCCAGATCGGGTTCTCCGCGCCCCACGGATACGACGTCGTCATGGAGAGCGGCGCGCCGGTCGGCTGCAGCCCCCACTTCGCGCCGCGCACGAACCCGCGCGACTCGTCCGTCTCGTAGAACTCGAGCGAATGCAGCCACTGGCCCCACGGGCCCTGCCAGCTCTCCAGCTCGTCCTCGAAGAGCCCGACCACGGTCCCGAACGGGTGCATCATCAGCCGCTTGCCGACGAGCCCGCTCGAGTTCGCCAGGCCGTCGGGCGCGCCGGACATCAGCAGCAGACGCGGCGTCCCGATGCCGTTGGCGGCGAGGATCACGACGCCGGCGCGCAGCGCGTGCTCGGCGCCCTCGTCGTCGAGGTAGACGACGCCGGTGGCGAGCCCCTCGGCGTTCGTCGTGACCTCGCGCACCGTCGCCTTCGTGATCAGCTCGACGCCCGCGTCCTGCGCGACCGGCCAGTGCGTGATGTCGACCGTGCCCTTCGCGCGGTCCTTGCACGCCTTCAGGCACACGCCGCGCTGCACGCACGGGCTGAGCGCGCCGTAGGCGCGGGTGGCGATCGCGTTGGGCGCCGGCCACCAGTGCCACCCGAGCTCGTTGTGGGCGCGGGCGACCTTGCGGCCGGCCGGGCCGAGCGGCACCGCCGGCAGCGGCGGGCCCTCGCCGGGCGGGAACGCGGTGTCGTTCGCCACGCCGGAGATCCCGAAGTCCTTCTCCACCCGCACGTAGTAGGGCTCGAGCTCCTCGTAGGTGAGCGGCCAGTCGTCGGCGATCCCGTCGAGCGAGCGCACGCGGAAGTCCGACGGCATGTTGCGCTGCCACTGCGCGGCGTAGACGATCGTGCCGCCGCCGACCCCGTTCCACATCAGCGCGGTGATGTCGGACTCCGAGTCGTCGATCGGGTAGTCCGCCTTGCCCGCGCGCGCGTTCGGGTCCCACGCCCAGTCGCGCGTGGCGGTGATGTCGAAGTCGGCCGCCTCGGGCCGCGCCTTGCCGTAGTCGGGCCAGTCGCCCTGCTCGAGCACGGTGACCGCGAAGCCCTCCTCCGCGAGCCGCTTCGCCGCGACGGCGCCGGACGGGCCGGCGCCGACGATCAGCACATCCGGGTCGGGCATCAGTAGGGGTACTCCACCTGGCCACGCTGGACGGAGAGCCACTTCTTCTCCGTGAACTCGTCCAGGTTGGACTCGCCGCCCGCGCGGCCGCCGAGACCGGAGGCGCCGAGCCCGCCGAACGGTGCGTGCGCCTCGTCGAGGCACGTGGAGTCGTTGACGTGGACCATGCCGGAGCGGCACTGCTCCGCCAGCCGGCGGCCGCGCTCGACGTCGCCGGAGACGACGCCGTTGACGAGCCCGTACTGCGTGTCGTTGACGAGCGCGACGGCCTCCTCGTCGGTGTCGAAGGGGATCACCGGGGCGACCGGCGCGAAGATCTCCTCGCGCCACAGGTCCGAGTCCGTGGGCACGTCGACGACGACCGTCGGGCGGAAGAACAACCCGTCGTGCGAGCCGCCCTCGACGACCCTGGCGCCGGCGGCGACCGCGTCGTCGAGCATCGCCTTGCCGCGGTCCCGCTGCGCCTCGTTGATCATCGGGCCGAGGCCGTTGGACTCGTCCGTCGGGTCGCCGACGGCGATCGCCCGCGCACGCTCGGCCAGCGCCTCCACGTAGCGGTCGTAGAGCGGGCGGGCGACGATGTGCCGGCCGGCGGTGATGCACGTCTGGCCCTGGTAGTGCCAGGCGGACCAGGCGCCGATCATCGCGGCGTGCTCGACGTCGGCGTCGTCGAGCACGACGAGCGCGTTGTCGCCGCCGAGCTCGAGCGAGCAGTGCTTGAGCTCGCGGCCCGCGACCTCCGCGATCTTGCGGCCCGTGCGGGTGGAGCCCGTGAAGTGGATCATCGACACGCCGGGGTGCGCGACGAGCGCCTCGCCGACCTCGACGTCGCCGGGGACGACCTGGAGGAGCCCGGCGGGCAGCCCGGCCGCCGCGAAGACCTCGGCGAGCAGGAGGCCGCCGCTGATCGGCGTCTCGGGCGAGGGCTTCAGCACCACGGCGTTGCCGAGCGCGAGCGCCGGCGCGACGACGCGCATGCCGAGGATCAGCGGGAAGTTCCACGGCGTGATGCAGCCGACGACGCCGCGCGGGATGCGCTGGACGAAGCTCTCGCGGCCCGCGGCGTGCGAGGGGATGATCTCCGCGGCTGCGCGGGAGGTGAGACCAGCTGCCTCGTGGAGCTCGTTCTGCGCGCCGCCGACCTCGTAGGCCGCCTTGCCCGCGATCGAGCCGGTCTCGCGCACGATCAGGGCGGTGATCTCGTCGGCGCGCTCGCCGAGCTGCGCGGCCGCGGCGCGGAGGATGCCGGCGCGCACGTCGTAGGGCTCGGCGGCCCAGGCCGGCTGCGCGGCCTTTGCCGCCTTCACCGCGGCGTCGAGGTCCTCGGCCGAGGCGACCCCGGCCTTCCCGATCGGCTCCTGCGCCGCCTTGTCGAGGACGGTGAGCGTCGCCCCGCCGCCGGGCGCGCGGAACTCGCCGTCGACGAAGATCTTGCCGTCCCAGACGGCGCGCTGCTGGAGCTCTTGCACGGGTTCTCCTCTTCCTCGGTCCAAGCGTATGGATAACGCTTTCCGTCACGCTAGGGAGCGAAATACGCGCTGTCAAGAGTGGCACGGGGAGGGGTCGCATGGCAAACTCGCCCCATCGCCTCGCTGGCCGACATCAGCCGTCGTGCGGGTACGTCCGTGGCCACCGCGTCCCGCGTGCTCAACGGTTCCACGCACCCCGTCTCGGAGGCCACGCGCGCCCGCGTGCTCGCGGCCGCGGCCGACCTCGGCTACGCCCCGAGCGCGCTCGCCCAGGCGCTCGTCCAGCGCTCCAGCCGGATCATCGGCGTGATCGTCAACGACATCGTCGACCCGTACTTCGCCGAGATCGCCCGCGGGGTCGAGGACGTCGCCGGGCGGATGGGCTACCTCGTGATGGTCTGCAACGCCGACCGCCGCCCCGAGGCCGAGGTCGAGTACGTGCGCGCGCTGCGCGAGTACCACGCGGTCGGCCTCGTCTTCGCCGGGAGCGGCACGCCCGAGAGCGCGGAGAACGCGGCGCTCGACGCCGAGGTCGGCGCCGCCGGCGCGCGCGTCGTCGCGCTCGCCCGGCGCGAGTTCCCCGCCCACCTCGTCCACGTCGACAACGCGGGCGCGGCCTACGACGTCACGGACTACCTGATCTCGCTCGGGCACCGGCGGATCGCGTACGTCGCCGGGCCCGAGGGGCTCGCGACGAGCATGGAGCGCGCCCGCGGCTTCGGCGCGGCGATGGAGGCGGCCGGGCTCGAGGCCGGCCTGCGCGTCCCCGGAGGCTTCGACTTCGAGTCGGGCCTCGCCGCCGGGCGCGAGCTGCTCGGCACGCGCCCGCTCCCCGACGCGGTCGTCGCCGCGAACGACGAGGCCGCGATCGGCGTGCTCACCGCGCTGCGCCACGCCGAGGTCGACGTGCCCGGCGAGGTCTCCGTCGCCGGGATCGACGACACGCGGCCGGCGCGCTTCGTCGAGCTCACCACGGTGAACCTGCCGCTCTACGACCTCGGGGCGGTCGCCGCCCGGTACATCCTCGCCGGCGCCGGCGAGGCGGCGGGCGAGGTCGTGCTCCCGCACCGGCTGGTCCCGCGGCGGACCACCGCGCGCCGCACGGCGGGCTGACCGCATCGTTCGACCGGCTCGCGCGTTCGAGTGGTGCCATGCCTCGGACGCCGCTCGCCCTCGCCCTGCTGCTGGTCGCGCTCGCTGCGGCAGCGCCCTCCGCGCCGGCACGCACGGTCCGGCTCGGGATCGGGGAGCAGAAGGCGAGCATGTTCGACAGCCCGCTGCTCGTGAAGCTCGGGCTGCGCCACGCGCGCTACATCGCTCCGTGGGACGTGCTGAAGGACGACAACCAGCGCGCCAGGCTCGACGCGTGGATGGCCGGGGTCGAGGCCGCCGGCATGCGGCCGCTGATCGGCTTCGGCCACTCCTGGCGCTCCCGCAAGTGGGCGAAGACGCTGCCGGGCGGGCGCCGCTTCGCCCGCGCGTTCCGTTCCTTCCGGGAGCGCTATCCGGCCGTCCGCGACTTCGTCACCTGGAACGAGGCCAATCACCCCGCGTCGCTCACCGACACCCGGCCGCGCCGCGCGGCGCAGTACTTCGACGCGATCGTGCGCGAGTGCCCGAGCTGCCACGTCGTCGCCGCCGACGTGCTCGACACGGGCGGGATGGCGGCGTGGGTGGCCGCCTTCCGCCGGCACGCGCGGCACCGCCCGCGGATCTGGGGCCTGCACAACTACGTCGACGCGAACCAGTCGCGCTCGAGCGGGACGAGCACGCTCCTCGCCGTCACGGGCCGCGGGAAGGTGTGGTTCACGGAGACGGGCGGCGTCGTGCTGCGGCGCGAGTACAAGGGGACGCGCGTCGCGCGCGAGTTCCGCTATGGGCAGCGCCACCAGCGGCGCGCGACGCGCCACACGCTGAAGCTCGCGTGCCTGAGCCCGCGGATCCGGCGCGTCTACTTCTACCACTGGCAGGCGCCGAACCCCGTGACGAACTGGGACTCCGCGTTCATCGGCCCGCGCGGCGGGCGGCGGCCTGCGTACGACGTGTTGCTGCGGCACGTCCGGCGCGACGGGCCGGTCGTGCGCTGTCTTTGAGTCAGCGCCGGCGGCGCAGCCGGTCCAGCGGCCGGGCGAGCACGGCGCCGAGCCGGTAGCGCCGTGTCGCCTTGAACTCGGCGAGCCGGCGGTCGGCCTCCGCGCCGGCGGCGGCGGCCTCCGCTCGCAGCCGCTCGCGCTCCCCCTCCCACTCCGCGTGCCAGGCGATGCGGATCTCCTCGTGCTCGCGGTGCAGCGACTGGAAGCGCGCGGCCCACTCCCGCGCCTCCATCCGGTAGCGCTCGGCGGCCGTCTCCGCGCGCAGCTGCGCCTCGGCCATCAGCATCAGCGCGCGGCTCGCCGAGCGGTCCAGGGCGAGCGGCTCGGGCGCGAGCCGCTCGATCAGCGCGACCAGCTCGGCGGCGTGGGCGCGCGCGTCGTGATGCAGGCGCGCGAGGTCCTGGCCCGCCCGGCCGAGCGCCGGGTCGTAGGCGGCGAGGTCCGCGCGCAGCTCATCGCGCCCGGGCGGCAGCCGCGCGGGCGAGACGGCGAAGCCGCCCGCCTCGATCGTCGCGTAGCGCTCGGGGGTGAGCCAGCCGTCGGAGCCCGCGTGGTCGTGCACGTACACGGGCCGCGCGCAGGCCATCGCCTCCAGCGCGCAACGGCCGATGCCGACGACGATGTCGGCGTCGGCGATGGCGGCGGCCGGGTCGAGCTCCAGGTCGGGCCAGCCCGCCGTGCGCCACTCCAGCTCCGCGCCGGCCCACGCGGTGCGCAGCGAGCTCGCCCGCTCCACCGGGAGCGCGGCGTAGTTGCCGAACAGCAGCACCGTGCGCGGCGCGGGCGCCGGCTCGCCCCGCGGGCTGAAGCGGCGCAGGTCGACGGGCTGGCGCAGGCGCACCACCTCGCCGCCGCCCGGCACCGCCGCCGCGACGCGCCGCGTGCGGTCGTTGAGCGCGACGCTCGCCGCGACGACCCCCGGGACCGCCGGGGGCAGCTGGTGGTTGTCGCCGTGGACGACCCACAGGCGCGTCGCCGCGGGGTAGCGCTCGGCGAGCTCGAGCGCGAGCGCCTGGCTCACGCCGCCGATCACGGCGTCGGCGCGGTCGGGCAGCGCCGCCTCGCCGCCCGCCACCGCGAGCCCCGCCTCGACCGCCTGCCCGGCGACGTGGCCGAGCTCGCGCGCGTAGAGCGTGACGTGGTGGCCCAGCCGGGCGAGGTGCTCCCCGGCCGTGAGCGCGTAGGACTGCGCCCCACCGGGCCCGGCGAGCGCCGGCGTGGCGATCACGACGTCCATCGGTCCCATCCTCGCGCACGCAGGGCGGCGCGCGCCGCCTCGCGGTCGTCGTGCGCCAGCCGCGTGCCGCGGCGGTCGAGCAGCAGGCGGCCGAGCGCGCCGAGGCCGAGCACGGCGACGACGTCGCCCTCGCGGGCCGCGCCGACCGCCTCGGCGATCGCCGCGCGGCGGTCCAGCCGCAGCGTCACGCGCGCACCGCCGTCGCACGCGCGGCGCAGCTCGGCGAGCCGCGGGATGCGCTCCGACCCGGGCGCGGAGCCGGACGTGAGCATCACGTCGTCGCTGAGCCGCGACGCCCACCGCCCGATCCCGGCCGCCTTCTCGGGGTCGGCGAGCCCGACGGGGCCGAGCACGGTCCGCAGCCGCGCACCGGGCCGCTCGTCCACGAGGGCGCGCGCCGCCTCGAGCACGGCCCGCACGCCGTCGGGCGTGTGCGCGTAGTCGACGAGCACGTCGAACGGCTGGCCGCCCTCGATCCGCTCCCACCGGCCGGGCAGCCGCGGCGTCGCGGCGACGGCCGCCGCGACCTCGGCGTCGGGGCGGCCGAGCGCGCCGGCCGCCGCGACGGCGGCGGCGACGTTGCGGGCGTTGTGTGCGCCGGGGAGCGCGGTCGTCAGCGTCAGCTCGCCCGCCGCGCGGTCGAGCACGACCGTCGCGCCGGCGGCGCTCCAGCGCGCGCCCGCGATCCGGACGTCCGCGCCGTGGCGCTCGCCGTACGTGACCACCGCGCCGCCGGCGGCCGCCACCTCGCGCGCGAGCTCGCGGCCGAACGGGTCGTCGAGGTTGAGCACCGACGTGCCGGCCGTGCGCCCGTCCTCGCGCACGAACAGCCGCCGCTTGGCCGCTGCGTAGGCGCCGCGCGAGCCGTGCCACCCGAGATGCTCGTCGGTGAGGTTGGTGAGGACGGCGACGTGCGGGAGCACGGAGGGCGCGGCCTCGAGCTGGAAGCTCGAGACCTCGGCGACGAGCCACCCGTCGCGGGGCGCCGCGCACAGCGCCGGGCCGAACTCGAAGTTCCCCGCGGGCGGGCCGGACTGCCCGAGGATCGCCGCGAGCAGCCTCGCGGTCGTCGACTTCCCGTTCGTCCCGGTGACGGCGACGGTCGGATGGCGCCGCAGCCGCCAGCCGAGCTCCAGCTCGTCCCAGACCACCAGGTCCGCGGCGGCCGCGCCGCGCAGCAGCGGCGCGCCCGGCGCCAGGCCGGGGCTCTTCACCACGGTGGTGCGCTCGCCCGCGGCCGCGAGCGCCTCGGCGCCGTCGCCGCCCACGAAGACCTCCACGCCGCGCCGGCGCAGCGCGCGCGGGCCACCGTGGACGCCCGGCGCGCCCGCCGCGTCCCACGCGAGCAGCCGCTCGCACGCGGGCGCCGCGCGGAGCGCCTCGATCGCCGCCGCCCCCGCCTGCCCGAGGCCCGCCACGAGGTACGGGCCGGCCGGCAGCGCGCTGCTCACCCGCGCGCCCCGGCGAGCAGCTCGCCGGCGATCGCCGCCGCGATCGGCAGGCCGGTCGCCTCCTCGATCCACGCCCACTGCCCCGCGGCGTTGAGCTCGAGGAACACGGGCTCGCCCTCCGGCGTGACGATCAGGTCGAGCCCCGCCATGCGCAGCCCCAGCCGCCGCGTCAGCGCGCGGCACCGGTCCGCCAGCGTCGCGTCGAGCTCGACCGCGCTGTGCGGCACCGCGCCGCGGCCGGCCGCGCGCCAGTCGACGCGGGCCGCCTCGACCCCCGGCGAGTCGATGCGGCAGGCGAGCACCTCGTCGCCGACGACCGTCACGCGCAGCTCGTGCGCCTTGGCGATCTCCTCCTGGTACATCGCCGGTGAGGCGGCGAGCGCCGCGTCGTCGGCGAGGTCGCCGGCCTCCACCCGGGTCGTGTAGATCGCGTACGCCTCGCCGTCCGCCGTCAGCGGCAGCTGCCCGCCCGCGAGCTTCGCCACCATCCGTCCGCCCCAGCCGCGGAACCGCGCGCGGATCTCCTCCGGATCGGCGCTCACCGTCGTCTCGGGCACGCGCAGGCCCTCGGCGCGCGCGAGCCGGAGCTGGAGCAGCTTGTGGCGCGCGAGCCGGTTCGCGTGCGGGTGGTTGACCCACGTCGCGTCGAGCGCGAGCAGCGCACCGTCCAGTGCGGCCTGCAGCTCGGAGCGGACGAGCGGCGCCGCCTCCTCGTCCATCCCCGCCGGCGCGTCCGGCAGCACGCGGTGGCGGTAGAGCACGGCGCCCACCTCGTCGCCGCGGAGCTCGCGGCCGGGGAGGGAGATGCGCACCTCGGGGACGCCGCGCGAGATCGCGAAGCCGACCCGCGCGTGCGCCGGGTAGCCGTCCGTGTCGAACCGGACGGCGTCGGCGCCGCGGGCGGCCAGCGCGCCCGCGACGAGCGGAACGTGGTCGTCGCGGGCGTGCGTGACGATGAGGACGGCCCGGCCCTGCCGGGCGCCCACGGTCCTACTTGATATCGAGCTCGGTGTCCGTGCCCTCGTACTGCGCGACGATCTCCGCCGCGACGGGGCGGCGCTTGCCGAAGAGCAGGGGCGAGGCGGGCTTGGGCGTCATGCCAAGAGACTCCTGTGAGAAGGGAACGGCGGGAACGCGGCGACTCTATTGGCCGGGCGACGGCGAAATCAAGCGGCCGCCGCGAATGCGTCGCGTGCGGCCTCGACGAGCTCGGCGCCGGGCCGGCGCCACGCCTCGCGGTTGATGACCTCGACCTCGATCGGGCCGGCGTAGCCCGCCGCCTCGACGGCCGCGCGGATGCGCTTCAACTCGATCACGCCCTCGCCCATCATCCCCCGGCCCTGGAGCCGGTCCGTGGTGGGGACGAGCCAGTCCGCGACGTGGTAGCCGAGGATCCGCCTTCCCGCCCGCGCGATCTCCTCGTACAGCCGCGGGTCCCACCACACGTGGTAGGCGTCGACGATCACGCCGACGTCGCCGGAGCCGATGCGCTCCGCCATGTCGAGCGCCTCGCCGAGCGTCACGATCGCGGAGCGCTCGGAGATCATCATCGGGTGCAGCGGCTCGATCCCGAGCCGCACGCCGTGCTCGGCCGCGTGCGGCAGCAGCCGCTCGATGCCCGCCTCGATCCGCGCGCGGGCGCCGTCGACGTCCGTCCCCTCCGGCGGCCCGCAGACGAGCACCAGCACGTCCGTGCCGAGCGCCGCCGCGTCCTCGACCGCGCGCCGGTTGTCCTCCGCCTCGTCCGCGGCGAGGAAGAAGCCGCCGCGGCACAGCGAGGAGACCCGCAACCCGTGGCCGTCGAGGATCCGCCGCGCCTCGGCGGCGCCGACCTCGGCGACCTTGTGGCGCCAGGGCCCGAACCAGCGGATGCCGGCCTCCGCGCACAGCGCCGCGGCCTCCGCCAGCGAGAGCTGGTCGGCCGTCATCTGATTGAAGCTCATCCGCTCCGTGCTCACTGCGCCACCCCGGCGAGCTCGAGCACGGGCGCCGCGCGCGCGACCGCGAGCTCGGGGTCGACCAGCAGCCGGGCCGCGTCGGCGAGCACGAGCAGCTCGGCGAGGTGCGTGACGGAGCGGGCGGACTCCCGGCCGCCGACCATCCGGAAGTGGTCCTGGTGGCCGTTGAGGTAGGCGAGGAAGACGATGCCCGTCTTGTAGTGGTAGGTGGGCGCGGCGAAGATGTGGCGCGAGAGCGGGACGGTCGGGGCGAGGATCGCGTCGTACGCCGCGCGGTCGCCGGCGTCGAGCGCCTGGAGCGCGGACGCCGCGGCGGGCGCGATCGCGTCGAAGATGCCGAGCAGCGCGTGGCTGTGACCGTGCTCGTCGCCCGCGATCAGCTCGGGGTAGTTGAAGTCGTCGCCCGTGTAGAGCTTCACGCCCTCGGGCAGCCGGCGGCGCAGCGCGATCTCGCGTTCGTGGTCGAGCAGCGAGACCTTGACGCCGTCGACCTTCGCCGCGTTGGCGGCGATCACCTCGAGCATCGTCCCGGCCGCCGCGTCGAGGCTCGCGTCGCCCCAGTATCCGGCCAGCGCTGGGTCGAACATCGGGCCGAGCCAGTGGAGGATCGCGGGACGCTCCAGCCCGCCCAGGACACGGGCGTACACGCGCGCGTAGTCGTCGGGACCGGTCGCCGCGCCGGCGAGCGCGCGGCTGGCCATCAGGATCACCTGGGCGCCCGTGCCCTCGACGAACGCGCACTGCTCCTCGTAGGCGGCGACCACCGCGTCGAGCGACGCGCCGGGCAGCAGGTGGTCCGTCCCGGCGCCGGCCGCGATCCCGCCGCCGGTCGCCGCGGCCTCCGCGACGCTGCGCCGGATCAGCTCCTGCGTCGCGGGCCAGTCGAGCCCCATGCCGCGCTGCGCCGTGTCCATCGCCTCGGCGACGCGGAAGCCGTGCGCCCAAAGGTGGCGGCGGTAGGCGAGCGTCGCGTCCCAGTCCAGCCGCGCCGGGCCCTCCGGGTCGCCGGGCGCGAGCGGGTCGGCGACGACGTGCGCCGCCGCGAAGCAGACGCGCGAGCGCGGCGGCCCGGGCGGCGGGTCGTACGGCGCGCCGGCGCCGGGGGTGAACGCCTGGATCGTGCCGTCTGCGCGCGGGAGCCGCAGCGCCCTCACAACGTGAGCTCCGGCACCTCGACGAAGCGCCGCTCGCGCCACGAGCGCATCCCGAGCTCGGCGAGCTGGATGCCCTTCGCGGCCTCGAGGAAGCCCCACGGGAACGGCTCGTCGAGCACCACGTGGCGGAGGAACTTCTCCCACTGGACCTTGAAGCCGTTGTCGAAGGCCTGCCGCTCGGGCACGCGCTGCCACAGCGCGCGGTGCTCGATCGGGCTCGCGATGTCGGGGTTCCAGACCGGCAGCGGGGTGCCCGCCGCGGACTGGATGCGGCACTCGCGCAGGCCGGCGACCGCGCTGCCGTCCGTGCCGTCGACCTGGAGCTCGAACAGCTCGTCGCGGTCGACGCGGACGCACCACGACGAGTTCATCTGCACGACCGGCCCGTCCTCGATCTCGAACGTCGCGTAGGCCGCGTCCTCGGCCGTGACGGCGTACGGCTCGCCCTGCTCGTCGACACGCTCGGGGATGTGGATCGCGCCGAGCGCGGAGACCGACTTCACGGGCCCGAAGAGGTTGTCGAGCACGTAGCGCCAGTGGCAGAACATGTCGACGAGGATCCCCCCGCCGTCCTCGGCCCGGTAGTTCCACGAGGGCCGCTGGGGCTTGGGCACCGGGCCGGGGAAGACCCAGTAGCCGAACTCGCCGCGGACGCTGAGGATGCGGCCGAAGAAGCCGGTCTCGATCAGCTCGGCGAGCTTGAGCAGGCCGGGCAGGAAGAGCTTGTCCTGGACGACGCCGTGCTTGATGCCCGCGTCGCGCGCGAGCCGGGCGAGCTCGAGCCCCTCGTCCAGCGTCTCCGTGACCGGCTTCTCGCAGTACACGTGCTTGCCCGCCGCGATCGCGCGGCGCACGGCCGCCGGGCGCTGCCGGGTGAGCTGCGCGTCGAAGTAGACGTCGACCTCGGGATCGGCGAGCACGGCGCCGAGGTCGGTCGTCCAGCGCTCGATCCCGTGCTCGGCGGCGAGCCGCGCCAGCTTGCGCTCGCTGCGGCCGACGAGGATCGGCTCGGGCCAGATCGTCGTCTCGCCCGCCTGCAACCCGCCCTCCGCGCGGATCGCGCAGATCGAGCGGATGAGGTGCTGGTTCATCCCCATCCGGCCCGTGACGCCGTTCATGGCGATGACGACGCGCCGGACGCCGTCGTGGTCGGGCGCGGCACTGCGCCGGATGGGGGCCTCGATGCTCATCGGTCTCCGTCGTGGAAAGCGTTTGCCACGCCGGAGGGTAGTCGCGCGCAGCGGCCTGGTCAAGGCACGTGGGCGGGGCGTGCGGCCGCTCAGCCGCGGCCGGCCCGGCCCGGGGCGGGCTGAGGACTGAGCTGGCCGCCCTGCCCCGCCCCGTCCATCCCGTCGGTCTCGAAGGTGCGCCGCACCGGCTCCGTCCCGGTCGGCGTGAGCAGGACCATCCCGCCGATGACCATCAGCATCACGAGCACGCCCGCCACGGCGATCAGGATCTCCACGCGCTCAGCTCCGGACGGCCGCGAGCCAGAAGGCGCCCGCCGCGAGGATGGACGGCACCCACAGGCCGACGAACAGGCCCTCCTGCCGCTCCGCGGCGAACCAGAGGCCGACGGAGAGCAGGAAGGAGGCGAGGGCGGCGGCGAGGAACAGCGCGACGCCGAGCTTGTGACGAGCCACAGGCTCAGGCTTCCGCAAGCTGCTTGAGGCGCTGCAGCGACGCGTCGGCCTCCTTGCCGGCGCGCGAGGCCACGACGCTGCCCGCCGCGTCGCCGACCGCGCCACCCGGCAGCGCGAACTCGTTCTCGTAGGTGAACCGCGTGCCGCCGGCGTGGGCGTCGAGCGCGTAGCTGGTGCGGGCGCGGCTCCCGGCCGGTCCGGCGCCCTCCCAGACGAGGCGCTGGGGCGCGTCGACCGCCGTCGCGGTCCAGTCGACGTCGAAGGGCGTCCCCGCGACCTCGAGCCGCTGGCTGAAGGTCGTCCCCTCCTCGATGCTCGCGGGCGACGGCCCGCGCAGCTCGCGGTGGATCGTCACCCACTCGCCGAGGCGGTCCAGGTCGATCACGAGGTCCCAGACCCGATCCGGGGCGGTGCCGATGTCGATCGAGGTGCTGACGGAGGCCATGTGGCCACCTTTCGTCGGAGTCCCCGGGTGTACGGCGGCGGGACGCGCGAGCGACGACTCGTGCGGCAAGCGGGCGCGTCGCCGGGGTGCGCTACGCGGCGTCGGCGAGTGGCTCGACGCCGAGGTAGCGCCGCTGCGCCGCGGGGTCGGCGGACAGCTCGGTCGCCGTCGTCTCCGTCGCGATCTGGCCCGTGACCATGATCAGCTGGCGCTCGGCCAGCGAGGTCGCCACGCCCAGGTTCTGCTCCACGACGAGCAGGCCCATGCCCTCCGCCGCGAGGTCCTTGATCGTCTGCACGAGCCCCTCGACGATCGTCGGCGCGAGGCCCTCGGAGGGCTCGTCCATGATCAGCAGCTTCGGGTTCGTCAGCAGCGCGCGGCCGATGGCCAGCATCTGCTGCTCGCCGCCCGAGAGCGAGGTCCCGCTGACCTGCTTGCGCTCGGCGAGCCGCGGGAACAGCTCGTAGACGCGCTTCGACGTCCACGCCTGGCTCGACTTCGCGCCCACGATCTGGAGGTGCTCGTCGACGGTCAGCGACTGGAACAGCCGCCGGCCCTGCGGCACGTACCCGATGCCCGCGCCCGCGATCTTGTACGCCGGCTTGCCGAGGATCTCCTCCCCGTCGAGCCGCACGGAGCCCGACGCGGACTTGAGCAGCCCGACGATCGCGGCGCACAGCGTGGACTTGCCCATGCCGTTGCGGCCGATGAGCGCGACGGGCTCGGCGCCCATGGAGAAGCTGACCCCCTGCAGCACGTGCGCCGTGCCGTAGTACCCGTGCAGGTCCGCGACGGCGAGCAGCGGCTCGGCCGCCATCAGCCGGTCTCCTCCGCGTGGATCGAGCCGCCCAGGTAGAGCTCGTGCACGGTCTCGTTGGCCCGGATCTCGTCGGGCGTGCCCTCCACGATCACGCGCCCGTCGTGCATCATCGTCACCCACTCGGCGACGCGCAGGGCCACGTCCATGTCGTGCTCGATCAGGATCAGCGTGATCGCCGGGTCGAGCGCGCGCAGCCGCTCCGTGAGCTGCACGCGCTCGGCGCGCGACAGGCCCGCGGCCGGCTCGTCGAGCATCATCAGCTTCGGCTGCGCGACGCGCGCCATCCCCACCTCGAGCTGGCGCTGCTCGCCGTGGGAGAGCTCGGCGACGAGCGTCGGGAGCTTCGGCGCCAGGCCGACGACCTCGGCCATCGCCCGCGCCTCCTCGACCATCTCCGCGTCGCGCGCGGTGCGGACCAGGCGCAGGTGCCCGCCGCGGACGCCCAGCACCGCCAGATAGAGGTTGTCCTCGACGCTCAGGCCGCCGAACAGGCGCGACGTCTGGAACGTCCGCGAGAGCCCCATGCGAGCACGGATCCGGGCGCGGGTGCCCGTGACGTCGGCGCCGAACAGCTCGACGGTGCCCGAAGTCGGCGGGAACTCGCCCGAGACGAGGTTGAAGAGCGTCGTCTTGCCGGCCCCGTTGGGACCGAGGATCGCCCGCCGCTCGCCCGGCCGGCCGTCGAGATCGACCGCGGCCACCGCGACGACGCCGCCGCAGCGCCGGCCCACCCCCCC
>JBEVIG010000081.1:0-11945 GCA_040510855.1 Solirubrobacteraceae bacterium
TTGTCGCGGTCGCCCGCGCGGGTCGCAAGTGCGACGATCGGGCGCGATGCCGGACCTGGCTGAGCTGCTGGCGCTGATGCACGACGCGCGCGGGCGCGGGTCGACGCTGCGCGCCACTGTTGCGGAGTGGCGGCACCACGAGCGGATGGCCGAGGTGTTCGGTCGCGGCGGCAAGGTGATCAGGTACGCCTTCAGGGACTCGGCGGAGCCTGCGCCGGAGACGTCGGAGTCGGTCTCGCGCTTCTGGTTCGCGCCGCCGGACCGCGTCCGCGAGGAGCACGACGACCACCGCGACGGCGTCGCCGTGGCGCGCGGCGAGCGCTGGTGGCGCTACGACTCCGTCGGGGGCGCGATCTCTCACGAGGTCGAGCCGGACATGGACGGCGGCGTCGGTGAGCAGCTCGCGTGGATCCTCGAGCCGGCGCGGCTGCTCGGTGCGCTCGAGTTCGGCGAGGTCGCGGCGGGCGAGCAGGCCGGCCGCCCGACGCTGCGCGCCCGGGCGGTGCCGAGGCCGCCGCTGCGCGGCGGCGGGCCGGACACCGCGCTCTTCATGCTCGGCGCGAGCGACGCGGACGACGTCGTGCTCGACGTCGACGCCGAGCGCGGGGTCCTGCTCCGCGTCGAGTGCCGCATCGGCGGCGAGCCCTACCTCGTCCGCGAGGTCCGCGAGATCGCGTACGACGAGGAGCTCGCGGACTCGACGTTCGAGCTCGAATTCCCGGAGGGCGTGCACGCGCGCGCGATCGAGCGCGAGTTCGAGCACGACGTGACGCTCGAGCGTGCGGTCGCGCTCGCGCCGTTCGCGGTCTGGATCGCGCCGCGCGTCCCGCGCGACTGGGCGGTCGACATCACCTTCGTGAAGGCGATGGAGCGCCCGCCCACCGAGCCGCGGGTGTTCATCCACTACGCGGCCGAGAACGGCGTCCAGGAGTACGTGATCTCCCAGACGGCCACGGACAGCGTCTTCGTGGACGAGTTGCCCGGCGGCGCATGGGAGCGCCACGAGATCGACGGCCGTGCGATGGAGCTCCGCGAGCAGGTCGAGGACTGGCATCCGGCGCAGGTGCGCCTGGAGCTCGGCGGCACGAGGCTCCACCTGCACTCCGGCTCGCTCTCACGCGGTGTGCTGGCGGACGTGGCGGCCGAGCTCGTCCCCGCGCCGGACGCGCCGTAGCGTCCGTCGTTCAAGGCCGCCGCAGTTGCGGCCGAGCACCAGCCGGCGCCGAGAGGCGTCGTGGCCGTGCCGGCGGCCGGAGTACCCGGGGCGGGACTCGAACCCGCACGAGCCGAAGCTCAACGGCTTTTGAGGCCGTCGTGTCTGACCAATTCCACCACCCGGGCGGGCGGTGGGAAGTCTAGGCCGGGAGCGCCTCGGCCGGGCGGGGCGCCGCCTCGCCGCGGGCGAGCGCCTCGGCGACCTCGTCCCGCACGCGGCCGGCGCGCCCGAAGCCCTTGGCCTTGTAGACGAGCTCGCGCGTGCCGTCCTTCTCCCGCGCGCGGACCGTCCACGGCCGGCGCAGGACCACCCGCGTCCCGATGCCCCACAGGAGCATGATCACGAGCAGGATGATCTCGACGGCGAGCGCGACGAGCGGGATCACGACCGTGAAGAGCAGGAACACGATCGCGACGACCACGAGCAGCCCGATGATGATGCCGACGATGTCGTCCCCGCCGAGGTCGCCGATCCCGCCCATGTCGCCCGCGTCGACGTCCGGCCCGCGGTGGCGCGGCTTCCACGGCATCCACTGCCGGCCGACGTGCCACGTCGAGCCGTCCGGCGCGGTGACGGTGCGACCCCCGAGCGCCATCTAGTGCCGTGAGACCGAAGTTCGCGGGCATCTGGCGGCGCCGGGGGCTCGTCTGCCGGCACCCGGCAAGCCCGGCCGGACCACCAGTACGTCAAGGCTTGCCGTGCACCGGCAGTCGAGCACCGGCATCCCCCAGGCGCACGCGCACTTCGGCCTCACGACACTAGGCCGGCGCCGGGGCCGGGTCCTGCCCGCCGCTCCCGCCACGCTCGACCGGATGCTCGACCTCGACGTTCCACGCCTGCTGGAAGCCGCGCATCGCGAAGAAGATGAGCAGCAGCTGCAGCGGGATGAGCAGCGCGGTGAGCAGCCCGACGACGTCGGCCGACAGCGGCGGCTCGGTGAAGCCCGGCCGGTCGCGCTCGTACCAGCCCGGCACGGAGACCAGCGCGAAGATCGCGAGCACGATCGCGAGCGCCGCGCCCACCGGCAGCACGCCCCGGCTCCAGCGCGCGACGAAGTACGCGAGCACGACGTAGAGCACGATGTAGATCACCTGCAGCGCCTTCGCGCCCATGAGCTGGTCCCACGCGCCGATCGAGATGATCGCCATCAGCAGCGCCGAGGCGAGCAGCAGCACGACGACGATCGCCCGCGTCGTCTTCGAGGACGCCTTCTTGCGGTTGGGATGCTCGATCTCGACGCCGTCGGCGGCCATCCACGCGCGACCTTACAATCTCGGGCGTGCCGCCGCGACAGGCGGCCGTCACCGTGCGGGCGTGGCGGAACTGGTAGACGCGCGAGGTTTAGGTCCTCGTGCCGCAAGGCGTGGGGGTTCGAGTCCCTCCGCCCGCACTGGGGTCAGCCGGACTTCAGCCGCCGGTACAGCGCGATGAGCGCGTTCGTCGACGCGTCGTGGTCGAGCGGCGCGTCGGCGTCCTCGAGCTGCGGGGCGATCTCCCGCGCCATCACCTTGCCCAGCTCGACGCCCCACTGGTCGAACGAGTCGATCCCCCAGATCGTCCCCTGCACGAACACGCTGTGCTCGTAGAGCGCGATCAGCGCGCCGAGCCGGAAGGGGGTGAGCGACTCGGCGAGGATGGTGCTGGTCGGCCGGTTCCCCTCCATCACGCGATGCGGCACGACGTCCTCCGCCGTCCCCTCGGCGCGGACCTCCTCCGCCGTCCGTCCGAACGCCAGCGCCTTGGCCTGCGCGAACACGTTCGACGAGAGCAGGTCGTGGTGGTCGCGCAGCGGGTTCAGCGACTTGGCGAACCCGATCAGGTCGACCGGGATGAGCACGGTCCCCTGGTGGATCAGCTGGTAGAAGCTGTGCTGCCCGTTCGTCCCCGGCTCGCCCCAGTAGACCGAGCCGGTGTCGGCGTCGACCCGCGCGCCGTCGAGCGTGACGTGCTTGCCGTTGGACTCCATGGTGAGCTGCTGGAGGTAGGCCGGGAAGCGCTTGAGGTACTGCTCGTACGGCATCACGCCGGTCGTCTGCGCGCCGAAGAAGTTCCGGTACCAGACCGCGAGCAATCCCATGATCGCCGGCAGGTTCTCCGCGAAGGGCGCCGTCCGGAAGTGCTCGTCCATCGCATGGAAGCCGTCGAGCAGCTCGCGGAAGCGGTCGGGCCCGATCGCGATCATCGTCGAGAGGCCGATCGCCGAGTCCATCGAGTACCGGCCGCCGACCCAGTCCCAGAAGCCGAACATGTTCGCCGTGTCGATCCCGAACGCGGCCACCGCCTCCGCGTTCGTGGAGACGGCGACGAAGTGGCGCGCCACCGCGGCCTCGTCCCCGAGCGCGCCGACCAGCCAGTCGCGCGCCGAGGTCGCGTTGGTCATCGTCTCGAGCGTCGTGAACGTCTTCGAGCTGATGACGAACAGCGTCTCCTCGGGATCGAGGTCGTGCGTGGCCTCGACGAAGTCGGTCGCGTCGACGTTGGAGACGAAGCGGAAGGTCAGCGCCCGGTCGCTGTAGAAGCGCAGCGCCTCGTAGGCCATCACGGGGCCGAGGTCGGAGCCGCCGATCCCGACGTTGACGATCGCGCGGATCCGCTTCCCGGTGTGCCCCTTCCACTCGCCGGACCGGATCTGCTCGGCGAAGGCGGCCATCCGGTCGAGCACCTCGTGGACCTGCGCGACGACGTCGGTGCCCTCGACGACGAGCGTCGCCTCGCGCGGCATCCGCAGCGCGACGTGGAGCACGGAGCGGTCCTCCGACACGTTGATGCGATCGCCGCGGAACATCGCGTCGATCCGCTCGCGCAACCCCGACTCCTCCGCGAGCTGGACGAGCAGCCGCAGGGTCTCGTCGTCGATCCGGTGCTTGGAGAAGTCGAGGTGCAGGCCGGCGGCCTCGGCCCGCATCCGCTCCGCCCGGCCCGGGTCCGCCGCGAAGAGGTCGCGGAGATGGGTGCCGGAGATCTCGTCGTGGTGCGTGTGCAGCGCCGACCAGGCCGGCCGGTCGCGCAGGGAGAGGACGTCGGCCATCGCGCGACGCTACCAGCGCGGCGCGCGCCGTACACTGCGCCGCGGTCGGCGATGGGCGAGATCACGCTCCACCTGGGCGACATCACGCGGGACGCGGAGGCGGACGCCATCGTGAACGCCGCCAACGCGAGCCTCCGCGGCGGCGGCGGGGTCGACGGTGCGATCCACCGTGCCGCCGGGCCGGAGCTGCTCGCCGAGTGCCGCACGCTGGGCGGCTGCGACACCGGCGACGCGAAGATCACCGGCGCCGGGAGGCTCTCCGCCAGGCACGTCATCCACGCCGTCGGGCCCGTGTGGCGCGGCGGCGGAGGCGGCGAGCCAGAGCTGCTCGCCGCCTGCCACCACAAGGCGATCGCCCTCGCCGCCCAGCACGGCTGCGCGATCGTCGCCTTCCCGGCGATCTCGACGGGCGTGTACGGATACCCGCTCGACCTGGCCGCACGCGTCGCGGTTGAGTCGACGCGCGCCGCGCTCGATCGCCATCCGGAAGTCACTGAGGCGCGCTTCTGGCTCTTCGACCAGCGCGCGCTCGACGCGTTCACCGCGGCGTCGGCTGCACCTCCAGGAAGCGCATGACGAGCGCGCCGAGCTGGATCTCGTCGCCGTTGTGCAGCGGCGCCTGGAGGACGCGCCGGCCGTTGACGAAGAGGCCGTTGCGGCTGCGGTCGTCGGCGATGATCGACTCGCCGTCGCGCTCCACGACGAGCGCGTGACGGCGGGACACGGTGGCGTCGTCGAGGACGACGTCGGCGCCCGGACGGCGCCCGATGCGGGTGAGCCCGCCGAGGCGGGTGACGACGACCTCGTCGCCGTCGGGGATGGCGAGGTAGCGGCCGGGGGTGAGCCGCCAGACGGCGGCGGCCGCGGAGCGGACACGGTGGAGGACGGCGCCTGGCCGCAACACGGCGGTGGGGGCGTCGGTGGCGGGAGCTGCCGTCGGGCGCGGGGTCAGGACGGTCATGGGACAACCCTCCCGGACGAATCCAAGGGTTCGCCCAGAATCCGCTAAGAGCTTCCTTAAGGCCCTGCATCTCGTGCGATCGCAGGACGCACCGGATCATCCGGTCGGCCCTCCGCCGGTCGTGCGCGCGGTCGCCCACGCGCACGATGGGTGCGCGCGCCGCGCAGGCGCACGCTGGTGCGTATGGCCGACGCGATCACAACTCACCCCTTCAGGGGGCGCGGGACAGCGCCCCAGCCGCACCGGGCTCCGCGGACCGGCCTGCGACGAGAGATCGGATTCATCGGGCTGCTCTGGGCGTCCGGCGGCTCCATCATCGGCTCCGGCTGGCTGTTCGGCGCGCAGGGCGCGCTGTCGTCCGCCGGGCCCGCCGCGATCATCTCGTGGTGCATCGGCGCGGTCGCGATCCTGATGCTCGCGCTCGTCCACGCCGAGCTCGGCGCGATGTACCCCGTGGCCGGCGGCACCGCGCGCTTCCCGCACTACGCCTTCGGCGGTGCAGTCGGCGCGTCGTTCGGCTGGTTCTCCTGGCTCCAGGCGGCGACCGTCGCGCCCATCGAGGTGATGGCGGTCATCCAGTACAGCCAGCACTACGACTTCGCGAGCAGCTGGATGAAGGTCTCCGGCGGGCAGAACGTGCTGACCGCGACGGGCGTCGCCATCGCCGTCGCGCTGATGGCGCTCTTCACCGCGGTGAACTTCCTCAGCATCCGCAAGCTCGCCAACACGAACAGCACCGCGACCTGGTGGAAGGTCGGCATCCCGGTGCTGACGATCGTCGTCCTGGCGATCACGAGCTTCCACGGCTCGAACTTCAGCGCCGCCGACGGGTTCAGCCCGAACGGCGCCGCCGGGGTGCTCGCCGCGGTCTCGACCAGCGGCATCATCTTCGCCCTGCTGGGCTTCGAGCAGGCCGACCAGCTCGCGGGGGAGAGCGCGAACCCGAAGCGCGACATCCCGCGCGCGGTGATCGGCGCGATCGCCATCGGCGCGGTCATCTACATCCTGCTCCAGATCGTCTTCATCGGAGCGCTGCCGTCCTCGCAGATCGGCAGCACCTGGGCCGATTCCCCGTACACGCTCTTCACGGGGCCGTTCGCCCAGCTCGCGTCGGTGGTCGGTGTCGGCTGGCTCGCCACCGTCCTCTACATCGACGCGGTCATCTCGCCCGCCGGCACCGGGCTGATCTACACCACCGCGTCCTCCCGCGTCTCCTACGGGCTGAGCCGCAACGGCTACATCCCGCAGGCCTATGAGCGCACGGACAAGCGCGGGATCCCGTGGGTCGGGCTCATCACGGCGTTCGTGATCGGGTGCGTGTGCTTCCTCCCCTTCCCGAGCTGGAGGTCACTCGTCGGCCTGATCACCAGCGCAAGCGTCCTGATGTACGCCGGCGCGCCGCTCGCCCTCGGCGTGCTGCGTCGCCGGCTGCCCGACGCCGAGCGCCCGTACCGGCTGCCCGGCGCGCCGTTCATGGCCCCGGCCGCGTTCGTGGTCGCCAACCTGCTGATCCTCTGGTCGGGCTGGACGACGGACTGGAAGCTCGGGGTCGCGATCCTGATCGGCTACGTGATCCTCACCGTGAACCACGTGTTCAAGCTCAACCCGGTGCGGCCGCAGTTCGAGGTCCGCTCGGCGGTCTGGCTCCCCGTCTACCTGGTCGGCATGGGCCTGATCGTGTACCTCAGCGACTTCGGGCCGCTCGCGAACCCGTGGTTCCCGCTCTGGTGGGACATGCTCGTGGTCGCCGTCTTCAGCCTCGCGATCTTCTATTGGGCGCTGCACGTCGGGCTCCCGACGGAGCGGATCGAGTCGCTGGTGGCGCGCGGCTCGGAGATCGACGACGAGCCCGCGCTCGCGGCTCCCTAGACCGCGACGAGCAGGCCGGTCAGGAACATCACGCCCATCCCGCCGAGGAGCCCGAGCACCGAGGCGGGATGGAGCGTCCGGCCCTCGCCGTCGCGCAGCGTCGGTGCGAGCTGGACGATGACCTGCGCGATCGCCCCGGCGCCGAACCCGAAGAGGAAGGCGGCGAGGCTCGCGTTGAAGGCTGCGGCGCCGATCCAGGCGCCGAGCACGGCGGGCGCCCCTGCGACGAGCCCCAGCGTGACGAGGCGCGCCGGGGAGGGGCGCCCGTTCGCGAGGGGGGCGACGATCGCGAGCCCCTCCGTGGTGTTGTGGATGGCGAAGCCGACGACGAGGAAGGCGCCCAGCGCGAGCGCGCCGACGGAGTAGGCGGCGCCGATCGCGACGCCCTCGCCGAGGTTGTGCAGGCCGATGCCGACGGCGACCATCAGCGCGAGCGTCGCGCCCGAGGCGCCGGCCCGCTGCGCCTTCGCGCGGCGGTCCTTGAGCCATTCGGTCACGCCGGTGAGCGCGAGGAAGGCGACCACCGCACCGACGAGCACGAGCGTCGCCCCGCCGAAGGCCTGGGAGCCCTCGCCGGCGAGCTCGAAGCCCTCGAGGATCGCGTCGATACCGAGGAAGGCGAGGAGGCCGACCGTGAGCGCCATGATCGTGCGCAGCCAGCTCGGCGGGATCCGCCGCACCCACGGCAGCCAGAGCATGCCGAGCGCGACGGGGATCACGCCGACGTAGATGCCGAGCAGCGCCATCAGGCCGAAGAAGGAGAGGTCGGCCGAGGGGGTCTCGACCGCGACCGGGATCTCGTGCACGATCGTGCCGCCGGACGAGGTGAGGAGCGCGATCTCGTACGCCTCGCCCTCGACCCACGGCTGCTGGATGCGGACGGTGGCGGTCTCCAGCCGGCCGACGGGCTCGTCGGCGCCGCTGAACTGGGCGAACGCGTCGTTCACGACGACCTGGGCGATCGAGACGGCGTCCGGCCCGTCGTTGCGGACGGTGAGGTCGATGAGGCCGGGCTCGAGCACGGTGCGCTCCACGGCGAGCTCCTCCGCCGGCGGGCCGGTGCGCTCGGCGAGGCCCGGGCCGTCGAGCAGCGCGAACGTCCCGATCGCGGCGATGATGAGCACGAGCGGGATGAGGCCCAGCAGCCAGGACGGGAGGCCCGACTCGCGGGCGCCCTGGAGGTCCCGGTCCGTGGCGGTGTGCTCGCTCACGAGACCTCGAAGAACCCCTGCCAGCCGAGCTCGGTGAACTCGGACTGGTGCGCGTGGAACATGAACCTCCCCGCGTGCGGGAAGCGCCACTCGAGGATCCCCCGCTGGCCCTGGCAGAGCATCACGGTGTCGGTGAACTCGGACGGGGTCGGGCTCGTGCCCGTCGGGAAGTAGTGGAACAGGTTCCCGTGCAGGTGGAACGAGTTGATCAGGTCGTACTCGAGGACGTTGACGAGGTAGACGCGTACGAGCTCGTCGCGCTTGGCCGCGATCGGCGTGTCCATGTAGGCGAAGCCGATCGTGTTGGCGGCGTAGACCTCGTTGGCCCGGTCGAAGTTCGTGTCGAACCCGTTCATGACCATGACCATCTCGTCGGCGTCCTCGCGGCCGTCCTCCGGGTCGATGATGAACGCGCCGTAGAGGCCCTTCGCGATGTGCTCGGCGAGCGGGCGGACGTGGCAGTGGTAGAGGTGCACCCCGGCCGGGAGCGCGTCGAACTCGTAGACCGTGCGCTGCCCCGGCTCGATCTGGCCGGCGCCGAGCCCGGGCACGCCGTCCATCGCCGCCGGGTGGATGCCGTGGAAGTGGATCGTGTGCGGGTGCTCGGAGCCGTTGACGAACGAGATCCGCAGCAGCTCGCCCTCGCGGGCGCGGATCGTCGGGCCGGGGATCCGGCCGTTGTAGGTCCAGGCGGCGAAGCGGACGCCGGGCGCGACCTCGATCTCCTTGTCCGTCGCGACGAGCTCCCACTCGCGGACGACGCGGCCCGAGGCGAGCCGGTGGGTCGTGCCCCAGTCGAAGTCGCGCAGGACCTCGTGCGGGTCGAAGCCGTTGGCCGCGTGGTCGACGACGCGGCCGGCGCGGAAGTTCGCGTGGCCGCTGTCGTGGCCCGCGTGCTCGTGACCGCCGGCGGCCTCGGCCTCGGAGTCCCAGGGGTGCGTGTGGGGGACGGCGGAGTGCAGCGCGGCCGCGGCACCGCCGATGGCGGGAACGGAGGCTGCGAGCAGGCGTCGGCGGCTGAGTCCCGGCATCAGCGAGATTATGGCACGCCAAAACCGGGACGGTCAATGACTCATCCGTCCAGGGCCTGCGACGTGAACGGCGCCGGTGGCCGCTAGAGGCGCTCGCGTGCGCGCCCTGCCGACGGCGGCGCGAGGATCAGGTCGACCACGAGCGCCGTCCAGCCGGTCTGATGCGCGGCGCCGAGGCCGGCTCCGTTGTCGCCGTGGAAGTACTCGTTGAAGAGCAGGTTGTCCTTCCACGCGGGGTCGGTCTGCAGCCTCTCGACGCCGCCGTAGAGCGGCCGGCGACCGTCGGGTCCCGGGAGCCAGATCGCGACGATCCGGTCGGCGAGGTCCTGCGCGATCTCGCCGAAGGTCCGCTGCTGCCCCGAGCCGGTCGGGTACTCCAGCTTGAAGTCGTCGCCGAGGAAGTCCTGGTAGAGCACGAACTGGCGGATCGCCATGTAGTTGACCGGCAGCCAGACCGGGCCGCGCCAGTTCGAATTGCCGCCGAACATCGTCGTCGTCGACTCGGCGGGCTCGTAGTCGATCCAGGCGCCCGGGACCCCGTCGAGCACGTACGGGTTGTGCTCGTAGCGCTTCGAGACGCTCCGGAGCCCGTGCGGCGAGAGGAAGCCGTCCTCGTCGAAGAACTCCCTGAGGGTGGCCCGCAGCTGCTCGGGCTCGATCACCGAGATGAGCGCCGCCTCCTCGCCGTCGGGTGTGCGGACCCGGCCGAAGCCCCTGCCGCCGGTCTCGCGATACGCGTCGCGCATCCGCGTGAACCGCTTGCCCAGTGCGAGCACGCGCCGGACGTGGCGCATCGGCACCGCCACGGCCGGGAGCACCGGGAGCAGGCCGGAGATCGTCTGCACCTTGACCTGCGCGGTCTCGCCCGACGGGTGGACCAGCCGGTCGTAGAAGAACGCGTCGTCGGCGTCGTAGAGGCCCTGGCCGTCGAGCGCCCGGGCGATCGCCTCGAACTGCGCGGCGAACTTGACGACCATGTCCACGTAGGTGTCGTCCTCCGCGGCGAGCAGGAGCGCGATGATCAGCATCCCCAGCGCGTAGTAGGCCATCCATGCCGTGCCGTCGGCCTGCTCGAGCGTCATGCCCTCGGGCAGGTTCGAGCGGTCGATCGGGCTGATGTTGTCGAGCCCGAGGAAGCCGCCGCTGAAGACGTTGTTGCCCTCGGCGTCCTCGCGGTTGAGCCACCACGTGAAGTTGATCAGCAGCTTCTGGAAGATCCGCTCGAGGAAGTCCCGATCGCGGCCGCCGTCGATCATGAACACCCGCATCGCGCCGAGGACGTGGACGGGCGGGTTCACGTCGTCGAAGTTCCACTCGTAGGCCGGGAGCGCGCCGTTCGGGTGCTGGAACCACTCGCGCAGGAGCACGAGCATCTGGTACTTCGCGAAGGCCGGATCGATGTGCGCCCAGGCGACGCAGTGGAAGCTGAGGTCCCAGGCCGCGAACCACGGGTACTCCCACGGATCGGGCATCGCGAGCACGTCGAACGAGTCGAGATGGCGCCAGCCGGCGTTGCGGCCATGCCTGCGGTGCGGCGGAGGCGCCGGCATGCCCGGGTCGCCGTCGAGCCAGCGGCGCACGTTGTACGGGTACATCTGCTTGCTCCAGACCAGTCCCGCACAGGCCTGGCGGAGGATGCGCATGCGCTCGGCGCCGGTGCCCCCGGGCGCGAGCGCCGCGTAGAACTCGTCGGCGTCGGCCTCCCTCGCGGCGAGCACCTCGTCGAACGCGGCCGCCGACCACGACGAGCCGGACGACGCGTCGGCCGTGCGATGGAGCCTGAGCCGCAGCTCCGCCTTGCCGCCGGCGGGCACCGTGACGACGTATCGCAATGCCGCCTTCGTGCCGAAGCCCTCGGGGTTGACGGTCGCCGCGCCCGAGACGACGTGGTCGTTGATGCCGTCCTTCGGGTACGGCGTCGTCGCTTCCGAGCCGAAGACGCGCGGCGCGTTGGTGTCGTTCTCGCAGAAGAGCGCCTCGGGTGCGGCGCCGTCGGGGCCGGGCGCCGCGTCGAGCCGGTACCCCGCGAGGTTCGCGTGCTCGGCGACCACCAGCGCGGGGCCTTCGCCCTGGATCCGCGGCCGCTCGGCTCCGGGATCCCAGGACCACGTGTTGCGGAACCAGAGCGTCGGCAGCACGTGGAGGGTCGCCGCGTCCGGGCCGTGGTTCTCGAGCCCGATCCGCATCAGCACCTCGGTCGGGCCGGCCTTCGCGTAGGTGACGTCGACCGACCAGTAGCGGTCGTCGTCGAAGACGCCGGTGTCGAGCAGCTCCAGCTCCGGATCCTGGATCCCGCGGCCGTGGTGCACGAGCTGCTCGTAGGGGAACGCGGCCTGCGGGTAGTGGTAGCGCCACTTCAGCAGCGCGTGGCTCGGCAGACCCTCGCGGTACCACCAGTACTCCTTGACGTCCTCGCCGTGGTTCCCCTGCGGGCCTGTCAGCCCGAACATGCGCTCCTTCAGGATCGCGTCGTTCCCGTTCCACAGCGCGAGCGCCAGGCAGAGGTCGTGCCGGATGTCCGAGATGCCGGCCATGCCGTCCTCGTTCCAGCGGTACGCGCGCGAGCGCGCGTGGTCGTGCGGGAGGTAGTCCCAGGCGTCGCCGCCCTCGGAGTAGTCCTCGCGGACCG
>JBEVIG010000082.1:0-23710 GCA_040510855.1 Solirubrobacteraceae bacterium
GCACGACCGTCCCCGGCGGCCACGCCTGGGGCGCGAGCACGCCGCAGGCCGTCCTCACCGGCGGCAACGGCCACGTCATCGGCGACCACTTCGGCGGGCCGTCGTGGCGCACGAAGGACGGCAGCACGGTCACCGCCGCGCGCGTCGACGGCGTGACCGTCGACCCCGCGGCCATCCCGTGGCTGCTGCTCCGGCGCACCCCGGTGGGCATCGGCGTCACCGACGGGCGCCTCGGCGCGACGACGTACATCCAGCGCGTCGCGACCGCCGGCGGCCTCACGCCGCCCGCGGCCGACTGCAACGCGCTGACGGCCGGCACGACCCGCGAGGTCCCCTACACGGCCGACTACGTGTTCTGGAAGGCGCACGGCTGATGCGTGCGCGCGAGCTCCTCATCGATCCCGCCCGCGCCGGGCTGCCGGAGCTCGCCCACGGCGGCTACGTCGCCGGGGTGCTGACGGCGGCGCTGGACGCCGACAGCACCCGCGTCCGCCTGCGACGCCCCGTCCCGACGGGCCGGCCGCTGCGGATCGAGCGCCCGGGCCCCGCGCAGGCCGAGCTCCACGACGGCGACGCCCTGCTGGCCGAGGCCGTCGCCGCCGACGTGCTCCTGCACCTGCCCGCGCCGGTCGGCCACGCCGAGGCGCAGGCCGCCACGGCGCGGTTCCCGGGCGCCGCCTACCACCCCATCCCGACCTGCCTGGTCTGCGGGACCGGCCACGAGGACGGCCTGGGGGTCTTCCCCGGGCCGGTCAGCGGCCGCGCGATGGTGGCGGCGAGCTGGACGCCGCCCGCCGGCCACGCGCGCCGCGACGGGACGCTCCCGCTGGAGCTCGTGTCCGCGGCGCTGGACTGCCCGCAGCTGTGGGCGCTGATGGTCCACGCCGAGCCCGCGAGCTCGGAGCGCGTGGTGACCTCGGAGCTCGAGGCCCGCTTCGAGCGGCCCGTGCGCGCGGGGGAGCCCCATGTCGTCATCGGCTGGCCGATGGGCCGCGACGGGCGCCGCCGCCTCGCCGGGGCCGCGATCCTCGGCCCGGACGGCCAGCTCTGCGCGGCGGGTCGCCAGACCGCGGTGGCGGTGAGCGGCTGGGGCGTGCCGCTCGGCCGCGACCATTGGTCGGCCGAGCGGCTTGCCGGGGCCTAGGCGGACGCTTACCCTGGCGCGACCATGGACGGGCGCGCGACCGCAGCGGTCCTCGTCGCCGAGGAGGAGCCGCTCGCCTTCGCGAGCGTCGGCGCCGCGCTGGACCACGCCCGGCGACTGCAGCCCGGCGGCCGCGTCGGGGTCGCCGCCGGCACGGAGCCGGACGCGGCCGCGGTGGCCGCGCGGCTCCGCAATGCCGCCGAGCCCGGCCAGGTCCTCGTCACCGACGCCGCCCGCTGGGCGGACAGCGAGGGCGACCCGTTCCGCGACGCCGGCCCGCTCGACCGCGTCCACGCGTGGGAGCTCCTGTGGGCCGAGCCCGTCCCCCGCACGCGGGCGCGGCTCTGCGGCGGGCTCGTGTTGGAGATCGACGGCGCGCGCCACGAGGCCGGCGGCGGCCAGGCGGCGGCGCTGCTCGCGTTCCTCCTCGCCCGCCCGGACCGCACCGCGGACCGCGGCGAGCTGATCGAGATCCTCTGGCCAGGCCGCGCCCCGCGCGATCCCCAGGCCGCGCTGCGGCCGATCCTCTCGCGGCTGCGCCGCGTGCTCGCGCCCGCGGAGCTCGAGGGCCGCGAGCGCATACGGCTGCGGCTGCCCGAGCCGGTCTGGACCGACGTCGGCGCGGCCGCCGAGGCGTTGGCCGCCGCGCGCTCGGCGGCGCGCGGCGAGCAGTGGGCGCCCGCGCGCGCCCACGCGCAGGCCGCGCTGCGCCTGCTCCGCCCGGGCTTCCTCGCCGGGATCGACGACGACTGGGCGGCGGCGCCGCGGCTCGAGGCCGAGGAGCTCGAGCTCGAGGCGCTGGAGTGGATCGCCCGCGCGTCGCTCGCGCTCGGCGGGCCGGAGCTCGGCGCCGCGGAGCGCGCGGGCCGTGAGCTGGTCGCCCGCTCGCCGTTCCGCGAGACGGGGCACCGCTTCCTGATGGAGGCGCTCGCCGGCGGCGGCAACGTCGCCGAGGCGCTGCGCGTCTACGACGACCTCCGCGTGCTGCTGCGCGACGAGCTCGGGACCGCGCCTGCGGGGGAGCTGCAGGCGCTGCACCAGCGGCTGCTGAGCGGCGCGCCGGCCCCGGCCGAGCTCGCCCCGGAGCCGCCCCCGGTGGCGCTCCCGCAGCGGCTCGCGCCGCGCGAGCGCTCCGTGTTCGTCGCCCGCGACGGCGAGCTGGAGCGGCTGCGCGCCGCGTGGGACGAGGTCCGCGGGGGGCACCGGCGGCTCGTCGCCGTGGCCGGCGAGCCAGGGATCGGCAAGACGCGGCTCGCCACGGAGTTCGCGGACCTGGCCACCGCGGACGGGACCGTGCTCTCCGCCGCCTGCCAGCAGGACGTGCTCCTCCCCTACCAGCCGTTCGTGGAGGCGCTCCGCGGCGCGGGCCTCGACTGGGCGCGGGTCGCGGCGATGCCCGGCGCCGGCGAGCTCTCACGCGTGATCCCCGAGCTGCCCGGCGAGCCGGACGCGCCGGCGGGCGACGCGGAGCTGCAGCGCTACCGCCTGTTCGAGGCCATCGCCTCGCTCCTCGACGAGATCGCCGCGCGCGCGCCGCTCGCGCTGATCCTCGACGACCTGCACTGGGCCGACCGCGGCACGCTCCACCTGCTGCGCCACGTGGCCCGCGCGCCGCGCCCGGCGCCCGTGCTGATCCTCGGCACCTACCGCGACGCGGAAGTGCGTCCCTCGCACCCGCTCGCGGAGCTGCTCGCCGACCTCCGCCGTGACGGGCTCGCGGAGCGGGTGACGCTCGAGGGGCTCGACGAGCGTGACGTCGGCGCGCTGATCGCCGCGCACGCCGGCCACGTGGCCCCGCCGTCGCTGGTCGGCACCGTCCACGCGCACACCGACGGCAACCCGTTCTTCGTCGAGGAGGTCCTGCGCCACCTGATCGAGAGCGGCGTCGTGTTCGAGCGCGGCGGCCGCTGGACGTCCGCGCTGACGCCGGACGAGATCGGGGTGCCGGAGGGCGTGCAGGAGGTGCTCGCGCGGCGCCTCGCCCGGCTCTCGGACCCGTGCCGTTCCGCACTCGCGGCCGCCGCGGTGCTCGGCCGGGAGTGCTCGTTCGACGTGCTCCTCGCCACGGGGTCCGCCGACGAGGACGAGCTGATCGCCGCGATGGAGGAGGCGCGCGAGGCGCAGCTCGTCGTGGAGACCGAGCGCGACGACGGCCCGGCCTACGCGTTCACGCACGCGCTCGTCCGCCACGCCCTCTACTCCGGCCTCAGCGGGCCGCGGCGCCGGCGCCTGCACGCGCGGGCGGCGGCGGCGATCGCGGAGGTCCACGGCGACGGCGAGGTGGCGGCGCTCGCGCTCCACCACCGGCTGGCAGGCTCGGCGGGCGACCCGGAGCAGGCGCTGGAGTGGTCGCTGCGCGCCGCCGCGCAGGCGGCGTCGCGCTTCGCGTGGGAGGAGACCGCGGCGCACTGGGAGGGCGCGCTGGCCGTGATGGCGCGGTCCGGCGGGCACGAGCGCGAGCGGGCCGACCTGCTGGTCGCGCTCGGCGACCTGATGGTCGTCGTCGGCGACCTCCAGCGCCAGATCGCGGCCCTCGAGGAGGCGCTCGCCCTCTACGACGGGCTCGGCGACGTCGAGCGGTCCGCGCGCGTCCACTCGCGCCTCGGCATGGCCCGCTCGCTGATGGACTCCGTCGCCGCCGAGCACCTCGACATCGGTGCGGCGTTCGCCCACTTCGACGCGGCGCGCGCGGTGCTCGGCCAGGGGCCGCCGCGGCGTGCCGCCGGCCACCTCGAGGTCGGCGTGGCCACCGCGCGCACCTACGCGCTGCAGATCCAGCCCGGGCTCGAGGCCGCGCAGCGCGGCATGGAGATCGCCGAGGCGGTGGGCGACGAGCTGCTGTGGGCCGGCGCGGCCGAGGCCTTCGGCTGGCACGCGCTCGTCGCCGGGCGGCTGCGCGAGGGCTTCGACGCGCAGGAGCGCTCGTTCGCGGTGGCGGACCGCCACCGGCGGCCGTTCCTCGCCTTCATGGCCGCGAACATCCAGGGCCAGTTCACCTGGGGGATCGGCGCGCCCGACGACGCGCAGGCGTACTTCGAGCGGCCGCTCCGGCTCGCCTACGCCGGGGACTCGGCCAACCGCGGGCAGTCGCTCGACGGCCTGGGCCGCTGCCACGCCTCGCGCGGCGAGATGGAGGAGGCCCGGCGGCTGCTGCCCGAGGCGACCGCGAGCTGGATCACGCATTCGCTCGCCCCGGTGCTGGACCTCTGGGACGGGAACCTGGAGGCGGCCGAGCGGCTCGCCGCCGACACGCTCGCGATCAGCCGGCGGACCGGGAACCGCTGGGACGACTGGGCGTCGCGCCAGCTCGCCGCCCGCGTCCTGGCGCTGCGCGGCGAGCACGCGGCCGCGGCGGAGCTGCTCGAGGCCGCGACCGCGATCGTCGTCGAGGGCGGGGCGGCCTACTTCGAGCTGTGGGTGCGCCCCGACCTGGCGCGGGCGCTGGCCGACGCGGGACGCGCCGCCGAGGCGCGCGAGCACGCCGACCGCTGCCGCGAGATCGTGGCGCGCGGCGAGGACTGGCGCGGCCGTGCCGGGGTCGTCGGGCTGGCCGAGGCGGTCGTGCTGGCGGGCGAGGGCCGGCAGGATGACGCCGGGACGACGTTCGCCGCGGCGCGCGAGGTGCTGCGCGCGCACCGGCTCGTGGGCGAGGAGGCCGACCTCCTGCACCAGTGGGGGCGGCTGCTGGACGCGCCCGAGCGGCTCGACGAGGCGGCCGCGCTGTACCGCGAGCACGGCGCCGGCGCGCTGTGGCTCGAGCGCGTCGACGCGGACCGCCGCCGCCTGCGCTGAGCCATGGGGCGGGCCGCCACCGGGGGTGGTACGGCCTGCACGTAAGGGAGGGTTCGAAAGTCCGGGGTGCAAGTCAGGGGGTAGCCCCGATGTATCAGGAGCCCCGCTGGAGGATCTTTGCTTCATGGCCTCCACCACCGCTCACCTCACCAGCCGGGAGCGCAACGTCCTCAGCCACGAGGGCATGCCCGCCCGCGACGTCGCCGTCCGCCTGCTGATGCCGGTCGGCGAGGTCCTCGAGTTCCGCTACCGCCTCCGCGCCCGCGGCTTCGCCGTCTAGAGGGGCGAATCTGCGGCGCGCGGCGCCTCTTCCACCACATGGGTGGAAAGCGCGCCGCGGACCGCATCATCTCCGCGCTCGCCGAGCGTCAGGGCGGGGTCGTCGCGCGCCGGCAGCTTCTCGCCCGCGGCGTCACCTCTCGCCAGATCGAACGCCGACTGGCGTCGGGACGGTTGTTCCGGCTCCACACGGGCGTGTACGCCGTAGGGCATCGGGTCGTCGGCGCCCTCGGACGCCGGTGGGCGGCTGTCCTCGCCTGCGGTGACGGCGCGGTGCTGAGCGATCGATCCGCCGGTGAGGCGTGGGAGATGCGCTCGACGTCGGCGATCGTCGTCGAGGTCACCGTCCCCGTCGACGGGGCGCGGAGCCGGCCGGGCATCAGGACGCATCGTCGCGCGCTCGCGCCGGATGAGGTCACCGAGCTCGACGGGCTCCCGATCACGACGCCCGAGCGGACGCTCCTCGACCTCGCCGCGTCCGGCATCCGCGGGCGGCGCCTCGAGCGGGTGCTCGACCAGGCCGAGCGCATGCGGCTCGTGAACTTCGGCAAGGTGGAGGCGCTGGTCGAACGCCACCGCGGCGCCCGAGGGACCGCCTCCCTCAAAGCGGCGTTGGCGCGCTACGCGAACGCCGACGTCGACACCCGCAGCACGCTCGAGGATCTCGTCGTCCAGCTCTGCGACGAGCACGGCATCCCGCGTCCCGCCGGCAACGTCGTCGTCGAGGGCTGGGTGCGCGACTTCTCCTGGCCGCACGCCGGCCTCGTCGTCGAGGTCGACTCCTACGCCTACCACCGCTCGCCCAGCGCGATGGCTGACGCCCGCGAGCGCGATCCACACCGCGCTCCGCGGCGTGGATTCCCCCGCATAGGTGGAATCCACGCCGGAGATGGCTCAGCCCGGCGCGTCGAAGGCGGCCACGATCCGGCCGCCGGGGGCGAGCCACCGCGCGGCCAGCGCGCGCGCCCGCTCCGGCTCCCGGTCGAAGAGCCCCACGCGCACGGCGAGGATCGCGTCGAAGCGGCGCTCGCCCAGGTCGGCGTCCTCCCGCGACGCGACGAGGAACTCGGCGGCGCCCGACTCGACGTACGCGGCGTTGCGGCGCGCCGCCGCGGCGATCATCTTCGGCGAGCGGTCGATCGCCACCAGCCGCGCCCCGCGCTCGCACAGCAGCGTCGCCGCGACCCCGTGGCCGCAGCCGATCTCCAGCACGCGCTCGCCCGGCCGGACGCGCAGCTCCCCGACGATCCGCGCCAGCCGCCCGCTCACGCCCGCTCCAGCCGCCGCTCGCCGCCCTCCGGCGTCCACCAGCGGACGATGATCTTGTCGCGCGCCTCGTTGAGCCCGACGGTCGACGCCTCGCGGATGTCGAGCCGGAACAGGTGCGACGGGCCGACCGCCTCGCCGTTGATCTCCGTCACGCGCGCCGGGTCGGTGATCTCCTCGACGATCCCGCCCACCTTCGCGTCGCCCTGCCACTCCGACGGGTCGTCGGAGCCGCTGTGCAGGGCGAAGCGCGGGTCGCGCCGCAGGTCGTGCGCCTTGCGCGCGTCGATCATCGAGCCGATCCACAGCTCGCCGTCGATGAACTGCGACTCCGTGCCGGAGATCCGCGGCGAGCCGTCGCGGCGCAGGGTCGCGATCGTCTTGTGCTTGTGCGCGTCGAGGCGCTCGCGGACCGCCGCCGCCAGCTCCGGCGCGGCGGTCTCGAACTCGTTCCAGGAGGGCATGCGCCGACCGTGACGCCCGCCGGGCCGAGCGTCCAGCGAGACGTCGAACGCGATCAAGCGCGACGATGGGTGCCGATGACCGACCGCCTGCGGGAGCTCCTCGACCTCGTCCTCGGCTCGCTCGACGACCCGGCGGCCGACGGCCGCGCGCTCGCCGGCCGCGCCCACTTCTCGCGCGACCACCTCGACCGACTGCTCGCCGCCGCCACGGGGGAGTCGCCGGTCGCGCTGCGCCGCCGGCTGCTGCTGGAACGGGCGGCGTGGCAGCTCCGCACGGGCGCCGCCACGCCGAGCGAGGCGGCGGCCGCGGCCGGCTACGGCTCGCTCGCCGCCTTCAGCCGGGCGTTCGCGCGCGCGCACGGCGTCGCGCCCTCGGCGTTCCGGGAGAGCGGCCGCGACCCCGCGCTCGACGCGCCGAACGGCGTCCACTTCCACCCGCCCGCCGGCCTGCTCGTGCCCGGCGGGCCGGGCGCGCCGCGCGACCTCGCCGAGCGGCTCGTCGGCCACCACCTCGACCGCCAGCGCGCGCTCCTGGCCGCCGCGGCCGAGCTCCCGCGCGAGGCGCTCGAGCGCGCGGTGCGCCCCGGCCTCGTGATCGTCTGGTTCGAGGGCGAGGAGCCGAGCGCAGCCGTGATGGCGGAGCGGCTCGTGTTCACGCTCGAGGTCTGGCTCGCCGCGATCGCCGGCCGCGAGCAGCCGCGCCCGCGGGCCGGCGAGGACCTGCTCGCCCGCCACGACCGCGCCGCGCGCGAGTTCGCCCGCATCGCGCGCACCTTGCGCGACCGCCGCGCCTGGGACGACGCGTTCGTCGACGCCCTGTGCGAGCCGCCGCAGTCGTTCACCTACGGCGGCGTCGTCGCCCACGTCCTGACGTTCGGCGCGATCCGCCGCGAGCACCTGGCGGGCGCGCTGGCGGAGCTCGGGGCGGCGGTGCCCGACACCGCCGACCCGATCCTCTGGGAGCAGCTCAGGCGAAGCGCTTGACGAAGTCGAGCGCGGTCTGGGCGACCTCCTGCCAGCCGCTGTCGATGACCAGCGCGTGCCCGCGGTTCGGCAGCTCTTTGATCTCCGTGACGCCCGGGTTGCGCTTCTGGCGCTTGTAGGAGGCGTTGGCGATCGCCCACGGGACCGTGTGGTCCTTCTCGCCCGAGATGATCAGGAGCGGGCCGCGCGCCGGGTTCTTCGTGTCGACCTTGACCTCTGTGAAGGGGTTGAGGTTGGCCATCGCCCCCTGGAACAGCGGGAGAGCCGGCGCGGCGACGTGGAACTCGTCGTAGAGCGCCCGGCCCTCCTCCTCGCTCAGCGCGTTCACCCAGCCGTAGCGGAACTGCTCCCAGGTGAGCGCGATGGCCTTGCCGCGGTTGCGCGGGTCGCCCAGGACCGGCCGCGCCGACTTCAGGGTGGAGCCGGGGAGCGGCAGCACGCCGCGGAACGGCGCCGGGTCGATCGCCACCGACACGGTCGCCAGCCCGCGCCCCGCGAGGATCTGCGCGAAGAGACCGCCGAAGGAGTGCCCCACGATCACCGGCCGGCGCTGGAGCCGCCCGGCGACGCCCGCGAGGTGGTCGGCGATCTGCCCGACCGACTTGCCGGCGAACACGTCGGGGTTCGCCCGCGCCGCCTCGACCGTCTCGGGATCGTCGGGCCAGCCGGGCTGCACGGGCACGTAGCCGGCGTCGGCGAACAGCTCCGCCCAGCGGTCCCAGCTGCTGGGGAGGAGCCACAGGCCGTGGATGAAGAGGACGGGCGTCGAGTCCGAGTCGTTCGCCCGGTCGATCTGCTCGTCGAACGCGGGGAGCGTGGGCGGGGCGGTCATGCCCGGGACCCTACGCCCCGGCCTGCCACTCCTCCTGCGCGAACGTCGCCGGCCAGTCGACGGCGACCTCGCCGCCCGGGCCGGCCAGCACGGCCAGCGTGGCGCCGGCGTTCACGACGGTCTCAACGCGCGCGACCATGCCCGCGCCCACCTCGCGGTGCGCCAGCAGCCGCGCGACGGCCAGGTCGGGGACCCGCTCGCGCACCTCGGCGCGCCGGCCGCCGACGTCGAGCACCAGATCGAAGCGCTGCCGTCCGTTGTCCCAGTCGCCGCCGCTCGCGCCGGTGAGCCGCGCCGTGGCGGGCGCCCAGGCCTCGCGCCGCTCCTCCAGGCGCCGGGTGTAGCGAGCCTTGTCGCGCACCTCGAGGCGCCCGGGCGCGGGCCACTCGTCCGGCCCCGGCCAGGCGAACTGGTCCATCGTGTCCGGCACGGCCGCGGAGCCGTACCCGAGCCGGCGGGCGGTCTCGTGCCAGTCGACGTAGGCGAGCCGCGGGTCCTCCGGGTGGGCGAGCGCGCGCAGGCTCGAGCCGACCGCGAGCCGCCGCAGCCCCCGCGGCACGTACTGGCGGACGCACGTCTCGGCGTCACCGCCCGGCCGCTCGACCCGCAGCCGCAGCAGCGTCACCGGCAGCACCTCGTACTCGTACTCGATGCCAGTGATGTCGGCGATCCCGGTGACGTGCGCGCGGGTGGCGAGCGTGCAGCCCGCGACGCGCCGCGACGCGATCGGGCTGGCCGTGCGGTCCAGCGACCGCTCGATCGCGTCGTGCGCGTCGTTGATCGCGCCCGCCGCCTTGCGCAGCGGCTTGGGCACGACCTTGCGCCCGATCTCCGACAGTCCCGTCAGATCGATGCGGAACTGGGCCAACGCGCGACCCTACGCGAGCGAGCGGTAGATCTCCGAGGTCTGCCGCGCGATGGCGGGCCAGGCGAACGACCCGACGGCACGCTCGCGCCCTGCGCGGCCCATCGCCGCCGCGCGGTCCGGGTCGGCCACCAGCGTGTTGACGCGCTCCGCGATCGCGGCCGAGAACGCCGCGGGGTCGCGCGGCTCGATCGCACCCGGCTCCTGCTCGAACGGCACGAGCAGGCCGGTCTCGCCGTCGACGACGACCTCGACGATCCCGCCCGTCGCGGTGGCCACGACCGCCGCCTCGCAGGCCATCGCCTCGAGGTTCACGATGCCGAGCGGCTCGTAGATCGACGGGCACGCGAACACGGTCGCGTGGCTCAGCAGCTGGATCACGTCGCGCTTCGGCAGCATCTGGTCGACCCAGATGACGTTCCCGCGCTCGGCCCGCAGCCGCTCGACCCGCCGCTCGACCTCTGCGCCGATCTCCGGCGTGTCCGGTGCGCCCGCGCAGAGCACGAGCTGCGCCTCGGGCGCGAACTCCAGCGCCGCGTCGAGCAGGTACGGCACGCCCTTCTGGCGCGTGATGCGCCCGACGAACACCACCGACGGCCGCGCCGGGTCGACGCCGAGGCGCTCGAGCACCTCGGTGCCCGGATCGCGCGCGTACTCGTCCGCGTCGATGCCGTTGTAGACCACGCGCACGCGCTCGGGATCGAGTGCGGGGTAGCAGGCGAGTACGTCGCGCCGCATGCCCTCGCTCACCGCGATCACCGCATCGGCCGCCTCGATGCCCGTCCGCTCGCACCAGCTCGAGAGCGCGTAGCCGCCGCCGAGCTGCTCGGCCTTCCACGGCCGCAGCGGCTCGAGGGAGTGGACGGTGAGGACGTGCGGGATGCCGTGGCGGAGCTTGGCCAGGTGGCCGGCGAGGTTCGCGTACCAGGTGTGCGAGTGCACGAGCTCGGCGCCGCCGACGCCCTCCGTCATCGCGAGGTCGATCGACATCACGCGCAGCGCGTCGTCGGTGAGCGCCTCCCACGCCGTGTACGACGAGACGCCGGGCTCGTCGCGCGGGCCGCCCCAGGCGTGCACGGCCACGTCCTCGAACGCGCGCAGCTCGCGCGCCAGGTACTCGACGTGCACGCCGGCGCCGCCGTACACCTCGGGCGGGTACTCCCGGGTGAGCAGGGCGACCTTCACGCCTCGACCACCGCGCCCTTGCCGATCACGACGATCCCGTTCGGCGACACGGTGAAGCGCTCGCGGTCCGCCGCCGCGTCCACGCCGATCTTCGCGCCGGCCGCGATCCGCACGTGCTTGTCGACGATCGCGTTGCGCACCACGGCGCCGCGACCGACCTCCACGCCCGGGAAGAGCACGGAGCCCTCGACCTCGGAGTACGAGTGGACGTGGACCTCGGGCGAGAGCACCGAGCGGCGCACCTCGCCGCCGCTGACGACCACGCCCGGGCAGACCATCGAGTCCAGCGCGTGGCCCTTGCGGTCGGCGTCGGCGAAGACGAACTTCGCCGGCGGGAGCGGCTCGACCCACGTCGAGATCGGCCACTCTCGGTTGTAGAGGTTGAACTCGGGGTCGACCGAGATCAGGTCCATGTGCGCCTCGTGGAAGGCGTCGAGCGTGCCGACGTCGCGCCAGTAGCCCTGCTCGCGGTCGCTCGCCCCCGGCACGACGTTCTGCGAGAAGTCGTAGACGTGCGCGCCCCCCTGCTCGACGAGCGCGGGGATGATGTCGCCGCCGAGGTCGTGGCGGGAGCTCTCCCGCGCCGCGTCCTCCGTGAGCGCCTCGACGAGCGCGTCCGCGGTGAAGACGTAGTTGCCCATCGACGCGTAGACCATGTCGGGCGCGTCGTGGAGCCCCTTCGCGTCCTTGGGCTTCTCCCGGAACGCCGCGATCGAGCGCCCGTCCGCGCCGGTCTCGATCACGCCGAACTGGTCGGCCTGGGCGATCGGCGCGCGCAGCGCGGCGACCGTCACCGCCGCCCCGCTCTCGATGTGCTGCTCGACCATCTGGCGCGGATCCATGCGGTAGATGTGGTCCGCCCCGAAGACGATCACGTAGTCGGGCCGCTCGTCGTTGAGCAGGTTGAAGTTCTGGTAGATGGCATCGGCCGAGCCGGCGAACCAGCGCGGCCCGCGCCGCATCTGGGCCGGCACGGGCGTGACGTAGTTGCCCAGCAGCGGCGAGAGCCGCCAGGTGATCGCGATGTGCCGGTCGAGCGAGTGGCTCTTGTACTGCGTGAGCACCACGATCCGCCGGTAGTCGGCGTTCACGAGGTTCGACAGGGCGAAGTCGATCAGGCGGTAGCTCCCGCCGAACGGCACGGCGGGCTTGGCGCGGTCCAGCGTGAGCGGGGCGAGGCGCTTGCCCTCCCCGCCCGCAAGGACCATGGCGAACACGTGCGGCAGCTCTCAGCCCTCCAGCGCGTCGGAAACGATCTCCTCCGCCTCGCCGACGATGCGCTCCAGGCGCTCCGGCCCGTCGAGGCTCTCCGCGTAGACCTTGTACACGTCCTCGGTGCCCGACGGCCGCGCGGCGAACCAGCCGTGCTCCGCGGTCACCTTCAGCCCGCCGATCGGCGCGCCGTTGCCCGGCGCCTCCGTCAGCTTGGCCGTGATCGGCTCGCCCGCGAGCTCGGCGCTCGTGACCTGCTCGGGGGAGAGCTTCTTCAGGATCTCCTTCTGCTCCGGGGTCGCGGCGACGTCCGTGCGCGTGTAGGCGCTGCGGCCGTGCCGGCGCTCGAGCTCCGCGTAGTGCTCGCCGGGGTCGCGACCGGTCGTGGCCTTCATCTCCGCCGCGAGCAGGCACGGGATCAGCCCGTCCTTGTCCGTGCTCCAGGCGCTGCCGTCGCGGCGCAGGAACGAGGCGCCGGCGCTCTCCTCCCCGCCGAAGCCGAGCGTGCCCTCGATCAGCCCCTCGACGAACCACTTGAAGCCGACGGGGACCTCGACCAGGCGGCGCCCCAGGTCGTCGGCGACGCGGTCGATGATCGTCGAGGAGACGAGCGTCTTGCCGATGCCGACGTCCGCGCCCCACTCGCGGTGGCCGCCGAACAGGTACGCGACGCAGGCGGCGAGGTGGTGGTTGGGCGCCAGCAGCCCGTGGCCGGGGGTGACGATGCCGTGGCGGTCCGCGTCCGGATCGTTGGCGAAGGCGATGTCGAAGCGGTCCGCGAGGTCGCGCAGCCGCGCCATCGCGAAGGGTGACGAGCAGTCCATCCGGATCTTGCCGTCGTGGTCGAGGGGCACGAAGCGGAAGGTCGGGTCCAGCTCCTCGTTGACGATCTCGAGGTCGAGGCCGTGGCGGTCGCGGATCGCCCTCCAGTACGCGAGGCTCGCGCCGCCCAGCGGGTCGGCGCCGAGCTTGAGGCCGGCGCCGCGGATCGCCTCGATGTCGATCACCGCGGGGAGGTCGTCGACGTACGCGGTGACGTAGTCGCGCTCGGTGACGGCCGGCGCCGCCTGCGGGACGTCCCCGGCCTCGCGGGCGTCGAGGATCGCGTTGGCGCGGCGCTCGATCCAGCCCGTCACGTCCGTGTCGGCCGGGCCGCCGTGGGGCGGGTTGTACTTGAAGCCGCCGTCGCCGGGCGGATTGTGCGAGGGCGTGACGACGATCCCGTCGGCGACGCCGTCGTGGGTGATGATCGCGTGCGAGATCACCGGCGTCGGCGTGGCGGCGCCGTCGCGGTCGACGACGACGTCGACGCCGGCGGCCGAGAGGACGGCGACGATCGTGTCGAAGGCGGGCGCGGAGAGCGCGTGGGTGTCGCGGCCGAGGAAGAGCGGGCCGCCGATGCCCTGGCCCTCCCGGTACTCGCACACCGCGGCGCTGATGGCGAGGACGTGCGACTCGGTGAAGGAGCCGTCGAACGACGTCCCGCGGTGGCCCGAGGTGCCGAACGCGACCGGCGCGCGCGGGGGCTGCCGGTACGCCTCGAGCAGCGCGTCGACGTCCACGAGGTCGTCCGGCTCTGGCAACTGCCCGGCACGCGGGTGGGTGCTCACGCGGCGAACACTACGTCGTCGGGTACGGTGCGCGGCGTGAGCCCCGAGGACCGGATCCTCGTCGCGGGCGAGGCGCTGGTCGATCTGGTTCCCGCGGCGGACGGCACGCTCTCCCCCTACCCCGGCGGCGGCCCCTTCACAACCGCGCGTGCGCTCGGCCGGCTTGGCCGCCCGGTGGCCTTCGCCGGGCGCCTCGGCACGGACCGCTTCGGCGAGCGGATGGCGGCGATGCTGGCGGCCGACGGCGTCGCCGCCGACGCGACCGAGCGCACGAGCGACCCGACGACGCTCGCGCTCGCCGAGGTCGACGCCGCGGGCGCTGCCACGTACCGCTTCTACACGGAGGGCACGTCCGCCCCGGGGCTCACCGCCGACGCCGCGGGCGAGCCCGCCGTGCTCCACGCGGGCACGCTCGGCCTCGTGCTCGAGCCGATGGCGGACGCCGTCGAGGCGCTCGTCGCCCGGCTCGCCGGCCGCGCGCTGATCATGGTCGACCCGAACATCCGGACCGCGGCGATCGCCGACGAGGCGGGCTACCGCGCGCGACTCGACCGGGTGCTCGCGCACACGGACGTGGTGAAGGTCTCCGACGAGGACCTCGCCTGGCTCGCGCCGGGCGAGACGCTGCTCGAGCGCGGGCCGGCGGTCGCGCTCGTCACCCGCGGCGGCGAGGGGGCGAGGGTGCACGGGGCGTTCGGGACGGTCGAGGTCGCGGCGCCGCCCGTGGCGGTGGCGGACACCATCGGGGCGGGCGACACGTTCGGCGCGGGCTGGCTCGCCTGGTGGACGGAGCACGGCCTGGACCGCAGCGCGCTCGGCGATCGCGAGGCGGTGGCGGCGGCGACGGCGTTCGCATGCCGCGCCGCGGCGATCACCTGCTCGCGCGCGGGCGCCGACCCGCCGCGCCGCGCCGAGCTCGACTGACGCGCGCGACCGGTCAGATAACGCAACGGTGCGATCAAGCGGCGCCTCCGGCCGCCGATCACCCGGCCGGAGTCCATCCGGATCCGCCACCACACCCTCTCGCCCGGGGAATACCGATGACCTTCCTGTCCCGCACCCCCGCCGCCCCCGCGGCGCCGCCCACCGACCCTGTCCTCCTGGAGCTGAAGGAGCGGCTCTCGAGCCTCGACGGCGTGTGCCTCACCGGCCTCGGCGCCGGCCTCGAGGCCATGGTCCGGGGCGACCTCACCGTCGAGGTCGAGCCGGTCACCCAGCCGATCACCACCACGTCCGACAACCCGGACGTGCAGGAGCTCGTCGTCCTCTTCAACTCGATGCTGGCCAAGGCCCGCGGCGGCCTCGCGCTCTACAACGAGCTGCGCGAGGCCCAGCGCCGCGTGCTCGGCGACCAGTCCTGCCTGTACGACCTGCAGGCGCGGCTCACGTCGATGTCGGACAACTGCCTGACCAACCTCGGCGCTGGCCTCGGCGCGATGGCGCAGGGCGACCTCACGGTCGACGTGCAGCCCGTGACGCACCCGCTCGAGGTGCAGCGCGGTGCGTCGCTCGGCGAGCTCGGCGAGCTGTTCAACGTGATGCTCGGCCGGGCGCAGGGCGGCCTGGAGAGCTACAACGCCACCCGCCTCGGCCTCTCCGACATGATCGGCGAGATCGGCGAGACCGCCTCCCGCGTCGCCGGCTCCACGCAGGAGATGGCGACCACGACGGAGCAGACCGGCCAGGCGATCACGGAGATCGCGCGCGCCGCCGGCGACGTCGCGACCGGCGCCCAGCGCCAGGTCGAGATGGTCGAGACCGCGAAGGTCGTCACCGAGGAGGCCGTCGACCTGGCCGACCGCGCCCGCTCCGTCGCCCGCGACGGCGTCGAGCTCACCGGCCGGATCTCCTCGATCGCCGACCAGACCAACCTGCTGGCGCTCAACGCCGCGATCGAGGCCGCCCGCGCGGGCGAGCAGGGCCGCGGGTTCGCCGTCGTCGCCGACGAGGTCCGCAAGCTGGCCGAGGAGGCGTCGCGCACCGTCGCCGAGACGCGCGAGGCGTTCGACGGGCTCTCCTCGTCGATCGGCGACGTGAGCGCGTGCATCGACCGGATCTCCGAGGCGACCGCCGGCGTGGCGACCGTCGCCTCCGACGCGGGTGCGGCGACCGAGCAGGTCTCGGCCTCCGCGCAGGAGTCGAGCGCGTCGACGCAGCAGATCGCCGCCGCGACGTCGGAGCTCGCCGGCCTGGCGGGCGAGCTCGACCGCCTGGTCGGCAACTTCACCCGCTGACGGCGGCCTCGAGCCAGTCGTTCCGGAAGGCGCCGCGCGGATCCAGCGCGGCCGCGAGCGCGAGGAAGTCGTCCGCGCGCTCCGGCCGCGGCGGCCGCGCGGCGAAGACCTTCCCCCAGTGCGGGCGGGCACCGAGCGGCGCGAGCGCGGCCTCGATCGCGGGCAGGACCGCCGCGACGCCCGCCGGGTCCTTGCGCCAGGTGAAGTGGACGGCGAGCGAGTCGCGGCGGAAGTGCGGGCTCATCCACAGCTCGTCGGCGGCGACCGTGCGCAGCTCGGTGACGAGCAGCAGCGGCCGGATCCGCTCGGCGAGCCCGCGCAGCGCCCCGATCGCGGCGCGCGCGTCGGAGCGGCCGACGAAGTACTCGGACTGGAGCTCGTCGCCCGCGCTCGGCGTGAAGCCCATCCGGAAGTGCGGCAGCCGGTCCCACCACGGGCCGGGGCGGCCGAGTTGCGCGGTGCAGTTCACCGGGTCGAGCTCGATGATCGGATGGCGCTCGACGGTCGCCGCCCGCGCGCCGAAGAGCTCGGCGGGCGCGACGTCCTCATCCCCGCGCCGCTTCACCCAGACCTGGTCGACCGCGTCGCCCCAGCGGGTGAAGACGCTGACGCTGTCGCCGCTCGCGAAGATCGCGTCGAGGTGCGCGTCGAGCGCCTCCCAGGCCAGGCCCTCGAACACGCGCTGGCGGACGGGCACGGCGGGCTGCGTCGCGAGCGTGACGCTCGTGAGCGCGCCGAGCGCGCCCAGATGGACGACCGCGCCGCCGAAGTCCGCGTCGCCCTCGCGGAGCGCGACGACGTCGCCGGCCGAGGTGACCAGCTCGAGTCCGGTGACGGCCGTGGCGAGGTTGCCGTGGGCGTCGCCCGAGCCGTGGGTGGCGGTGGCGATCGCGCCGGCGACGGCGATGTGCGGGAGCGAGGCGAGGTTCTGGAGCGCGAGGCCGTGGCCGTCGAGCGCCCGGGCGAGCTCCCCGTAGGTCGTCGCGCCGCCGCAGCGCACGGTGCCGGACGCCGCGTCGACCTCGATCGGCGCCGGGAGGGCGTCGAGGCGCACGAGCTCGTCGCTGTCGCCCACCGCCGTGAACGTGTGGCGCGTGCCGAGCACGCGGATCCTCGGCACGGTCGCCAGCAGCGCGCGCAGCGCGTCGAGCGTCGCCGGCGCGTGGACGCGCGCGGCGCGATAGGTGTGGCTCCCGGCCCAGTTCGAGAGCGCCATCAGCGGCGGACGTACGCGAGCGCCTCGCGGGCCAGCACGGGCCAGTCCGGGCCCGGTGAGATCCGCACCCACTCGCGCATCCGGCGCGAGCCGATCTCCAGCCGCGTCCCGCCGGCCTCCACCAGCGCGTCCGCGCGGGCGGCCGGCAGCTTCACGACGAGGTCGCCGTCCATGTGCATCACGAAGATCCTCCCGCCGACGCGCAGGCCCTCGGTGGAGCCGAAGCCCGTCCCCTCCTCCACCCCGGGTTCCTGCAGCAGCTCGGCGGTGAGCGCGTCGAAGTCCGGCATGGCGCACATCATCGCGGGTACTGCCGGGGCATGGCAGTCGAGATCCGCGACGTGTGCGACGGGCTCTGGCTCTGGCGGCAGCCGCACCCGGCCTGGGACGCCGGGTCCGACTGGGAGCCCGAGGTGAGCTCCTACGCCGTGCGCTCCGGCGGCGTCCGCTGGCTCGTCGACCCGCTCGCGCCCCACCCGTCGGAGCGCACCGCGTGGGAGCGGATCGACGGTCACGGCGCGGACGCGCTCATGATCCTCAAGCCCGACCACGTCCGCGACGTCGACCTCTTCGCCCGCTGGTACGGCGCGCCCGCGCACGGCCCGTCGCTGTTCTGGCCCGATGACGTGCCGCGGACCGCGATCGACGCGGCGTGGCCGGGCAAGCAGCTCCCGGGCGGCCTGGTCGCGCTCCACGACGGCCGCGGGATGCACGAGACGCCGCTCTATCTGCCCGAGCAGCGCGCGCTCCTCTTCGCCGACGCGCTGACCGCGCCCGCGGGCGAGCTGCGCGTCTGGCGCACCCCCTGGCACGAGGAGCGCGTCCTGCCCGCGCTCCGCGCGCTGCTCGAGCTCGACTTCGAGCACGTCCTCGTCTCCCACGGCACGCCGGTCCACGACCGCGCCGCCTTCGAGGCCGCGCTGGAACGCGAGCCGCACGGCGAGCTGGAGTAGGGCACGCGGCCGGCCGGAAGCGCGACTGCGAACATCGCGCCCGTGGACGAGGGCAAGCGCGTCTCATGGGTCGAGCTCTACCTGGACCTCGTCTTCGTGCTGGCCGTCGCCCAGCTGGCCCACCTGATCGTCGCCGAGCCGGAGATGCAGAGCGTCTGGAAGGCGCTCGGCCTCTTCTTCACGCTCTGGTGGACCTGGATCGGCTTCGCCGTCCTCTACAACCGGCAGAGCGCGGACGGGACCGTGCCGCGGCTCCTGTTCCTGCTGGGGAGCATCCCCGCCGGCGTGGCCGCCGTGGCGATCGAGCCCGCCGCGGTGGGCGACAGCACCGTCTTCGCGCTCAGCCTCGCGGCCACGCGCCTGGTCCTCGCCGCCGCCCACGCGGCGAACACGCGGCTCACGGACATCCTGCGGCTGCGCATCACGCGCGCCTGCCTGACGTCCGCGGCGCTCTTCGCCGTCTCGTGCGTCGTGCCGGAGCCGTTCCGCTACCTCCTGTGGCTCATGGCGATCGGCATCGAGTCGGGTGCCCTGCTCGCGGAGGACCGCGAGGCGGCCCGGCGGGCCCGCCGCCACCACGACTTCTCGGCGCTGACCACCGCCGAGGACCCGGCCGAGCGGCTCGACGCCCACCACTTCGCCGAGCGCTTCGGCCTGTTCCTGATCATCCTCATCGGCGAGGTCGTCGTCGAGGCGGGCCAGGCCTCCGTGGACGGCCACGTCGCGACGTTCGGCGGGTGGGCCGCGCTGGTCGCCGCGATGATCGTCGCCGGCGGCCTCTGGTGGCTCTACTTCGACTCCGCGGTCGAGGTCAACCTCCGCGTGCTGGAGCTGTCCGGCGGCTCGCCCACGATGGCCCGCGCGATCTTCGCCGTCGGCCATCAGCTGCCGGCCTTCGCGCTGCTCATCACCGCCGCGGGCATCGGCCTGCTGCTCGAGGAGGACCCGCCGGCGATCGCCGCGAAGCTCGCCGCCTTCGGCATCGCGCTCTACCTCGTCGGCACGGGCGCCTCCTCCCGCGGCCTCCGCTCACGGCGCGTGATCGCCGCCCGCATCCTCGTGCTCGTGGCCACGTTCGCGCTCTGGCGGCTGGAGGAGCCGCTCGGGCCGCACGGCTACATGTGGCTGCTGGCCGTCTGGGTCGTCGGCTGCGCCGTCCTGAACACCTTCCTCGGGCGCCCGACGCGCGCGGGCCTGGAGCGCATCCTCACGGCGCGTCGCGCGGACGCGTGAGCTCGATCAGCGCCGGCAGCACCTCGTCCCACGCCGAGCGCGGGAGCTCGTGCCCGACGCCGTCGAGCACGAGCAGCTCGGCGCCGGGGATCGCGGCGGCGAGCGCCTCGCCGTGGGCCAACGGGAAGAGCGGGTCGTCCGAGCCGTGGACGACGAGCACGGGCACGGCGATCTCCGCCAGCCGCTCGTGGGCGAACGGCGTGCCGTCGACCATGAAGTGGTTGTTCGCGCTGGCCGGGCTGGGCGTGCGGTCGTAGGTGACCGCGATGAGCTCGCGCAGCGCGTCCTCCTCGAGCCCGCGCGAGCCCGCGTAGGGCCGCTCGGCGTCCAGCAGGTGGTCGAGCGCCGCCTCGCGGTCGGACCAGTCCGGTTCGGGCTCCCCCTCGCCCGAGAAGGCGGCCTGCAGCTCGTCCGACATCCCCGGCAGCTCGGGTCCGCCCTCGCCGGCCGAGCTGGTCGAGAGGAGCGCCACCGCGCTCACGCGCTCCGGATGCCGCAGCACGATCACCTGGCAGAGGGCGGCTCCCATCGAGAGCCCGACGAGCGCGGCCCGCCCGACCTCGAGGTGGTCGAGGATCCCGATCGCGTCGCCGGCCAGGTCGTCGGCCGTGTAGCCCGGCTCGCCCGGCGGATACGTCGTCGACCCGCCCGTGTCGCGGTGGTCGTAGCGGATCACGTAGCGCCCGGCGGCCGCGAGGCGCTCGCAGAACGCGGGCTCCCAGCGGTCCATCGACGCGGCGCCGCCCATGATCAGCAGGACGGCGGGGTCGTGCCTCTCGCCGAACGTCTCGAGGACCAGCTCGGCGCCGTTGATCTCAGCTCGCATGGGTCTGTAGACGGGCCGCGAGGCCCGGATTCATCGGTCTAGGCTCCGCGCATGACCGGTATCGAGCCCGAGCTCTGGGCCGCCCGCCCGCGCGAGGCGATCGCGTTCTATCAGGCCGCCTTCGGAGCGTCCGAGCTGCTCCTGGTCGGCGAAGGGGACGACATCGTCGCGCGGCTCGCCGTCGGCGAGGCCCGCTTCTGGATGTCCGCGGCGTCGCCCGACCGCCCCGCCCCGTCCGGCGACCATCCCGCGACCGGCCGGACGCTCCTCGTCGTCGACGACCCCGACGCCGTGCACGAGGCCGCCCTCAGGGCCGGCGCGATGTCGCTCGCGCCCGTCGCGGACGAGCATGGCTGGCGGCTCGGGCGCATCGTGGACGTCGCCGGGCACGAGTGGGAGATCGGCCGCCCTAGCGACCGATCCGGCTCGTGATCTCGCGGGCGATGACGGCCGCCTCCGGATGCTCCATCCGGATCTTGATCCTGCCCGCGATCTTCGGCTCGTCGCCCTTGTCGTAGTCGACGAGGAACTCCAGGTGATCGTCGTCGGAGGTGATCGTGACCATCCCGAACCGCGGGCTGCTGAACGGGCTGTCGGCGAGCTTCGCCCGGCCCGACCGGCAGTACGCCACGACGCGCTGCTCGCTGATCCCGAGCCCGATCCGCTCCGGCGTGATCTTGCCGTGGAAGCGCTTGCCCGGGGCCTTGAAGTGCTCGTAGCGCACGCTGCCGTGGAGGTTCTCCTCGATCCGCACGAGGCCCTCGGCCTCCAGCTCCTGGCGCAGCCCGGCGCGGAGCGTGCCGTTGCCGAGCAGCAGCTTCCCCAGCAGACCCATGTAGGTGACCCTAACTCGCGCGGAGCCACACGTGGGGCGCGATCTCCAGATCGGCGCCCGCGACGAGCTCGATCCCGTGCGGCCCCGGCGCGTGGACGACCGGCGGCCCGTCGTACGCGGGGAGCGCCGGCGCGGTCGGCCCGCCGACCCGCACCTCGCGCAAGTCGCCCGGCCGCGACGTGCCCGCCGCGCGCCGGCGCAGCGCCATGACCTCCTCGTCCGCCTCGATCACGAACGCGAGCGGCCGCTCGGGCGGCGCGTCGCGCGGGATCCAGATCCGCGGCCCGAGCGCGTCGTAGGGCCAGTGCTCCGCGCGCGCGGCCGGCTCGAGCCGGCCGCGGAACGCGATCCCGACCGGGCTCGCGCCCGTGGTCGCCCAGGCCGCGCGGACGTCGAGCCGCAGCGGGTTCGCCGCGGCCTCCTCGGCGTCCTCGAGCCACAGCAGCTCGAAGAAGAAGCCCGGCCAGATGAGCCGCCGGTTGCGCGTGCCCTGCCCGCGGTGGGCCTGCCCCGCGTCGAGGTGCCAGCCCGCCGCCTCCAGCCGCGCCGCCGCCCGCCCGGGCGCCGCGACGAAGCAGAAGACGTGGTCGAGCGCGAGCACGCGCCCGACGCTACTCCCCCGGCATGATCCCGGGATGTGCCCGGACGAGCTGGATGCGATGGCGCGCCGCGTCATCGACGGCAACCACTACATGACCCTCGGCACGACGGACCCGGGCGGCGGCCCGCGCCTCTCACCCGTCTACTACACGCCCGCGGGCTACGACACCCTCTACTGGGTCTCCTCGCCCGACGCGCACCACTCGGGCAACGTCCGCGAGCGGCCGGCGATCCAGATCGTGATCTTCGACTCCTCCGTGCCCGTGGGCGATGGCGAGGCCGTCTACCTGGCGGCCGAGGCCGCCGAGGTGCCCGAGGAGGAGCTCGAGGCCGTCATCGGCGAGGCCTTCCGGACCACCGCCGGCGCGCGCGGCTTCGGCGCCGAGGAGCTCCGCGGCGACGCCGACCTGCGCCTTTACCGTGCGCGGGTGACGGGCTGCGAGGTGCACGTCGCCGGCCGCCGCCGCACGGACGGCGGCAGCCTCGACGTCCGCCGCCCCGCCCAGCCCGGCTGAGGAATGCGGCGGCCGGGCGGGCCGTCGCAGTTCGCATGGACATCCGCCCCGCCCGCGCGGACGAGCTCGACGCCGTCGGCGCGCTGATCGCCCGCTCCTTCCACGCCGAGCCGTTCATGGCCTGGGTCTCCGGCGGCGACCCGGAGCGGCTCGCCCGCTTCGCCGCGCTCGCCGTGCGCCACGTCGCCGACGACGTCCTCGTCGACGACGCGCTCACGACGGCGGCGCTCGTCGTCCGCCCCGGCGGCCTCGACGTCTCGCCGCTGCAGCAGCTCCGGATGCTCCCCGCCCTGGTCCGCAGCGCCGGCCTCCGCCGCCTGCCCGCGGTGCTGCGCGCGCTCGTCCGGCTGGAGGGCGCACATCCGGAGACGCCGCACGCGACGCTGATCGCGCTCGGCGTCGAGCCCGGCGAGCAGGCGCGCGGCCGCGGCAGCGCGATGCTCGCGGCCGTCGAGCGCCGCGCCGGCGTCCCCGTCTACCTCGAGACGGGCTCCGCGTCCGTCCGCGACGGCTGCCGCCGCCGCGGCTACGCGCTGCGCGCCGAGCTCCGCCTCCCGGCGGGCGGCCCGCGCATCTGGACGCTGATGGGCGGGCAGGCCGCGGGCGCCGTGGCGTAGAACATGGAGGCATGGCCGCCTCCGAAGCCACCGTCGTCGACGCCGGCGGGCGCGATCTGCGCGTCAGCAACCCGGGCCGGGTGATCTTCCCCGCGACGGAGCGGACGGAGGAGGTCACGAAGCTCGGCGTGGTCGAGTACTACCTCGCGGTCGGCGACGGCATCCTGCGCGCGCTGCGCAGGCGGCCGACCACGCTCGAGCGCTGGCCGAAGGGCGTGCACCCGGGGATCGTCGTCTCCACCCGGGAGCAGGGCGGCGGCGACGCCTTCTTCCAGAAGCGCATCCCGCGCGGCGCGCCGGACTATGTCGAGACGGCCCGGATCCGGTTCCCGTCCGGCCGCCACGCGGACGAGATCTGCCCGACCGAGGTCGCGGTCGTCGGCTGGGCCGCGCAGATGGGGACGATCACCTTCCATCCCTGGCCGGTGCGCGACGCCGACGTCGACCACCCGGACGAGCTGCGGATCGACCTCGACCCCCAGCCCGGCACGGACTTCGACGACGCCGTCCGCGTGGCGGGCGAGGCGCGGACGCTCCTCGCGGACCTCGGCTACACCGGCTTCCCGAAGACGTCGGGCGGCCGCGGCGTGCACATCTACGTGCGGATCGAGCCGCGCTGGACGTTCACCGACGTCCGCCACGCCGCGATCGCCTTCGGGCGCGAGCTCGAGCGGCGGCTGCCCGGGCAGGTGACGACGAAGTGGTGGAAGGAGGAGCGCGGCGAGCGCATCTTCGTCGACTACAACCAGAACGCCCGCGATCGCACCATCGCCTCGGCGTACAGCGTCCGGCCCAAGCCGGGCGCGCCGGTCTCCGCCCCCGTCGAGTGGGACGAGCTGCCGGAGGTCGCGCCCGAGGACTTCACGGTCGGGTCGATGCCCGCCCGCTTCGCGGAGCGCGGCGACCTCCACGCCGCGATCGACGACGCCGCGCACTCGCTCCAGCCGCTGCTCGACATGTACGAGCGCGACGAGGCGGAGGGCGAGGGCGGCGACATGCCGTATCCGCCCGACTACCCGAAGATGCCGGGCGAGCCGAAGCGCGTGCA
>JBEVIG010000083.1:0-8649 GCA_040510855.1 Solirubrobacteraceae bacterium
CGCCCGCGGCCTCGAGCGTGCCGATGTAGCCGACCTTGTCGAAGCCCTCCGAGACGACCTTGGCGGCCTCGTCGGCGGGGAGCTTGGAGAGCGTCGCGAGCTTGGCGAGGATCCCGTCGCCGGCGGGCGCGCCCGCCTTGGCCGCGGCGGCCGCGGCCATCAGCTTCTTGGCCGCCTCGCTCCCCTCGGGCAGCAGCTTGGCGAGCTCCTCGGGCGCCTTGCCCGCGGCCCGCACCGTGCCCTCCGTCCCGATCTCCGTCACCGCGCGCTCGATCGCCACGGCGTGGGTCGCGGTGTCGCTCGCCTTGAGGCCCTCCTTCAAGGCCATCTCGGCGCTCGCCTTCATGCCCGCCTCCCCCGCGCGCAGCATCTGCGCCGAAGCCGAGCCGAGCTTGCGGATCGCGCCGACGCCGCCCCACACGTCGATCAGCGCGAGCGCCGAGTCGAGCACCGCCTGCGTGAAGGCGGAGTCGACGGCCTCCTGACTCATGATGTCGAGCTGCGCGTTGCCCGTCCGCGCGTCGCGCGCCTTCGCCTTGTCGTAGTAGTCCTCGATCGAGAGCCCGGCCTGCGTGGCGCTCGCGCCGACGCCGACCGCCGCGCCGATGAACACGGCCGCGCCGCCCGTGGCGAAGGTGGCGAAGAGGAAGCCGAGCGCCGAGAGCGCGCTCAGCCCGAGCGAGCGCAGCATCTTGTCGCGGTTGTGCTTCCAGAGCGTGGCCTTGATGAGCTGCTTCTCCATCACGCCCGACCACTCCGGCGTGCCCATCAGCTGCTCGATCACCGGGCCCATCTCGCGGTAGTCGAGGTCCTCGCCGACGAGCCCGTCCGCCTCGTCGATCTTCCCGATCAGCGCCGTCAGCAGCGGCTGGATCTTCGCCCGCGCCTCCTCGGGCGAGAGGCCGGCGAACTCCGCCGGGCCCTTCCCGCCGCCCTCGACGAGCGCGAACAGCGCCGGCGACTGGGCCGCGGCCTGCTTGATGTAGAGGTCGAGCTTGTCCCACTCCTTCTTGACCTCGGCCCAGTCCTGGTTGCCCGGGCCCCCCGGGTTCTGCGGCTTCTGCTCCGGGTCGAAGTAGGCGGTCTCCTCCACCGTCATGGCCTCGGGGCCGTGGCCGTAGACCTCGTACTTCGTGCCGACCGGGATGTTCCGCGTCTTGGCCATGCCCTCCTGGGCCCTGCCCACGCGCTCGGCGGCGATCTGCATCTCTCTCAGCCCGCGGTCGCCGATCTCCTGCGGCAGCTGCATGCCGGGCTGCGGCGCGCGGATGCCCATCTGGTCCATCTCGTTGCAGACGTACGCCCGGTTCTCCGCGAGGTTGGTGCGCACGCGGCCCTCGACCGCGTTCTTGAACCGCTCGCGCATCCCGCCCCAGCCGTCCTCGTAGTAGATGAGGTCGGGGGCGCGCTGGAGCGAGGACTCGAACAGCTTGCGGTTGGCGAGCGCGACCTCCCACATGCGCTCGCCGAACGACTTCCAGACGCGCGAGACGCCCCAGCCGCTCGTGTCGGCGTCGCCGGAGCCCCTGGCGGGCAGCGCGTCGCCGAGGAGCCGCTCGATCTCCTTGAGCTTCTCGGGCTCGGAGGCGGAGCCCATGTCGATCTTGACCTTCGCGTCGGCCTCCCGCCGCCAGCCGTCGACGATCTCCGGATCGGAGAGCGCGCTGTCCTCGATGCGGGCGACGACGGCGCGGTTGCCGCCCGTCTGCTGGAGGCGCGCGATCATCGCGGCGCGCAGCTCCGGGGGCTGGCGCGCGATCGCGGCCATCGACGGCCCCGGCGGGGCGACGGCCGGGGCGGGTGCGAAGGCGGGACCCGCGGGCGCGGGGGCGGCGGCCTCTCGGTCGTCGGCGTGCTCGCGCTCGTGGCTCACGGTGCGCCGACTCTAACCCCGTCCGTGGGCGTCATCGAGAGAACGACGCGCAGGACGGGCGCGCTATTCCCGTCTACTCCTGGCGGACGATCAGGAGGCTGCTCGGCGCGTGGTGGGCGAGCTTGCTCGACACGCTGCCGAGCATGAACCGCCGGACCCCGGCGCTGCCGCGGGCGCCCACGGCGATCAGGTCGGCGTCGTTCTCGCTCGCCACGTCGATGAGCACGTGGGCGGGATCGCCCTCGCGGACGTGCTTCTCGACCTCGAACCCGGCCTCCCGGAAGCGGCGCTCGTCGCGGGCGAGCACGTCCGCCGCCACACCGCGCAGGTCAGCGGGATCCGTCCGCGCGGTCATGGTGATCCGCTCGAGCGTGGACGTCCCCGGGTAGGCGCAGACGACATGGATGGTCGCGCCGCTGCCGCGCGCGAGCTCGATGACCTTCTGCACGGCGGCCTCGGCGCCGGGCGAGCCGTCGGTCCCTACGACGATCGCGTTCATGCGCCGAGCCTACGCCTGTTGGTGCGAGGAGCTCGGCTGCGTCAGAGGGCGGCGAGCTCCTCGGCCGACATGCCGTCGAGGCCGAGCGTGCCCAGGGTCCGCTCGCCCTCCGCCCGGAAGTCCCGGTCGAGCACGACCGAGGCGATCGCGATCACGGAGTCCATCACCGGTGTGGGGACGCCGAGCCGCGCGGCGAGATCGGTCATGAAGACCAGCCCGTAGCCGACGTCCTCGGTCAGGTACCGGTGGTCGAGCCGGCTCTGCGCCTTGATCCCGAGGAAGCCGGGCGCCCGGCTGTATCCCGTCGAGTAGTTCTCCTCGCGCATGTAGCCCTGCCGGACGCCGAGGGCGGGGTCGGAGTGGATCGTGACGCCGAGCGCGCCGGCGATCGCCAGCCGCTCGCCGTCGACGGCCTCGATCAGCCGGCCCACGCTCACCGTCACCCCCTCCTCGTAGAACAGGAAGTCGCCGCCGGTCCGCTCGAGCAGGCCCGCGTTGAGCAGCGTGACCGCCGGATGGATCACCGGGTTGCCGTTCTGCAGCGTCGTCTGGAGGACGCTCTCGGCCTGCTCGACGGCGGGCCAGACGTCGCGGACGAGCTCGTGGAGCCGCTCGGTCCCCGAACGCGGCAGCCCGGCGAGGTAGACGCCGGTCGTGAGCTTGAGGAAGACGTTCACGACGCCCGGCTCGGTGACGCGCACCGCGTAGGGCAGCGTGCTCGTCTCGCCGACGATGCAGCGCTCGCCGCCGAGCTCGAGCCCGGCCGCGCGGACGAACGCGATCGCGCCGGCGCAGGAGCCGGGGCAGACCAGCACGGCCATGCCGTCGGTCAGGTGCGGTGCCACCGCCGCGGCCAGCGGCTCCGTGCTGTACGCCGGGCCGACGAGCACCACGAGCTCGGCGCCGGCCATCGCCTCCGCGGCGTCCGTCCCCGCGTACCGGACCGGGGCGAAGCCCTCGAGATCGCCGCTCGCCGCGATGCCGCCCGCCTCGGCCACCGCCACCACGTTCTCGTCGTACTCCGGCGGGGCGAACAGCGCGACGTCGTGCCCGTGCTGGGCGAAGTCGAACGCCGACGCCACCCCGCCGTTCCCCGCCCCCAGGACCGCCACCCGCATGCGCGAACCCCTACTTCTTCTTCGGGAGCTTGAGCTTCTGGTTGTACTCGAACGTCGTGTAGCCGTCGGCGTCCTGCGTGCCGGTCGTCTCGCCCGAGCCGCGCGCGCCCTTGTACGCGCCGGTGCCGCCCTTGAACTTGATCGTGCCGTCGAAGCCGAGCGTGCCGTCCGGGTTCGTGGTGAGGGTGAACTCGAAGCTCCCGCGGACGGTGCCCTTGTCGAAGAAGGCGATGAGCCCGCCGGACGTGGTCGTCCCGTCGATGGTGCCCTGCGTCGTCACGGCCCCCTCCCCCAGCTTCGAGTCGCTGAGGAAGCCGGAGAACGCGTAGCCCTCCGCGGTGGGCGGCTGCGCGAAGTGGCCCTTGATGATCCCGGACGACTTCGTGGTCTTGAACTTCTGCTTCGCCTCCGCGATGCCGGGGACGGCGAGCGTGAGGGCGGCGGCGATGAGGGCGATGCGCTTCATCGCGCGATCATCGCGGGTGAGACCGCTCATCCGCAACGCCGCTTGATTCTGTCCTGGCGAGGTGGGAGCGTCGATCCCGATGTCGGACGGACTCGGACGCATCGACCGCTACGAGCTCGTCCGCGAGATCGGGCGCGGCGGCATGGCGATCGTGTACCTCGCGCGCCAGACGGGCCTGAACCGGTACGTCGCGCTCAAGCGCCTCAACGGCGTGCAGCTCGGCGGCGGCGCCCTCGCCGAGCGGTTCGAGCGCGAGTCGCAGCTCACCGCGCAGCTGGCGCACGAGCGCATCGTGACGGTCCACGACTACTTCGAGGCGGACGGGACGCCCTACATCGCCATGGAGTACCTCCCCGGCGGCTCGCTGCGCCCCCATGTCAAGACCCTGGACCGCGACCAGGCGCTCACCGTCCTCGGCGAGATCCTCGAGGGGCTCACCTGCGCCGAGGAGAACCAGGTCGTGCATCGCGACCTCAAGCCGGAGAACGTCCTGCTGACCACGAGCGGCCACGTCAAGATCGCGGACTTCGGGATCGCGAAGGCGATCGGTGAGCTGACCGGCGGCCCGGGGCTGACGGCGACCGGGCTCGCGCTGGGCACGCCGACGTACATGGCGCCGGAGCAGGCGCTCGGGCGGCCCGTGACGTCCGCCACCGATCGCTACGCGCTGGGCGTCATGGCCTATGAGCTCCTGACCGGCACGCCGCCGTTCGTCTCCGAGGACTCGCCGATGGCGCTGCTCTACCAGCACGTCAACGAGGAGGCGCCGAGCCTCGAGGGCGTCGTCGACCAGCCGACGGCGCAGTGGGTCGCCTCACTCCTCTCCAAGGAGCCCGCCGAGCGGTTCGCGGACCATCAGGACGCGCTCGATCACCTGCACCGGCTTCCGCGGATCGGGGGCGCGACCGACGTGCCCACCAAGGACCACACGTACGAGACGTGGACCGACCCCATCCCCCCCCCGCCGCCTGTCGTCGTCCCGCCGCCGGAGACGGCGGACGTCGGGGAGGTGGTGGAGCTGGCCGACACCCCGAGCGAGCTGGGCTTCGTCCAGGCGGTCCCCGAGCCGGAGCCGGAGCCGTCCCAGGCGACGGTCGAGCTCACCGCGGCGCCGCAGCGGCCGCTCCCCCCGGAGCCTCCGACCGCGCCGCTCCCGGTCGAGCGCGAGGGCCGCCGCCGGCGCGGCGGGCTGATCGCCGCCGCCGTGCTCGCGGCGCTCGCGGCCGTCGCCGCGCTCGCGGTCGTGCTGACCTCGGGCGACGACGACGACGGCGGCGGCGGCGGAGGCGGAGAGCCGCAGACGCAGGCGGCCATCCCCTACGCCTTCGGCGGAGGCGACCGCCAGCAGGTGGTCGTCAGCGTCGTCCACGAGGACAAGCGGCGCGTCGTCGTCATCCACGGCGGCCCGGACGACCGCCGCCCGTCCGACGAGATCGACTCCGAGGAGGCCGGGCTGAGCGAGCCGGCGGACGAGTTCGGCTGGGGTCTCTCCAGCGGCGACTTCAACCGCGACGGGCTCGCGGACCTCACGATCGGCACGAACTCGCAGCAGGTCGTCTCGGTCGGCTACGGCGAGGAGGGCGGCGGCTTCCGCTTCGAGACGCTCGCCGCGGCCGACGCGGAGCTGCCCTCGGACGCGGGCGCCTACGGCTTCCCGTTGCTGGCCGCGGACTTCGACGACGACGGCTTCGCGGACCTCGCCGTGGCCGCCCCGGGGCGCGCCGTGGACGCCGGCGCCGGCGCGGTCCAGCTCGTGTTCGGCGGACCCGACGGCCTGCAGTTCTCCGGCGCCCGCGTCCTCACGCTCGACGGGGTCCAGCAGTTCGGGCGGCGCCTCCGTGCGGGCGACGTCGACGGGGACGGCGCCCTGGACCTGGTCGAGGCGGCACCCGACCTCACCACCCCCGGTCACGTCTCCTGGTGCCGCGGCGGCTCGGACGGACCGACGGCCTGCGAGCTCCTGGCCGACACGGGCGGCTCCAACGTCACGACGGGCGACCTCGACGACGACGGCTTCGACGAGCTCGTCGTGGGCGTCGCCGAGCAGACCGGCGAGACGACGGAGGAGCGGGAAGCGGTGCTGGGCAAGGTCGAGATCTGGCCCGGCAGTGAAGACGGGCCCGCGGATCCGCAGACCGTCGACCCGTCCGGCCTGGGGCTCCCCCTCGAGATCGGCGACCGGTTCGGGGCGGCCACCGACGCGGGAGACATCGACGGCGACCCCGGCGCCGAGGTCGTGGTCGGCGCGCCCGGCCTGGGGTGCGCGTACGTGCTGAAGTGGAGCGGCGGCGCGGTGCGGGACACCCGCGAGCTCGTCCCCTGCGACGACGTGCCGGTCAACTTCGGCTCCAGCCTCACGGTGCTCGACGTCACGCCGGCGAGCGAGCTCGACGTCGTCGTCGCGGCGCGGCGCGCCGAGGACCCCGATCAGCGGCTCCAGATCGTCCCGGGCGGGGAAACGGCGCTCGAGCCGCTGGGCGGCGTCATGTCGAACGGCCGCGGCACGGAGCCCGCCGAGATCACGGTCGGCCGGCGCGCCGGCGGTGGGCTGTGACTTCTGCACGATGGCCCCTTGCTTTTGCATCCCCTCGCGCGCTAGGTTCGTGCGGTAACGCACGAGCCGCGGAAGGGGCGGTCGTGTGGTTGCGAATGGGCGCCCGAGGCGCCCATCTCGCCGTGCGACCGTTCCCACGGAGGGGCAACCTGAGGGAAGGAGGAGCGCAGCAATCAGCGCCGCGTTGACGCATCCGCGGCCGGCGTCCTGAGCTGAACGACCGGGTCTCCGCAGGGACCCTGCAGGGCGGACATTCCAAGGGGGAAGGGAAACGATGCGACTGGCTACCCGTGCCATCTGGCTGCTGCTGCTCAGCGGAGCGCTGATGGCCGTCCCGACGGGCGCGTCCGCGGCGCCGCCCGCGAACGCGACGAGCTTCCACGTGCTCGCCCTCACGGAGGGCAACCCGGCGGACTCGCAGTACGCGGCCCTCAAGAAGGCCGCGCAGCGAGCCACGCCGAAGTTCGACGTCGACCAGCTCAAGAGCTCGGGGTCCGGGTTCAGCGCGAACAAGCTGCGGCACTACAACGCCGTCGTCTTCCTCAACACCGGTCCCGACGTCCTGAACGCCGCCGAGCAGGCCGCGTTCGAGGAGTACTTCCGCGGCGGCGGCGGCTTCGTCGGCGTCGGCACGGCCATCGAGACCAACCCCGGCTGGGACTTCCTCACCGAGGTCCTCGGCACGCGCGCGAGCGGCAAGACCGCTGCGCAGACCGTGACGAACCGGGTCGCGGACCGCGTCCACGACGCCTCCAAGGGCCTGCCCGAGTACTGGGACCTCAGCGACACCTACTACAACTTCACCGCGAACGTCCGCGGGGTGAGCCACGTGCTCACCACCGTGAGCGACGCCCCGTTCGACCGCACCGGCGACGGCCCGCAGACCAAGCCGCTCACCGGCGGGACGATGGGCGCCGACCACCCGGTCAGCTGGTGCAAGGACTGGAAGGGCGGCCGCTCGTACTACACGAACCACGGCGCGTCCGGCGCGGCCTTCCAGGACGCGAGCTACGCGAAGGAGCTCACGGGCGCGATCACGTGGGCGTCGGGCCAGTCCGACCCCGTCTACTCCGATTGCGGCGCGACCGTGACCGCGAACTACCAGCAGTCGTTCGTCGCCGCGCAGCCGAACCTGAACGAGCCGATCGGCTTCGACGTGCTGCCGGACGGCAGTGGCCGCGTGCTGCAGACGGACCGCCGCGGCGGCGTCCGCCTCCACGACCCGGCGAACAACTCGACCACGCTGCTCGCGCAGATCCCCGTCTACATCGCCAACGAGGACGGCATGTACGGGCCCGAGGTCGACAACGACTTCAACACGAACAAGTGGGTCTACCTCTATTACTCGCCGCCCACCGTCGAGGGCGTGGAGTTCGCCGACGGCACGACACACACCGTCACGACCCCGCTCAACGACCCGGCGACACCGCAGAACGAGCAGAACGCCCCGAACTTCGCCGCCTCGCTGAGCGCGTGGGACCAGTACGTGGGCTACTTCCAGCTCTCGCGCTTCAAGTTCGTCGACAGGACGGCGACGGAGCCGGCCCATCTCGACCTCGCCTCCGAGCAGCAGATCCTGCGGGTGTCGAACAACCGCGGCGCGTGCTGCCACGTGGCGGGCGACATCGACTTCGACTCGCACAACAACCTGTGGATGGTCACGGGTGACGACACGCCGGCCGGCGGCGGCAACTCCGGCGGCTTCGGGCCGTTCAACGACCAGCTCACGAACGAGAGCCAGAACCTGACGGTCACCAACGCGACCGGCGGCACGTTCACGCTCACGTTCGACGGGCAGACCACGGCGCCGATCGCCTTCCCGCTCGACAACGCGGCGATCGAGTCGGCGCTCGAGGCGCTGAGCAACCTCGACGACGTCGCGGTCACCGGGACCGGTGCGCGGACGATCAACTTCCGCGGCAACAAGGCGGAGCAGAACGTGCCGTTGATGACCGTGGACGGCTCCGGCCTCACCGGCACGGCGCCGGCCGCGACGCTCGCGATGGCGCTCGGCAACAACGGCCAGGGCCTGAACGTCCCGCTCGAGGGCGGCATGTTCAACGCGCCGTTCGTCGACGCGCGGCGCTCCGCGCTGAACACGAACGACCTCCGCGGCAAGGTGCTGCGGATCTCGGTCAA
>JBEVIG010000084.1:0-7260 GCA_040510855.1 Solirubrobacteraceae bacterium
AGACCGGGCACGGTGAGGACGAGGATCTCGCCCGCGGAGTTCTTCGCGGCGATCAGCTGCCCGTCAGGAGAGAAGTCGACCGAAGTAGCGTTGGCGAACGGCGGGCCCTTCGCGACCTTCTGCCGCGTCGCGACGTCCCACAACGCGATGCGCTGCCCGAGCGTCACGAGCATCGTTCCGGTGGCGTCGAACCGCAGCTGGAACGAGGCGCCGATGCGGAATCCGGGCGCGAGCCGCCGCCGAGCCACGACGGCGATGCTACCCGGGCGGGCGTGTCCTCGGCGAGTGCAGGAAGCGCGTCGGGTGCACACTCCGGGGGAACTCGCCGAGGACGCCGCCGCCTGCACCCTCCTCGGTCGGCCGCCGGCGAGGTCCGCGCCGGCGGGACCGTGTGCAGACCCGGAGCTCAGGACGCGGCGCGGGCCTCGTCGCCGGCCGGGGCCGGCTCGGGCGGCTTGTACTGGTCCAGCATGTCCCACCCGCACACGGTGCAGACGTCGTCGCCGACGGGCACCATCACCTTGCAGCGCGGGCAGGGGAGCTCGGTGGGCTCCTCGCTCTTGCGTTTGAACAGTCGCACCAGGCATCGCCTCCACACTCGGGATCGGGTGCGCCGTCAGCCTCACTCCCGGGCCGTGCGGCCGCAATGGGTGGTGCTCCCCATCACGTGGCGTCGAGCGGGACGCGGCCGCGGATCGTCGTCCCGCGGCCGGGCGCGGAGACGATCTCGAGATCGCCGCCGATGGCGCCGATCCGGTCGCGCATCCCGGTCAGCCCGTCGCCGCGGCGGACGGCCGCCGGGTCGAAGCCCGGGCCTTCGTCGGCGACGCTGAACCGCAGCACGCCGTCGTCCGCGGCCAGGTGGATGCGCACCCGCGTCTGCGGCTCCGCGTGCTTGGCGACGTTCTGCAGCGCCTCGAGGCAGCAGAAGTAGGCGGCGCTCTCGAGCACGGGCGCGACGCGGTCGAGGCCGTCGGCGTCGATGCCGATCCGCAACGGCAGCCGCCGCGCGGCCGAGACCAGCGCGGCCTCCAGCCCGTCGTAGCGCAGCGCGGGCGGGTAGATGCCGTGCGCGAGCTCGCGGATCTGCTCCATCGCGACCTCGATCCCGTCGACCGCCTCCGCGATCCCGGTCGCGACCGGCGAGCCGTTGTCGGCGAGCTGGCCGAGCAGCGAGAGCTGGATCGAGAGCGCGACGAGGTGCTGCTGGGCGCCGTCGTGCAGGTCGCGCTCGATCCGGCGGCGCTCCGCGTCGGCGATCGAGACGAGCCGCGCGCGGGAGACGCGGAGCTCGGAGAGGCGCGCGCGGAGCTCGGCCTCCAGGCGCGCGTTCTCCAGCGCGAGGAGGATGACCTCGCCGGCGGAGGCGAGCGGCGCCGCCGCGTCCTCCGAGAGCGCGCGGTCGTGGATCGCGGCCGCTATGGGCCGGCCGTCGCGGTCGAAGCGCGTCAGCGCGGTCGTCGCGCCCGGCTCCGGAAGCTCGGCGCGGTGGCCGAGCTCGTCCACGTACGTGTCCGCGTCGGGGAGCCAGAACACGAGCTGGAGCGAGGGATCGCGGAAGGCGTCGGCGAGCGCCGCGCGCAGGCGCGCCGGGCTCGGCTGGTCGCCCAGCCCGGCGACGGTCCGGCGCAGGGCGCCCGCCGCGAACACGCGCCCGCGCGCGAGGGCGACGGCGATCGAGACCGGGATCAGCGCGATCGTCGCGGCGACCACGGCGCCGATCGCGCCCAGGACCCCGACGTCGGAGTCGATCACGCGCGCCGCCACGTACACGGCGTAGCTGCCGGTGACGAGGACCGACCAGGTGAGGACAGGCGAGATCGAGCGTTGCTCGAGCGCGGTCGCCGAGCGCATCCGCCGCGCCAGGAGGAACGCCGTGCCGAGCGCGGCGAGGACGACGGTGAGCCCGAGCGCGGCCGTGCTCGCCCGGCCGATCGCGGACGCGCCGTCGACGATCGCGAGCGGGTTCTCGGGGCAGTCGTCGGCGCAGCGCACGAACGGCCCGGCGATCGGCGGCTCGGGGGAGAAGAGCAGCGAGGCGGTGAGGAACACCGCGGATCCGGCCGCCGCGGCGACGGCGAGCCGCCGGGAGGCGACGTCCAACAGCCGTCCCGTCGGGTAGCTGAGGAGGAGCACGATGAAGGCGACGGTCTGCGCCGCTGTGGCGATCCGCCCGATCGCGAACAGCCACGGCTCGTCGACGCCCGTCAGCGCCGCGGGCGCGGCCGGGATCAACGCCAGCAGCAGCAGCGCCGGGTAGCGGGCGCCGGGCTCGCGGATCCAGCCGTACAGGCCCAGGGCGAGCAGCCCGGCCATCAGCAGCCCGCGCAGGGCGGCGTAGTAGACCGGGTGGTCGACGATCGGGCTCCCGAGCGTGATCACCACCGCGCCGACCGTCACGGCGCCGTAGACCAGGCCCACGAGCACGATCGCCGCCCGGTTGTCGGCGTAGCTCTGGGCGCCGGGGCTCGTCATCGCCGCCGATGGTCGCCGCGCCGGGCCCGCTTCGCAAGCGCTTGCCGTCGCCGCCGGTCGCGGAGGGTGCCGAGCACCGAGCGTCTCGAGGTCGGGCGGCATCGCGGGCACGACATCACACTCGCGATGGCGCCGCGTGAGCGTTGCGCGCCTCGAGTCGCACGCAGTAGCGTTGCGCGCCATGACACGGATGTCCCTGGCGGCGGCGATGCTGGCCGCTGCGCTCTTCCCTGCCGGCGCGTCTGCGGCGACGATCCCGGTGACGAACACGAACGATGCCGGAGCAGGTTCGCTGCGTCAGGCGATCCTCGACGCGACGACGAGCCCCGTGCCCGACGAGATCGTCCTCAACGCGACCGGGACGATCCAGCTCGCCACCCAGCTGCCCGCGCTCTCGTCCGACACGACGGTGTCCGGCACCGTGGGCGCCGGCGGCGTGCCCAACGTCGAGCTGCACTGCATCGACCCGACCGGCAAGACCGGCCTGCAGGCCGGGAACGGTCAGACCGGCATCCTGGTGACGAACGTCAGCATCACCAACTGCACGAACGGCGTCTACGTGCTTCCGGACGGCGGCCTCGAGCTGCGCGGCTCGCGGATCGCGGGGAACACCACCAACGGCGTCGCGGCGGACGCGGGTGCGCAACTCACCGTCGGCGGGTCGGCCGCCGGATACGGCAACGACATCGTCGGCAACGGCTTTGGCGTCGCGGCGGCCGAGCCCGCCGCGGGCGTCGTCGTCCGCGGCAACACGATCAGCGACTCCACGGTCAACGGCGTGCATCTCGACCGCGCCGACGAGGCGGTCGTGGAGGACAACGTGGTGAACGGCAACGGCGCCAGCGGGATCATCGTGTTCCGCGGCGCAGGCGCCCGGATCCGCGGGAACCGCGTCGGCACGGACGCGGCCGGCGCCACGGCGCAGCCCAACGACTTCGCCGGCATCAACCTCCGGGGAACCACCGGCGCCACGGTCGGCGGCGCGGCGCCCGGCGACCGGAACGTCGTCGCGGGCGCGCCGGGGACCGATCTCTGCGCGATCTGCGTCCAGCCGATCGACGGGGTGCGCGCGACCGGCACGGTGATCGCCGGCAACCGCGTCGGGACGACCGCCTCTGGCCTGAGCAAGCTCACGCCGGCGGGCTACGACGGGATCCGCGTCATCGACGCGGTCGACACGACGATCGGCGGCACCGCACCGGGCGCCGGCAACCTCGTCGGCGGCTTCGCGCACTTCGGGATCAAGCTCGAGCTCGGCTCGACCGGGACCGTGATCCAGGGCAACACCGTCGGCCTGCGGACCGGCGCGGCCGGCGCGATCCCCAACCTGATCGGCATCGACGTGGAGGCGAACACGCCGGGCACGCGCATCGGCGGGACCACCGCCGGCGCCCGCAACGTCGTCGGCGGCAACACCATCGGCATCTACGCCGCGGGCGCGGGCACGCGCATCGAGGGCAACCTCGTCGGTCTGGCGCCGGACGGCCGCACGGTCGTGGGCAACGCGCTGGGCATCTCCCTCGACGGCGCGGCGGCGGGCATGCGCGTCGGCAACGGCACAGCGGCCGGAGCGAACGTGGTATCGGGCAACACCCGCACGGGTGTGAGCCTGAGCGGCACCGCCGGCGCGATCGTCGCGGGCAACGTGATCGGGCGCACCGCGGACCGCGCCGCGTCGCGGCCGAACGGCTTCCTGGGCGGCGTGCTGCTGATCAGCAACAGCGGCGGCGTCGTCGGCGGCGACGCGGCCGGCGCGGCGAACCTCATCGACGGCGGCGTGTTCCCGAGCATCCGGGCCGAGGGCGCGAAGCAGCTCGGGACCCAGTTCCTCGGCAACCTGCTCCGGGGCACGCGGCACAGCCTCGGGATCGACCTCCTGCCGCTCGCGGTCACCGCGAACGACCCGGGTGACGCGGACGCGGGGCCCAACGGGCTGCAGAACGCCCCGATCCTGACGGGGGCGCTCCGCGATGCGGTCACGGGGACGATCGGCACGAAGCCCTCGACGGCGGCGCGCATCCAGGTCTTCTCCGCCTCCGCCGACGGGCGCGAGACCCATGCGCTGCTCGGCGACGCCACGGTGCGGACCGACGCCGCCGGCGCGGCCGCGTTCTCCATCCCGGTCGGCGCGACCGAGGGAGCGTCCGTGGTCGCGACCGCCACGACCGCCGACGGCACCTCGGAGCTGTCGCCGCCGGTGCTCGTCACGCCTCCGCCGGCGTTCGGCCTCGAGCGCGCCCGGTTCAAGATCGTCGGGACGAAGCTCCGGGTGCGGATCCGCAACGGCACCGGCGCCGACGCCCGCGTGCGGGTGAAGGCCAGGGACAAGAGGCAGTCGGTCAAGGCGGCGAAGACGCTGAAGGCCGTGACGAAGACGGTCGCGGCGCAGCGCACCGGCACCTTCAAGCTGACGTTGCCCAAGTCGACGAAGCGCAAGCTCACGGCGACGCTGCGGCGCAAGGGCAAGGCCCGCTACCGGCCGACCGTCACCGTCACGAACCTCACCAGCGCGGTCAAGGAGACCTACAAGCCGAAGATCAAGGTCGCCCGCAAGCAGGGGTAGCCCCGGCGGGGGCTACTGCTTCTTGAGCGTCACCGTCTTCGTCTTTGTCCGGGGATCGCCGCCCGTCGGCGTGAAGGTGACCTTGGCCTTGACCTGCACCTTGCCCTTCTTGTTCAGCGTCTTGAGCTGATCGCCCTTCGCCGCGACCTTCACCTTCACGGTCCCGGGTCCGTCGACGGGCTTGCTCGCCTGCTTGACGCCCTTGCCCGCGACCTTCAGCGCGCCCTCGTTGGACGCGTCGACCGGGATCTTCGCGGTCCCCTTGCCCGTGTTCTTGGTGACGCTGCCGAACTGGAAGGTGTTCGTGGGCTCGATCACGGCGTTCATGTCGATGACGCCGCCGTTCGAGGCCTGCGGGTTCTGCACCGGCCCGCCGTCCAGCAGCGGCGGCGAGAAGAGCTCGAACGTCGAGTTGCCCGCCGCGGTGAGCCGGCCGATCCCGATCCTGCCGGGCGGGTTCGCCGGCAGCGTGTCGAGCCCGACGCCGTCGCCCACCGTGATCGGCATGTCGGTCTGGAAGGTCTGGATGCCGTCGGCGTCGCGGAGCGTCACCGGATCCGACGAGGCCACGCCCGTGCGGCCCTGCAGGACGCGGAGCCGGATGGTGAGGTCGGCGCTCTGGTTGGCCGCCACGACGTTGATCCCGACGCTGGTCACCACGCCGTTGGTCGGCGAGGTGAGCCCGGCGGTCTCGAGCCCGTCCTCCGGCGCGAGGGTCGCCTGACGGATGGTGCACGTCGGGAAGCACCCCATCTGACCCGGCTGGCCGGTCCCGAGCACGTGCCCGATCGTGACGGAGCCCTGCGCCGGGCTCGCGGCCGCGCAAGCGGCGAGCGCCCCGACGACCGACAGCAGCAGACTGACGTCGCGGGTGCGGGCCCGCCCCTTGATCTCGATCACGGCGCGAAGATATCCGGCGCGCGCCGGCAAGTACAGTCCCGGCCGTGGCCGACGCGCGCCTCACCGTCGCCGGGATCCACGGCCTCGCCGGCCGTCGCCGCGAGCTCGCCGATCTGCTCGCGCAGCTGGCCGCTGGCGCGCGCACCGAGCCGGGGTGTCACGAGTTCCGCGTCGCCGAGCTGGCCGACCCGGGCGAGTTCCTGGTCATCGGCGGCTGGGCGGACGAGGACGCGCTGCGTGCGCACTACGCCGCGCCGCACTACCGGCGCTACCGCGACGCCGTCGGCGAGCTGCTGGCGCGGCCGAGCGACGTCACCGTGCACCACGTCAGCCGGACGGTGCACGCGATCGACCCCGACCCGCCGGACCCGGCCAGGCTGGGCTGACGGCCTCCGGCCGTCACGATGTCGAGAAGCGCCGACCGGCTCCGCTCACCAGGTGAAGGGCCTCGATCCGCGCGGCCCGCGACACACACCAGGAGACGACCCCGATGCCGAAGTACCTGCTGCTCAAGCGCTACCGCGGCGGCCCGGAGCCGCACCGTCCCGTGCCCCCGATCGACCAGTGGGCCCCCGAGGACGTGGAGGCGCACATGGCCTTCCAGCATCACGTCAGCGAGCTGCTCGAGGAGAACGGCGAGTACGTCGACGCGCAGGCGCTCACGCCCGTGCAGACCTTTGTGCGCTACGGCGGCCCGGACGCCGCTCCCGTCACCACCGACGGCCCGCACCCCGAGACCAGCGACCTGATCGCCGGCTGGTGGATGATCGACGTCGAGTCGCGCGAGCGGGCGGTCGAGCTCGCGGCGTACGTCTCCTCCGAGCCCGGCCCGGGCGGGGAGCCGCTCTACGAGTGGATCGACGTCCGGGAGGTCATGTGGGAGCGGCCGCGGACGACTGACGCGGCGTGATCGACGAGCGGACGCGACGGCTGGACGAGGACGCGCTGCGCGTGCTCGTCCCGCGGGTGCTCGCGGGCCTGGTCCGGCGGGGCGAGGACTTCGATGCCGCGGAGGACGCGCTGCAGGAGGCGCTGCTCGAGGCGCTGCGCGTCTGGCCGGAGCACCCGCCGCGCGACCCGCGCGCCTGGCTGACCACCGTGGCGACGCGGCGGCTGGTCGACGCGCGCCGCAGCGAGGTCGCCCGCCACCGCCGCGAAGGGGAGGCGGAAGCCGAGCCGCGGCCCGAGCCCGCCGCGGAGGAGGTCGGCGACGACACGCTCTTCCTGCTCTTCCGCTGCTGCCACCCGGCGCTGGCGCCGGCCTCGCAGGTGGCGCTGACCCTGCGCGCGGTCGGCGGGCTGACGACGCGTGAGATCGCCGA
>JBEVIG010000085.1:0-39470 GCA_040510855.1 Solirubrobacteraceae bacterium
GAGCGGGAACGTCACGCCGGTGAGCTGCTCGGAGGCGTCCCACAGGGCGCGGGCCGTCTCCGGGTCGCTCGCCGCGGCGCTCCGGCCCACGAGGGTCGGGTGGCCGCGGCCCTCCTGGAAGCCGTCCGGGCCGACGTAGCTCGCGCCGGGGAGGTCCTGCGTGGCCGCGTAGAGCGTCGGCCACGCGCCGTGCGCGTCGTCCTGGGCGAGGATCCGGTTCCCGATCGCCATGCCCAGGTGCTGGAGCCGGTTCCCCGTGCGGCTCTGGAGGTTGGTCGACGCGTACCCCGGGTGCGCGGCGAGCGCGCGCACCGGGGAGCCCGCGGCGGTGAGGCGCTGCTCCAGTTCGAGCGTGAACAGGAGGTTCGAGAGCTTGGACTGGCCGTAGGCGCGCCAGGCGTGGTAGGAGCGGTGCTCCCAGTTGAGGTCGTCGAGCGCGATCGACCCCATGCGGTGCGCGCTCGAGGCCACGGTGACGACGCGGTCGGCGATATGCGGCAGCAGGAGGTTGGTGAGCGCGAAGTGGCCGAGGTGGTTCGTGCCGAACTGGAGCTCGAATCCGTCCTTCGTGCGGCCCGCCGGGACGGCCATGATCCCCGCGTTGTTGACCAGCAGGTCGAGGTCGCCCTCCCAGGCGGAGGCGAAGGCGCGGACCGAGTCGAGGTCGGCGAGGTCGAGGGCGCGCGTCTCCACGTCGCCCGGCATCCCAGCGGCCGCGGCCTCGCCCTTGGCCGTGTCGCGCACCGCGAGGACCACGTGGGCGCCGGCGCGGGCCAGCTCCTGCGCGGCGGCGCGGCCGATGCCGCTGTTGGCGCCCGTGACGACGGCGGTGCGGCCGGAGAGGTCGGGCAGGTCTTCCGCAGTCCACTTGTGCGTGCTCATGGCCCCCAATGTAGACGGTGACAACAATGCTGTCAACGTCTACATCAAGCGATAGGCTCTGCGATCGTGTCCGAGACCGCCGAGCGCCGCTACCACCACGGCAACCTCCGCGCCGCGCTGCTCGCGCGCGCCGAGACGGTCCTGCGCGAGGAGGGCGCCGGCGCGCTGTCGCTGCGCGAGCTCGCGCGCGACGTGGGCGTGAGCCATGGGGCGCCGCGCCGCCACTTCGCCGACAAGCAGGCGCTCCTCGACGCGCTCGCCGTCGTCGGCTTCACGCGCCTGGGCGAGACGCTCGCGGCCGCCGATCCCGGCACGGGCCCGTTCCCAGCCCGCGCCGGGGCCGTCGCCCGCGCCTATGTCGGCTTCGCGACGCGCGAGGCCAACCTGCTCGACGTCATGTTCGCCGCGAAGCACACCACCCCGGACCCGACGGCGATCGCCGCGGCCGCCGACCGCGCGTTCCTGCCGGTCCTCGCGCTCATCACCGACGGGCAGGCCGCGGGTGCCCTCGCGGCGGGCGACCCCGAGGACTTCGGCGTCGCGCTGTTCGCGACGCTCCAGGGGCTCGCCGCGCTGGCAAACCGCGGGATGCTCGCCGACGCGACGCTCGACGAGCGGGTGGACGACGCCGTCGCCCGGCTGCTGCGCGGCTCCGCGCCGCGCTGAACCGCGCGGCCGTCAGCGGGCCGCGCCGTGGCGCAGCCCGTCCATCACGAGCATGAGCACGCGGCGCGCCTGGTCCTCGGAGCCGGCGGGCACGGACCAGACGGCGCCCATGGCGCGCAGGACGTCCTCCGTGTCGACGTCGGAGCGGATCGTGCCCGCGGCGATGGCGGCGTCGACGAGCGACGCGACGGCCCCGGTGATCTGCGTGCGGGTCTCGGCGAAGACGTCCGAGCCGGACTCGGAGACCGCCATCAGCATCGTCTTGAGGCCCTTCTTCGTCGCGGCATAGTCGACGAAGCGGTCCATGAAGGCGGCGAGCGCCTCGTCGGGCGGGAGCGCGCGGCCGAGTTCGTCCGCCGCCTCGCAGAGGTGCGCGACCTCGCTGCGGTAGGCGGCCTCGACGAGCGCCTCGCGCGTCGGGAAGTGGCGGTAGAGCGTGCCGATGCCGACGCCGGCGCGCTTCGCGACCGTCTCGAGCGGAACGCCGGGACCCTCCTCGAGGAACAGCGCGAGGGCGGCGTCGAGCAGCCGCTCGCGGTTGCGGCGGGCGTCGGCGCGCAGGGGTTTGTCGAGGATCGGCTCGGTCATAAGCGGAGGGAGCCTCCGTTTCGTGCTAGGCTCCCCGTCGGAACCGGAGGACGCCTCCGGATCAGGCTTCACAGGATAGACCCGACCAGACGGGAGCACCACATGGCAACCGGCACGCTCATCACCACGCCGTTCGGCTACGAGACCACTGCCGCGGAGGTGGTGGACGGCGTCGACCTCACCGGGAAGCGCGCGATCGTCACGGGCGGCGGCTCCGGGATCGGCGTCGAGACCGCCCGCGCGCTCGCGGGCGCCGGCGCGGATGTCACCCTCGCCGTCCGCGACACGGCGGCGGGTGACCGGACCGCGGCCGACATCAAGGGCCAGTGGGGCCGCGACGTCCACGTCGCGCGGCTCGACCTCGCGGACCAGGCCTCCGTCGCGGCGTTCGCCGCCGGCTGGACCGGCCCGCTGCACATCCTGGTCAACAACGCGGGCGTGATGATGATCCAAGCGCCCGAGACGTCGCCCGAGGGCTGGGACCTCCAGTTCGCCACGAACCACCTCGGGCACTTCGCGCTCGCCACGCGCCTGCACGGCGCGCTCGCGGCGGCCGACGGCGCACGGGTGGTGTCGGTCTCCTCGGCCGCGCACCTGCGCTCGCCGGTCATCTTCGACGACCTGCACTTCGCGTTCCGGCCCTACGACCCGTCGCTCGCCTATGCGCAGTCCAAGACGGCGAACGTGCTCTTCGCGGTCGAGGCCGACCGCCGCTGGGCGGACGACGGCATCCGCGTCAACGCGCTGATGCCGGGCGGCATCGCCACCAACCTCCAGCGCCACGTCGGCCCGGCGCTGATCGAGAACGCGGTCAAGGGCGGCTTCCAGCTCAAGACGGCCGAGCAGGGCGCCGCCACGTCGGTGCTGCTGGCCGCGTCCCCGCTCGTCGACGGCGTCGGCGGCCGGTACTTCGAGGACGTCAACGAGGCCGAGGTCGTGCAGCGCCGCGCGGGCGAGACGGGCTCGGGCGGCGTGGCCCCGTACGCGCTCGACCCGGCGAACGCCGAGCGCCTCTGGGAGGTCTCCGAGGAGCTGGTCGGCTGAGGCTCAGCCTTCCAGGGCGTCGATGAGCTCCCCCTTCGACATCGACGACCTGCCGGGCACGTCCTCCTCCTGGGCGCGCTCGTAGAGCTCCTCCCGGCTGAGGTCCGCGAGCTCCCCGTCGCGGGCCTCGGCCTTCTCCTTCCTCGGGGCCGCCTTCTTCTTGCCGGAGCCGGCCTCCGCGAGGCTCTTCTCCAGCGCGGCCATGAGGTCGGGCACGGGCGAGGGCTCCTCGCGCTCCTGCGCGGGCGCCTTGATCGTCTGGCCCTTGCGCTTGCGCTCGATCACGTCCTCGAGCCGCGCGCGGTGGCGGTCGTCCCAGGCCTCGGGCTCCCACTCCGTGCCGAGCGCCTCGATCAGCGCGACGGCCTGGTCGAGCTGCGCCTTCGCCGGCTTCTTCCCGCCGGTGTCGATGCCCTTCGTCGACCGGATCTCGTCGCCCCAGCGCATCGTGGTGAGCGCGAGCCGCTCGTCGCGCACCTGGATCGCCACGAGGTACTCCTTCGTGCGCATCACGAAGCGGCCGATCGCGACCTGCTCGTCGCGGTCCATCGCCTCGACGAGCAGCTGGTAGGCGCGGCGCGTGCCGTCCGAGTCGCCGATCGGGGCGAGGAAGTACGGGTGGTCGAAGTAGATCGGGTCGATCGCGGCGAGGTCGGCGAAGGCCTCGATGTCGATCGTCCGCGTGCGGCGCGGGGCGACCTCCTGCAGCTCCTCGTCGGTGACGACGACGGTCTTGCCGTCGTCGAGGTCGAAGGCGCGCCCGATCTCCTCGAACGGCACCTCCTTGTCCTCCTCGGCGCAGTAGCGGCGGGTCTCGATCCGCGCGCCGTCCTTGGCGTGGAGCTGGTTGAAGCGGACGCCGAGGTCGCGCGCGGCGCTGAACATCACGACCGGGACGTTGACGAGGCCGAAGGAGATCGAGCCGGACCAGAGCGGGCGGGGCATCGCTACTTCTTCCCGGCGAGGCTCGCCTCGAGCGCCGCCATCAGGTCGGGGGTCTCCTCGGGCGGCTTCTCCTTCGCCTTGCGCGGCTTCTTGCCCGAGGCCTTGCGCTCGATCATCTCCAGCACCGCCTCGCGGTAGGAGTCGGTCCGCTTGCCGGGGTCGTACTCCTCGTGCAGCGAGTCGACCAGCTTGCGCGCCATCTCGATCTCCTTCTCCGCGGGCTTGCGCGAGGGCGCGCTGAAGTCGATGTCCTTCCCCGGCACGAGCTCGTCGGCGAAGCGCATCGTGTGCAGGCCGAGGATGCCGTCGAGCGGGCGGACGGCGACGAGGTACTCGCGGTTGTGGAACGTGAACCGCCCGAGGCCCGCGCGGCCGGTCGCGCCGAGCGCGTCGTGCAGCAGCCGGTAGGCGTCCGTGCCCGCGTCGCCCGCGCCGACGTAGTAGGTCTTCTCGTAGAAGACGGGATCGATCGCCGTGGCCTCGACGAACGACTCGAGCTCGATGATCTTCGCCCGGTCGCCGGCCGCCGCCTCGATCTCCTCCTTCTCGAGCACGACGAACTCGCCCTCGCGGACCTCGTGCCCCTTGACGACCTCGTCGTAGGGCACCTCCTTCTCCTCCTTCGAGCAGAACCGGCGGTGCTCGATCTTGCCCTCGTCGGCGAGGTGGACCTCGCGGAAGCGGACGGTCCTGGATTCGGTCGCGGTGTACAGCTTCACCGGCACGGCGATGACGCCGAAGGTGATGGTGCCGTTCCAGAGCGAGCGGGGCATGGCTCTCGGATACCCGGTTCTACGCGCCGAGCAGCAGCGCGTCGAGTCCGCGGGTCAGGCCGACCCGCCCTTGCACCGCCCGCGCCGCGAGCAGCGTCCCCGCCACATAGGGCTGCGGCGTACCGCCCGCGTCGTGGCGGATCGTGAGGCGCTCGTCGGGCAGGCCGAAGACCACCTCGGTCGACACGACGAAGCCCGGCAGGCGGACGGAGTGCACCTGGCCGGCGCCCACCGTCGCGCCGCGCGCCTCGACCGGCCCCGCGATCTGGTCGAGCGGCCGCCCGATCGGCGACGGCGCGACCTCGCTCAGGCGCTCGGCGAGCTCGCGCGCCGTCCCGCTCGGCACGTCCGGCTTCGTCGCCTTGGCGAAGTCGATGACCTCCCAGGCCGGGAGGTGGCGGGCGGCGAGCAGCGCGCCGGCGCTCGCCATGGCCGCCGTGAGCGAGAAGTTCCCCGACGCGACGGCGCCGAGGCCCGCGTCGCGCGCGGCGACGTCGATCTCCGCGTAGTCCTCCGCGGTCAGCCCGGAGGTCCCGATCACGACGTGCACGCCGCGCCCGAGCGCCGTCAGCGCGTGCTCCTTCGCGGCGTCATGCGCCGTGTACTCGATCAGCACGTCCACGCCGGCGTCGAGCGCCTCGGCCACCGTCCCGAACACGGGCGCGCCGCCCAGCTCGCTCCCGGCCGCCGAGCGCGAGACGGACGCGGCGAGCGCCAGGTCGTCCGCCTCGAGCACCCCGTCGGCGATCGCCCGCCCGGTCCAGCCGGTCGCGCCGGCGATGCAGATCCGCGTCGTCTCGCTCATCCGTACATCATTGCCGCACGCCGCCCCAGGCGATGCGCCGGGCCACCTCGGCCGCCCGCGTCCCGCTCGGGACGGGCGCGAGCCGGGCGCTCATCCGCACGCGCGAGAGCCGGTCGTCGCGCACGAGCCCGACGGCGAGCGTGGGGCCCGGGTCCGGCTCGAACCGCTGCCGCCGGGTGGCGACGGCGCGGGCCGTGAGGTCCGACCGGCTGCGCAGGACGACCACGTACGCGGCGGCGTGGCGGCTCTCGATGACGAGGAACGACCGCTCGCCGACACGCATCCGCTCGCGGCCCATCGGGCGGCGGTCGCCGCCGGGCCGCTCGACGCCCAGCTCCGCGTTGTCGCCGCGGCTCGGGAAGAGGACGTCGACCGACAGCCGGGAGCGCCCGGCGCGGCGCCGCACCGTCCAGCTCGTCTCCACGAACGAGCGCGTGAAGCGGTGGCGCACGGTCGCCTGCACGCTGTGCGCGCGGACGACGCCCGCCGCCCGCAGGTCGGTGAACGGCCCCGCGTACGCGGTGCGGCGGTGCGTCGTGGGCGGGACGCCGACGCCGTGCGGCGCGCGCGTCAGCCACAGCGGCCGGCCGCCGAGATACCGGTGCGGCTCCTGGGTGACGAGGACGCGGCGGTGGCGGGCATCGCGCACGCGCAGGCCGAACGCCGCGGGCGGGCGGCCGCCGATCGTGGCCACGGGCTCGTTCCCGGGGTTGTGGAGGCGGGCGAGCTCGATCCCGCCGTAGCGGAACGCGCCCTGGGTCACGGGCATGATCGCGGTGCTGTAGGCAGGGGTCGTGACCGCGAGCCGCCCCGTGTCGGGGTCGAACGCGTAGAGCGGCGGCGGGCGCAGGGGCGCGAGCCGGGTGACGCCGGCGTCGATCGCGCGCGCGGCGTTGCCCGCGACGCGCGCCGCGCCGAGCTCCCCGACGCCCTCGCCGGGCTGGCGCGAGGGCAGCCCGAACAGCGTGCTGTCCGTGACGCCGCCCGGGCCGCGGTCGGCCTGGCGCACGTAGAACTCGAAGCTGCGGTCGAGGATCCAGCGCGACCAGCGCCGCAACCGCGTCGAGGCGAGCTGCGGGCAATCGGCGATCCCGACGAGCGCCTGCTGCGCGAGGCCCCACTTGTGGATCTCGTGCCACCGCTCCAGGCCGTAGCCCGTGTCCCAGTTCATGTAGCCACCGTGGGTCCAGTAGCCGGCGATCACGCGGCGCAGCCAGGAGGAGAGCAGGCGGCGCGCCGCGGGCGGCGGCGGGGGCATCCCGCGGTGCCGCGCCCGCTCGTAGTGGCGGGTGAACGAGGCGACCATGCTGGCGTACTCCGCGGAGTCGACGTTCAGCGGGTGCGAGAGCGGGAGGTCCGGCCGGTAGTGGAAGCGCAGCCCGGGGCCGAGGTTGCCCGTGCCGTGCCCCGAGCGCGAGTACGTCGCGAAGTGCTTGAGGTGGTGGGCGAGGTCGTCGCGGAGGAGCGAGGCGTCACCCGTGACGTCCGCGTAGCCGCTCATCACCGTCGCGGGCCAGTTGATCTGGTTGGCGGTGTGGCTCGGCCAGCGCCAGAAGCGGCTGCGCGCCACGGCGGTCACGGCCCGTCTCAGCCGGCTGCGCAGCCCAGCGGACAGCCCGAGCTCCTCGCGAGCCCGCCAGGCGAACGCCAGGCCGTCGACGACCTCGGCGTCCACGGCCATGTGCATGTACGACGGGAGGTCCCGCATCGACACGGTCCAGCCCGGGGCGTGCGGCCGGCCGGCCGGCGACGGCGTGAGGACGTACGGCGGCCCTTCGAGGAGTTGGCCGACGATCTGGCGGGCGTGTGCGTCGTTGCGCGCCGGGCCGCGGTGGCGCTTCATCGCCGCCACGGAGTGCACGACGAGGAGGTTGGCATTGCCGGTGGTCTCCACACCGCCCCAGCCGAGCTGGTACGCGCCCATCGACGGGGACCATTTGTGCTCGAGCCGCGCGACGAGGTCGTCGGCCACGTTCCAGTAGCGGCCGTCGTCATCCGCTGCGCCGGCTCCCATGGGCGCGACTGCCGCGATCATCGCGGCTGCGAGCGCGAACATTGCTCCACCTCATGTGGTGTCTCGCGCGATCCCTCGCTCTGCCGAGCCTAATGCTCGGAACCCTTGAATGCCAGGATCTATGCCCATGACACGCTGGACCACCGTGGTCCCCGTGATCGCGGCGGTCCTGCTCGTCGCGACCTGGGGCAGCAAGCCGCCCGCCGTCATGCTGGCGCTCATCGGCGTCGTGCTCGCGGGTGCGGTGCTCTCCGCGGTCCATCACGCCGAGGTCGTCGCCCATCGCGTCGGGGAGCCGTACGGCTCGATCGTCCTCGCGGTCGCCGTGACGGTGATCGAGGTCGGCCTGATCGTCACGCTGATGGTCTCCGGCGACGGGGACGACGCGTCCACGCTCGCCCGCGACACCGTGTTCGCGGCGGTGATGATCACCTGCAACGGCATCGTCGGCATCTGCCTGGTCGTCGGGGCGCTGCGGCGGCGCTTCGCCGAGTTCAACGCCGAGGGCACGGCGACCGCGCTCGCCACGGTGTGCACGCTGGCGACGCTCTCGCTCGTCCTGCCGACCTTCACGGAGAGCGCGCCCGGGCCGGAGTTCACGTCCTCCCAGCTCGCCTTCGCGGCGACCGCCTCGTTCGCCCTCTACGCGCTGTTCGTCTTCATCCAGGCGATCCGCCACCGGGACTACTTCCTCCCCGTGGAGGAGGACACCGCCCACGAGAGCCACGCCGACCCGCCGTCCGGCCGCGCCGCCGGGTCGAGCCTCTTCCTGCTCGTGGTGGCGCTGATCTCCGTGGTCGGGCTGGCGAAGGTCGAGTCGCCGGCGATCGAGGACGTCGTCGACGCCGTCGGCGCCCCGCAGTCCGCGGTCGGCGTGATCATCGCGCTGCTCGTGCTCGCGCCCGAGACGCTCGCGGCCGTGCGCAACGCCCGCCGCGACCGTGTCCAGACGAGCTTCAACCTCGCCTTCGGCTCCGCGATCGCGAGCATCGGCCTCACGATCCCGGCGATCGCGGTGGCGAGCATCTGGGTCGAGGGCCCGCTCGCGCTCGGGCTCGAGCCGACCCAGATGGTGCTGCTCGCGATCACGGCCGTCGTCGGCGCGCTCACGGTGCTCCCGGGGCGCGCGACGCTGCAGGAGGGCGGCGTGCACCTGGCCCTCTTCGCCGCCTTCCTGTTCCTCGCCGTCGTGCCCTGACGCCTACGCCGCCTCGCAGGCGGGGCGGGCGCGGGCCGCGCCGTGCGCCGGCTGCGGCGCGCGCGCCGGGCGCAGGAGGGCGACGGCCACGACCAGTGCCAGGAGGACGAAGCCCGCCGCGATCCCGAACGCCAGCTGGTAGCCGCCGAGCGCCGCGTCCGCCGCGTCGCGGCCGGCCGCCGCCAGGGACTCCGTGCGCGAGGCGGAGAGCGTGGCCAGCACGGCAAGGCCGATCGCGCCGCCGACCTGCGCGGAGGTGTTGACCAAGCCGGAGGCGAGGCCCGCGTCCTCCGGCGTGGCGCCCGACATCGCGAGCGTCATCAGCGCGGGGAAGCAGAGGCCGGCGCCGATGCCGAGCAGCAGGGTCGTGGGCAGGACGTCGGTGACGTACGTGCCCTCGAGCGGCGCGCGGACGAACCAGGCCAGGCCGACGCCGATCAGCACGACGCCCGGGATCAGCGTCCGGTACGCGCCGAAGCGGCTGATGAGGGGCTCCGTGAAGCGCATCGACAGCAGGCCCATGGCGATCGTCGACGGCAGGAAGGCCAGGCCGGTCTCGAGCGCGTCGTAGCCGAGCAGCCGCTGCAGGTACAGGGCGCCGAGGAAGAACACGCCGAACATGCCGACGACGAGCAGGCCCTGGACCAGGTTCGCCCCGGTCACGGCGCGCGAGCGGAAGATCCGCAACGGCACGAGCGGCGTCTTCGCCGTCGCCTCGCGGGCGACGAAGAAGGCGAGCAGCGCGAGCGCGGTGGCACCCAGGCCCAGGGTGGTCGTCGCGCCCCAGCCCTGCTCGGCCGCGGGCTCCACGATCGTGTACACGCCGAGCATCAGCGCGCCGGTGATGAGCGCGGCGCCCGGCAGGTCGGCGCCGGCGCGCATGCCGAGGCCCTTGTCCGAGGGCAGCAGGCGCAGCGCGCCCACGACGGTCGCGATGCCGATCGGGACGTTCACGAAGAAGATGAAGTGCCAGCTCAGCGCCTGGGTGAGCAGGCCGCCGGCCAGCAGGCCGATCGAGCCGCCCGCCGAGGCGACGAACGCGTACATGCCGATCGCCTTCGCCTGGTCGCGCGGCTCGGGGAACATCGTCACGATCATGCCCAGCACGACGGCCGCGCTCATCGCGCCGCCGATCCCCTGGACGAAGCGCGCGGCGACGAGCCACGACTGGCTCTGGGCGGCGCCGCAGAGGATCGAGGCGCCGGTGAAGACGATCAGTCCGCACAAGAAGACGGTGCGACGCCCGACGAGGTCACCGAGCCGGCCGGCCAGCAGCAGCAGGCCGCCGAAGGCGATCATGTAGGCGTTCACGACCCACGCAAGACCGGCGTTCGTGAAGCCGAGGTCGTCCTGCACGACGGGGAGCGCGACGTTCACGACGGTCGCGTCGAGGACGATCATCAGCGTGCCGACGCACAGCACGTAGAGGGCATGCCAGCGGGAGCGGTCGTCGAGTTGCATGGGGGAGCCTCCTCGGTTCGTCATGGTCGTTCCGAGGAGGTAGACGAACGGGGGAACCGGAATTCATCGTCCGGCGCGGAATTTCCTCTTCTCGCAGATCTGGAGCGGCGGCGGGCTGCCGAGCCCACGGCAGCGGAACGCCGCCCTGACGCGGTACAGCGTCGCCCCGCCCCGGCCCAGCTCCAGCGTGAAGTCGCGGCGCTTCACGCGCCCGTCGCGCACCTTCGGGAGGAAGACGCCGATCGTGACCACGCCCTTCGCGTCGAACCGGGCGTCGCGCGGTCCGGCGGTGATCCTGACGCCCGCGGCCCGGCGCTTGAACGTGTACGGCCGGGCGGGGTCGCGCACGCCGGTGCCGGCGTCGGCGAGATGGAGGGTCCCGAGCGCGATCCGCTTCCCGCGCGCGCCGCGGCGGATGCTCACGTCGACGGGCGAGAGGTCCTCGGCCGCGCCGAGCGCGACAAGCACCTTCAGCCGCTCCTGCCGCACGTCGTAGCCGTTCGTGAGCGGCCGTGCCGAGAAGCGCGTCGGCTTCGGCGCCCGCAACGTGATCGGGACGGCGCCCGCCGCCGCGCAGAACGGCTCCTGCGGCTCGAACGGCACCGAGCGGACGACGGTCCACGCCGCGGGGACGGCCTGCGCGCCGGGCGCGTCGCCGATCCACTCGAACGGGCCGACCACCCCGGGCCCGGTGAGCGCGAGCGTGTTGATGTCGGGCGCGTAGCTCGTGCCGTCCGGGTCCACCGCCTCGCCGTCGAGGCCGAGCCGGAGCTCGAGCCGGTGCGTGGCGTAGAGCGCCTCCGAGCCCGGCCGCTGCGCGGTGTCGATCACCTCGTCGACCACGAGCGTGCCCGCGCGGGCCGCGTCGCATGAGGGCAGCTGGGCCCGCGCGGGGGCGGCCAGGGCGAGGAGGGCGAGCAGGACCACCGGGATCAGGCGCATCGGGCGGGAGCCTAAGCGGCCGTGTGCCATGGTGGAAGGGGGTGCGCCGCCGTTCCCGACATCGTCGCGCCCGCGTCGCGCTGCTCGCGGGCTTCCTCGTCCTCGTGGCCCTCGCCACGGGCGCCGCGCTGCGCGGGGACGGCCCGTCGCCGGGCGAGCCGCTCGTGCCCGGGACGGACGAGGCGGCGCCGTTCCCGGACCCGTTCGCCTACGACCCGGACCGCGAGGACGAGCTCGCCCGCCGCGCCGCGGCGGGCAACGCCCACATCCTCTACGCGCGCTCGCCCGACGGCGCCGCCGCCACCGCGGCGCGCGTGGCCCGCTACCGCGAGCCCGTGGAGGCCGCGGCCGAGAAGGCGGGGGTCGACGCCGACCTGCTCGAGGGCCTCGTGTTCCTCGAGAGCGCCGGCCGCCCCGACGCGATGGCGGGCGACACGGAGGGCGCCGTCGGCCTCACCCAGATCCTCGCCGAGACGGGCCAGAACCTGCTCGGGATGCGGATCGACGTCGGCGCGAGCGCGCGGCTGACGAAGCAGATCGCCCGCCGCGAGCGGCGCGGGCTCGGCGTCGAGCGGCTGCGGGCGCAGCGCCGCGTGATCGACGAGCGCTTCGACCCGGCGAAGGCGCTGGACGCCACCGCGCGCTACCTGATCTTCGCCCGCAAGGAGCTCGGCCGCGCGGACCTCGCGTTCGTCTCGTACCACATGGGCGTCGGCAATCTCCAGGACGTCATCGCGGCCTACGGCGACGACGACGAGCCCTCCTACACGCGCCTGTACTTCGACTCCACGCCGGCGAGTCACCCCCGCGTCGTGCGGCTGCTGATGCGCCTCGGCGACGACTCCTCCAACTACCTCTGGAAGGTCCACGCGGCGGCGGAGATCATGCGGCTCGACCGCGAGGACCCGCAGGAGCTCGCGCACCAGCAGGCGCTCCAGGGCGCGAAGAACTCGGCCGAGGAGGTGCTCCACCCGCAGGAGTCGACGCCGCAGTTCGCCGACCCGGACGCGCTCCGGCAGGCCTACGAGGACGGCGAGGTCGTGCCCTTCCCGGACGATCCCGCGCGGACCGCCCTACGGCGGGATCCGCGGATGGGCGAGCTCGCCGGGCGGCTCGACGTGGACCGCGCGCTCTACCAGGGGCTGCGGCCCGACGCGCTGGCGATGGCGCTCTACATCGGCGCGCAGGTGCGCGAGTACGCGGGCGGCAGCCCGTCGCTGATCGTCACCTCGACCGTGCGCGACCAGACCTACCAGGACCTGCTCGTGCGCCGCAACCGCGAGGCCACGCGCAACTACTCCCTGCACACGACGGGCTGGGCGTTCGATGTCGCGCGCGTCTACCGCGACGGCCCGCACGCCGAGGCGTTCCAGTACGTCCTGGACCGGCTCCAGGCGATGAACGTGATCGCCTGGGTGCGTGAGCCCGACGCGATCCACATCACCGCCTCGGCGGAGGCGGAGAAGCTCCGCCCGCTGCTGGAGCGGCTCGACCCCTAGACGGTCTCGCGCTCGCGCTCGGCGCCCGGCGCGCTCGCGGCGGCGCGCGCCTCGTACGCCGCGCGGGCGTCGCGGTCGGCGTCGAGCAGCGCGCGGTCGAGCTTGAGCGCGCGGGCGAACGCCTCGCGGGCCCGCCGCGGGACGATCTGCAGCGCCGCCCAGGTCGGGCCGATCGACTTCGGCACGAACACGTCGAAGCGCGGGAACTCGAGCGCCTCGACGACGAGCTCCGCGACGTCCTCGGGCGTGGAGATCTTGAAGCCGCGGGTCTCCACGAGCCCCGCGGCCAGCTCCGTGTTGACGATCCCGGGCATCACGACCGAGATCTCGACGCCGGTGCCGCGCAGCTCGGCCCGCACCGCCTCGGAGAGCCCGACGACGCCGTGCTTGGTCGCGCAGTAGGTGGCAAGGTGCGGGAAGCCCGTCTTGCCGGCGCTCGAGGCGACGTTGACGATGTGGCCCGTGCCGCGCGGCTTCATGCGCCGGACGGCCTCCTTCGTGCCGTGGATCACGGCGTGGAGGTTGATCTCGAGCTGGCGGACGACCGTCGCCTCGTCCTCCTCGTCGAACGGCCCGACGGCCATGATCCCCGCGTTGTTGACGAGGACGTCGACCGGCCCGAGCCGGCGCTCGACCTCGTCGAGGAACGTCGTGTAGCCCGGCAGGTCGGTGACGTCGAGCGCGAGCCCGACGTGCTCGGGGCCGAGCGCCCCGGCGACCTCGCGGGCGGAGCCCGCGTCGAGGTCGCCGATCGCGACGCGGCAGCCCTTGGCCGCCAGCGCGCCCGCGATCGCCTTGCCGATACCGCGGCCGCCGCCGGTGACGACGACGACCCTGCCGTGGAGCGAGCGGGGGAGCTTGGCCATGGCGCGGACCCTACTTCACAGGTACGCGCCGCTCGGCAGGTAGGGCGTGAAGGGGCCGACGTCGCCACGCACGAACACGGCGCCCCAGACGTCGAGCTCCAGCCGCGCCTCCACGGCCACGTCGACGGCCCAGCGCTGCAGCCCGGTGAGCCAGCTGACCTCGGCCCTCCCGCCCGCGCGGGCGAGCGCGGTCCGCAGCAGCCGGCGCGCCGCGTCCTCGTCGGCGGCGGCGAGCAGCTTGACCTCGCCGCCGCGGAGGGCGACGTAGCCGCGGCCGGGGAGGGCGAGCAGCTCGGACGAGGAGCCGAGCACCTCGAGGTCGGCGCCGTGCGCGGCGCCCCGGATCGCGCGGTCGACCTCGGCCGCGGTCGCGGCGTCGCGGGCGGCGTCGAACGGCACCACCTCGGGGTCGGGCTCGACGCCCTGCGGCGTCCCGGCGGCGACCGCGGCCGGGTGCATGGTGAAGCCGGCGCGGTGGTAGGCGCGCAGGGCGCGCGGGTCGGCCGAGCCGAGGATGATGCCGCCGTGCGCGTCGCGGCCGTGCTCGAGGGAGGCGCGCAGGAGCGCGCGGCCCGCACCGGCGGACTGGACGTCGGGGCGCACGACCAGCAGCGAGAGGCCCCAGACGCCCTCGCGGACGAGCGCGAGCGCCACCCCGATCGGCTCGTCTTCGGCATCGACGGCCGCCCAGCAGCCGCCGGGGTCGGTCGCCATCAGGTGGCGGATCCGCGCGTGGGCGCCCTCCGGCGAGGGCTGCGGGCGCTCGGGATCGTCGCCGCGCTCCGCGTCGAACTGGGCGAACGCCGCGATCGTGATCTCATGGGCCGCCTCGACGTCATCGTCGCGCAGCGGGCGCAGGTCCGGCATCGCGGGCCACGATAGCCCGGGGTCCCGCTAGGGCTTGCCGAGCCCGTTCGCCTGGCCCTTGCCGTTGCCGCCGGCGTTGCTCGCGCCGTTGCCCTTGGCGGCCGCGGGCAACGGCGCGGAGGCCGGTGGGTCCTCTCCGCCCGAAGGCTCGGGGGTGGCGACGGGGGCCGGCTCGGGCGCCGGGGCCTTGACGGTCTTGGTCTTCTGCTTGACCGGCGCGCTCTGCGTCTGGGGCTTCGGCTTGGACTGGCCGGGCGGGGTCGCCGGCTTCGGGCCCTGGCCGTCGTTGCCCTGCGAGCTCTCGGACTTGCCGTTGTTGGTGCCGCCGTTGTTCGTCCCGCCGTTGGTGGTGCCGCCGTCGTCGGTCCCGGCGCTGCCGCCGTTCCCGCCGCCGCCGTTCTCGGACTCGGCCTTCTTCTCCGCCTTCTCCTGGACCTTCTCCTCGGACTGGCCGGGCGCGTCGGGCCGCGCGGGCGCGTCCTTGACCTGCCCGGGCGGATGATCGGGCTTCGCGTTCTCGCCCTCGCCCTTGGCCTGGCCCGGCGCCTCGTCGGGACGCGCGCTGGTCGCGGGGGCTTCCTTGGCGCCGTCCTCCGCCGCCTCGTCGCCCTTCGCATTCGCGGCGTCGTCCGCGGCGTCCTCGCCCGGCTCGACCGTCGTGGCGGCCGGAGCGGCCGCGGGCTGCGGGCCGGAGCCGCCGGGATCGCCCGCGGGCTCGCCTGTCCCCGGCGTCGTCGCGGGCGCGGTGCGCGCGGGCGGGTCGTCGACCACGGTCTTCACGGTCGCGGCCGTCGCGCCGCCGCCGCCGGCGACCGCCGCGACGACGAGGACCTTCGCGGTGAGCGACGTGCCGCCGCCGAGGAGCGAGCCGCCGGCCAGGCCGGCGCCCGCGGCGCCGCCGCCGGCCGCGCTCGCGGCCGCGGTGCCGGTGCCCACGGTCCCGCCGAGCACCGCCTGCTTGAGCGCGACGGTGGGCACGACGGGCAGGGCGACGGCGAGCAGCCGCCGCTGGTCCTGGAGCGCGGTGCGGAACTCGCGGCAGCCCGCGCACTCCTTGAGGTGGCGCCGCAGCGTGTTGCGCCGCAGCGAGCCGCCCTTCAGCTCGACGAGCTGCTCGCGGATCGTCTCGCAGTCCGTCTCGCGGGCCTGCTTGGAGGCGATGAGGGATGAACGCGCCTGGAACACGAGCGCCTTCACCTTCTCCTTGGGGACGTCGAGGATCGCGGCGATGTCCTCGTGGGAGACGTCGCCGGCCTCCGCGAGGACGAGCGCGGCGCGCTGCTGCTCGGGCAGCTCGTGGAGGTCGCGGAGGAGGTCGCGCAGGTCCTGGCGGCGCTGGACCACGGCGGCGAGGTGCTCGGTCGCCGGCTCCTCGACCTCCTCGAGGGGACGCTCGCGGCGGGCGCGCAGCACGCTGAGGCAGCGGTTGCGGGCGATCGTGTAGAGCCAGGGGCGCAGGTGGATGTGCTTGTCCGAGGCCACGAGCTCGCGGTACGCGGCCATGAAGGTGTGCTGGACGGCGTCCTCGGCCTCCTCGGGCGTGCCGACCATGTGGCGGCAGAACGCGAGGATCCCGCGGTGATGGCGGTCGTAGACGGTCTCGAACGCGGGCTCGGAGCCGGCACGGACCAGCTCGACGAGCTTGTCGTCGGAGGCGAGGCGCAGCAGCCTGCCCGGGATCCTGGGTCCCGTACGTACGGGCCGCCGCGCGGCCGAGGCTTCCATCGTGCTCGCATTATCGACCGATCGGTGGGAAGGCAGGAGCGATTTCCCGCCCTCCTGGCCTGAAACGCGCTGAGAGGGTGCTGGTTGGATGGTGTCGTTGTACCCGATCGCCGTGAATCCGCCATTGCGCGGCCTAGAGTTCGCGTCATGACCACGGCGGAGAGGCCGGGGCGCTTCACCTACGAGGGCCGCCGATTGGCGTACCGCGTCTACGGCGAGGGGCCCCGGGTGACGGTGCTCTTGCACGGCCTGCTGCTCAGCCAGCGCATGCACGTGCCGCTCGCGCGCGCGCTCGCGGCGCGCGGCAGCAGGGTCGTGACGCTCGACCTCTACGGCCACGGCCGCTCGGACCGCCCGCCGGACATGTGGCGCTACGGGATGGGCTTCTTCGCCCGCGACGTGGTCGCGCTGCTCGACCACCTCGAGCTCGACGAGGCCGTCGTGGGCGGCACCTCGCTCGGGGCGAACACGACGCTGGAGGTCGCCTCCGCGGCCCCCGAGCGGCTGCGCGGGATGGTGCTCGAGATGCCCGTCCTCGACAACGCGCTGCTGGCCTGCGCGGTCGCGTTCACGCCGCTGATGGTCGCGCTCACCGTCGGCGAGCCGCTGATGAAGGGGCTCTCGCGGCTCACGCGGCTGGTCCCGGAGTCGCGCACGCCGTGGGCGGCGAACCTGGTGCTCGACACCCTCCGGCAGGCGCCCGCCCCCAGCGCCGCCGTGCTCCAGGGGATCTTCTCCGGCCGCACCGCGCCGCACCGCTCCGAGCGGCGCACGTTCACCACGCCCGCGCTCGTCATCGGCCACCATCGCGACCCCGTCCATCCCTTCTCCGACGCGGGGCTGCTCGCCGAGGAGCTCCCCAACGCGCGGCTGCTCGAGGCGAGCTCGATCGTCGAGCTGCGGGTCGCGCCGGAGCGCCTCACGGACGAGATCGCGGAGTTCATCGAGGACTGCTGGCGGCCGCGACCCGCGCAGCGCGCGCCGCGTCGCGCGGCGCGGCGCTGAGGAGGGCTTAAGGGTTGTCGCTACATTTCCCCCTCCCGTGAGCAGCCGACAGCAGGAGAAGGAGCGCCGCCGCCAGGAGCGGATGGAGCGCGAGGAGGCCGAGCGCAAGTCGGCCGCGAACAAGAAGCGCCTCCAGCTCGTCGGTGGCGTCGTGCTGGGCCTCGCGGCGATCGCCGCGGTGGTCGTGGCGCTGGTCGTCGGCCTCGGCGGTGGCGGCGACGACGAGACGACGGCCGGATCCGGCCCGTCGGACGCCGCGGCGTCGGTGGACCTCCCGCCGCAGCAGACCTCCGACCTCGACGAGGCCGCGAAGGCCGCCGGCTGCACGGTCACCCACGCCGAGTACGAGGGCGCGGGCCACGAGGAGAAGGACTTCAAGCCGTCGGACTACAAGACGAACCCGCCGACGTCGGGCGCGCACTTCCCCGAGTGGTACGACGACGGCGTCTACGCGCCGGGCACCGTGCCGAACCTCGGCATGCTCGTCCACACGCTCGAGCACGGGCGGATCAACGTCCAGTACGCCAAGGGCACGCCCGCCGCGGACGTCGCGAAGCTCGAGGCGCTGGTCCAGGAGCAGAACGAGGGCTACCACATGCTCCTGTACGAGAACACGACCGGGATGGACGCGGCGATCGCGGCCACGGCGTGGACGCAGTCGCTCACCTGCCCCGAGATGAACGACCAGGTCTTCGACGCGATCCGGTCGTTCCGCGCGCGCTACACCGACAAGGGCCCCGAGACCGTCCCGTAGGCCGCCGCTCAGGCGGCGGCGGGATCGGTCGAGCCGCGGACGACGAGCTCGACCGGCAGGATGACCTCGCGCTCCGTGTTCGGCTCCAGCAGGAGCCGGCCGGCCTCGCGCCCCTTCTCCAGCAGCGGCTGGTGGACGGTGGTGAGCCCGGCGCGGGCGGCGTCCGGTACGTCGTCGTAGCCGATCACGGCGACGTCGCCCGGCACCTCGAGCCCGGCCGCGCGGATCACCTCGATCGCGCCGAGCGCGAGCTGGTCGGAGGCGCAGAGCAGGGCGGTCGGGCGCGGTGAGAGGGCGAGCAGCGCCTCGGCGCCGCGACCGCCGGCCGCCGGCTCGTTCTCGATCGTCTCGTAGACGGTCACGGCGCCGCCCAGCCCCTCGAAGTAGCCCGCGATCCGCTCGCGGCTGACGCGGTAGTACCCGTCGGCGATCCGTGCCGCGTCGATGATCCGGTCGCCCGTGCGGTCGTCGCGCAGGCGGTCGACGATCACCGCGACGTGCTCGTGCCCCAGCGCGCGCAGGTGCTCGGCGGCCGCGCGGGCCCCGGCGCGGTCCTCGATCCCGATGAAGAACGTCCCCGGCAGCCTGGGCTCGTCGACCACGACGACGGGGAGCCGGCGGTCGAGCGCCGCCTTCAGCGCGGGGTGGTCGTCCGGCATGCAGTAGAGGCAGAACGCCCCGACGACGGCCTCGCGGACGGACTCGACCTCGACGCCGGTGCCGCGCTGCCCGGGCAGGAGCAGCAGCTCGTAGCCCTTGGCCTCCGTGGCCTCCGTGAGGCCCTGGAGCAGCGCGATCGCCGCGGGGTCGGTGACGGCGTAGGAGAGGCGGGCGGAGAACATGAGCGCCACCGCGCGGCGCTTGCCCGAGCGCAGGCGGCGGGCGGCGGGGTCCGGCCCCGCGTAGCCGAGCTCCGCGGCCTTCTCGAGGATGGCGGCGCGGAGCTCGGGGGCCAGCTGATCCGGCCTGTTGTAGGCGTTCGAGACGGTCGTGCGCGAGACGCCGAGGGCGTCCGCGAGCGTCTGCAGCGTTATGCGCCCTGCCAACGGGAGCGCTCGACGGGCTCGGGCGCCAGCCGGTCGGCCAGCGTCCGCAGCCCGGAGGCGGCGGCGCGGCGCGGCGCGGCGACCTTCGCCGGCTCGGCGGCGACCACGGGCGCGCCGGGGAGCGCGGAGTGGGCGGCGGAGACGGTGGCGCTGCGGGCGAAGAGGGCGTTGATGGCGAGCATGATACGGGACTCCTTAGGTGGGAGAAGGAGGCTGGGGAGGTGACTTGATCGATACAGTAGCACCCGCGTCTGAATCGGTCAAGACGAATTCGTCAGACCCCGGCTCCGCCCGCCGTACGGCTCAGCGGGGCGGATCCCGCCAGCCGCCGGTCTCGCCCTTGTAGAGCCCGCCGCCGTGGAGGACGGTGCGGATCGTGCGGGACAGGATCTTCAGGTCCAGCAGCAGCGACTCGTGCTCGACGTACCAGAGGTCGAGCTCGATCCGCTCGCCCCAGGGGAGGGAGGCGCGGCCCTGGACCTGCGCCCAGCCGGTCAGCCCGGGGTTGACGGCGAGCCGGCCGCGCTGGCGCTCCGTGTAGCGGTCGACCTGGATCTGCACCGTCGGGCGCGGGCCGACGACGGACATCTCGCCGCGCAGCACGTTGACGAGGTTGGGCAACTCGTCGAGCGAGGTGCGCCGCAGGACGCGCCCGAGCCGCGTGATCCGCGTGTCGCCCTCGGCGAGCGCCAGCCCGGGCCCGATCGACTCGGCGCCCGCGACCATCGTGCGCAGCTTGTAGAGCTCGAACGGCGCGCCGTCGCGGCCGACCCGGCGCTGGCGGTAGATCGGGTGGCCGTGCGACTCCAGCCGGATGAGGAGGGCGGCGACGGCGAGGACGGGGGCACTCAGCGTGAGCATCGTGCCCGCGACGACGATGTCGAGGGCACGCTTGCCCGGGTAGCTCACCGCGTCCCCTCGGCCGCCTCCCACACCGCGGGCGTCCCGTGGCGCAGGTGGTCGTAGAGGCCGGCGCCGAGCGCGGCCGTCGTGGCCACGTAGTAGCGCGCGAGCAGGAGCGGGCGCAGCGGCACGCGGGCGCCCGCCGCGGCGCCGGCCAGCAGCCCCATCTGCGCGAGTGCCGCGGCGCGGTAGGCCGGGCCCTCGCGCAGCAGCGCGAGCGTCGCGCCCGCCGCGGCCAGGTGCAGCAGCGGCGAGCCGTAGCGCAGCAGGCGGTGGGACAGCAGCATCAGCGCGTAGAGCGGGGAGTAGCCGCGCGGGTCGAGCAGCCCGCCGCGCAGGACGATCGCCCACGCGTGGCTCATCATCCGCCGCTTGCGCGCGCCCTCGCCCTCGATCGTCGGGACCATCTTCTCCGTGGCGCGCGCCGCCGGCACGTAGACGGCGCGGCGGCCCCGCTTGACGATGTTGAACGGGAACGAGAGGTCGTGGCCCATCACGTGGTCGACATGGAGGTACGCCTCGCGGCGCACCGCGTAGATCGCGCCGTTACCGGCCGTGATCGAGGCGAGGTCGGACTCGTGCGCGCGCAGCCACATCTCGTAGCGCCAGTAGACGCCCTCCTGGTTCGTGCCCTCCTCGTTGACGAACGTGACCTGGCCGCAGGCGTAGCCGACCTCGGGATCGTCGAAGGCGCCCGCGAGCGCACGCAGCGCCTCCGGCTCCCACGCCGCGTTCGCGTCGGTGAACGCGACGAGATCGCCGCTGGTGGCGGCGACCGCGGCGTCCTGCGCGCGGACCTTGCCGCCGCGCGGGAGCTCGAGCACCAGGTCGGCGCCGGCCGCGCGGGCGCGCTCCGCCGTCGCGTCGGCGCCCCGCTCCGCGCCGCCGTCGACGGCCACGACGATCTGCAGCCGGTCGCGCGGCCAGTCGAGCGCGAGCGCGTTCGCGACCTTCGCCGCGATCACGTCCTCCTCGGCGTAGGCGGCGACGATCAGCGAGACGCTCGGGCGTTCGCGGGCGGGCGGCTCCGCTACCGCGCCGGGGCCGCCGCGGGCGCGCCGCAGCAGGGCGAGGAAGGCGCCGTAGCCGACCTGCGTCCAGGCCAGCGCGGCGATCGAGATCCAGAACGTGGCGCGCGCGAAAGGGCGGTGCACGGCGGAGCATGGTGGCAGGCGCGTCATGATGGCGGGGTGGAACCGCTGCGTCCGCCGCGGCTCACCGACGGGGTGATCGGGCTCCGCGCGCTCGAGGAGCGCGACGTCCCGGCCATCGTTGCCGCCTGCCAGGACCCGGAGATCCCCCGCTGGACCCGCGTGCCGTCGCCCTACACCCAGGACGACGCGCACGCGTACATCGCCATCGCCCGGGCCGACGCCGCGGTCGGCGTCGGGCTCTCGCTCGCGATCGCCGACGAGGCGGACGCGTTCATCGGCACGATCGGCCTGATGGACGTCGACCGCGCCCTCGGGACCGCGGAGATCGGCTACTGGACGGCCGCGCCGGCGCGCGGTCGCGGCGTCACCGTGCGCGCGATCCTGCTGCTGCGCGACTGGGTGGTGCGGGAGCTCGGCCTGACGACGCTCGACATCCTGCCCCACCGGGACAACGTGCCCTCGCGCATCGTCGCCGAGCGCGCCGGCTTCCCGTGGACGGGCGAGCTCGCGACGATCAGGCGGATGCCGCCGGGACGGCAGCAGGGGTACCGCGTGCACCGCTGGCACTCCGGGCAGCCGCGAGCGACGTCCCGACGGCCAGGAGCGCCCACGTGACCGGGTCCTCGAGGAACGCGGCGTACATCCACGTGTGGACGATGACGGCGACGAAGCCCGCCGCCACGAACGCGCGGTACGGGTCGCCGCGGGCGCCGGAGAGCAGCCGCGCGAGCGCGGCGGCGAGCAGCGCGATGTAGACCGCCAGGCCGACGATGCCCTGCTCGGCGGCCACGGTGAGCGGGATCGTGTGCGAAGCCGAGACGGCCTCGCGCCGCAGCCCGAAGCCCTCGTCGAGGTACGCCTTGGCGAACGCGCCGGAGCCCCAGCCGGTGATCGGCCGGTCGCGCGCGAGGTCGATCCCGCCGCGGATCAGCTCGTAGCGGCCCGAGGTGGCGTCGTCGAGCGACTCCGCGTCGCCCAGGTCGAGCCGCAGCGCCGACGGGAAGGCGAGCACGACGACGAGCCCGAGGATGATCACGGCGAGCAGCCCCGCGGCGACCCGCCGGACGGGGAAGCGCATCGCCGCGAGCACGAACAGACCCGCCAGCAGCCCGGCGAAGCTCGACTGCGACAAGGTGAGCACGAGGCCGCCCCAGAGCACCGCCAGCAACGCGGCGGCGACGTACACGTCGCGCCGGCGCTGCTCCCACAGCAGCACCGCGGCGAGCCCGAGCATCACCAGGGACAGGAAGCGGCCGTAGATGTTCGGGTCGAAGAAGAGCGAGTTGACCCGGAAGTACTCCTCGAGCTCGTTCGAGGCGATCACCTTCGGGTTGAGCAGCAGCGTCCGCGTGGCGTACTCGACGAAGCCGACGGCGACGAACAGCAGCGCCAGCACGACGAGCACGAGCAGGCCGGCCCGCAGCCGCCGCGGCGACCACTCGACCTCGCGCAGCAGGACGAAGAGCAGCGCGAACGGCACGTAGAAGAACACGGTCTGCTCGAGCGCGATGTCGACGGAGCGCGAGTAGGACGCCTGCAGCGCGTAGAGCACCACGAAGCCGACGAGCAGCCACTCGAGCGCGCCGTTGGCGTACGGCGGGTCGTGCGCCTCCGGGTCGCGCACGCGCGGCACGGCCCAGGCGAGCGCGCCGGCGGCGATGACGAGGTAGAGCGGGACGAGCAGGTTCGCGGTCTGCCCGCCGGCCTCGACCGGGATCCGGAACGGGAGCGCCGCGAGCGCCGCCAGGGGCAGCACCGCCGGCCGGCGGTGGAACAGCACCGCGAGCGGGACCACGACGATCGCGGCGGCGATCAGCCCGCCGCCGAGGGCGACGAGCGGCCGCTCGCGCACGGGGTCGAGCTGCGGCGTGTGCCAGATCTGCGAGATCAGCAGCACCGGGGTGAGGGCCAGCGCGGCGAGCATGGACCACGCGCGGGTGCCGCTGCCGCGGCCGAGCACCGCCGTCGCGGCCAGCGCGGCGGCGACGATGATCCCCACCACGCGCAGCCACTCGGGCGCGGCGGCGACGGTCTCCTCGACGACGGGCGTCACCGCGGGAAGCTCCGGATCTTCGTCTCGCGGCCGCGCAGGATGTCGGCGACGTTGCGCGTGAGCTGCTGGACGGGCACGGAGCGCTCCAGCAGCCGCTCGCCCCACTGCGGCAGCCCGACGCGGATCACCATGCCGTCGCCGATCGCGGAGAGCGTCACCGCCGGCCGCGTCTCAGGCGGGTCCTCGCCCTGCGCCTCCGCCTCCTCGAGCGCCTTCTCGTCGACCGTGGCGAGGCCGACGCGCAGCCGGTCGTCGACCGTCGACTCCTCCGCCGCGCTGAAGCCGGGGAGCGACGGGACGCCGGTGAGCAGGCCCGTCCCGCCCTCGTCGGCGATCGGCTCGAGCGGCTCCGGGGTGCCGAACTCGCGCACGTCGGAGAGCTGCGCGCCGAACGTGTCCTCCGGCGCGCGCGGGAGCGGGCGCAGGAGCCGGTCGCGGGCGACGTCGACGCCGCGCCGCAGCGCGTCCGTGCCGAAGCTCGCCACGCGGCCGCCGCCGCTCACGTAGCGCCGCAGCCGGCGCGAGAGATCGGCGGGGATCCAGCGCAGCGGCCCGGCCAGGATCACGCCCGGGCGCTCGTCCGTGAGCCCGGAGCGGGTCGCGGCCAGCGCAAGGTCGGTGGTCACGTCGTAGCGGACGTTCTGGCGGTCGAGGAAGGCGAGCAGCGCCGCCGTGTCCTCCGTGAAGCGGTCGGGCAGCCCGCCCTGCATCAGCTTGGGGTACGCGACCGGTCCGCCGCGCTCGAGCGTGTTGGGGACGCCGTCGCGGTCGTCGTCGAGCCCGTCCTGGCCGTACCAGGTCGCGGCGGGGAGGACGACGAGGATCGGCTCGGGCACCGCGTCCTGGACGGCGAACGGGACGCTGGTGCGGTTCTGCCCGATCCAGACGGAGAACTCGTACAGGCCGGACGAACCCTCGGGGGCCTTGAGCCGCAGCACGCCGCCCCGCTCGCGCTCGCCGGTGCGGCGCGGCTTGCGCTCGCCGATCCGCCGCATGCTCCACTTGAACGGCCGGCCGCGCGAGTCGACGGCGAACTGGCCCTTCTCGCCGGCCCGCACCGGGTCCGCGGGCGGCTGCGCGATCAGCTTGCGCACGCTCACGCCGGGCGTGCCGCGCACGGGCTCGTTGTCCTCCACGGGCGGGGCCGAGCGACCGACGTTCCCGGCCTGGTCGCGGACGATCGAGACGATCTGGTACGTGCCGGGCGGGGCCGGCTGCCCGTCGGCCGTGCCGTCCCAGGTGCCGGTGCGCACGCCTGCCGGGACCTCGAAGCGCGCCACGACCGCGGGCGCGGGGAGGTCGGTGCGGAGCACCTGGATCTGCGTCGGGAACTCGTCGGAGACGACGAGCAGCTCGAAGTCGATGTCGCCCGCGACCGGACCCGTGATCCAGCGCTCGCCCACGTCCACCGTCGGGTTGGGCGCCTGCGTGTCGACGGAGATGCGCGGGTAGAGGATCGCCGCGCGGCCGCCGTGCTGGAGCGAGACGCGGACGTTGTAGAAGCCGTCGGGCGCCGTCCCGCCCGCGTCGGTCGTGCCGTCCCACTCGACGGTGACGGGCTGGTCCTTGCGGACGGGCAGATCGGTGGCGATCCGCTTCACCTCGTTGTCCTCGGCGTCGACGATCGTCGCCGTCACGTCGTCGTCGCGCGCGATCCGCAGCTTGATCTGCGCGATGTCGCTGCGACCGTCCCCGTTGGGCGAGAACTGGCGCGTGAGGTCGACGATCCGCGCGACCTGGGGCGCGCTCTTGAGCCGCTGGGCGACAAAGAAGGCCGCGAACGACGCGACGATGAGGAGGACGAACGCCGCGCGCGCGAAGAGGCTCAACGGCGACCCGGGACGCTCACGGGGCTATTGCGTGGCCTGATCGGCCCCGGCGAGGACGACGACGTTCGCGCCGGGCGCGAGCGCCTCGGTCTCGTCGTCCAGCGGCTCGACGGCGTCCACGCCGAGGAGCCGGGCGACGTTGCGCGCCTGGGCGCGGAAGCCGTCGGCGTAGTAGACGGTCGAGGCCTGGAGGGTCTGGTCGCGCGTGTTCGTCGCCGTGACGCCGCGCGCGTAGCCGCCCTCCTGCTCGAGCCGGTCGGCGATCGTGCCGGCGAGCCCGTTGGTCGTCGTGCCGTTGAGCACGCCCACCGTCGTCTCCTCGTTGGGCACGCTCGGGTTCGTCCCGCCGCCCTGGCCGCCCTGGCCGGACTGGCCCGACGGGGGCGTCGCCGTGTTCGGCGGCGGCGTCGGGTCGTCGCCGCCGAGGACCTGGGAGAGGCCGAACGCGGTGCCGCCGAGCAGCAGCACGGCGAGGCCGGCGAGGAGCACGATCGTGCCAGCGGAGCGCTTGCGCGGGTCCTTCGGCGCGGCGGGCGCGGGCCGGCGGCCGGGCGGCGTGGCCGGGCGGCGGCCGGCGGGCGTCGCCGTCGGGTTGGACTGGCGCAGCGGGAGCGGCTGGGGCTTGGGCGTCACGCCGACGCGCTGCGCGGGCGTCATGCGCGGGACCGCGACCGCCGGGCCGTCGTCCGTGTGCTCGTCGAGCGCATCGTGCTCGCCGGTCTCGTCGAGGTCGTGCTCGCCCGTCTCGACGAGCGCGTGCTCCTCGGTCTCCTGGCCCGTGCCGGCGGCGGCGGCCGCGGCGGGAACGGCGGCCGGGGCGTCGGGGTGCTCCTCCTCGGGCTTCGCGGCCTCCTCGCCGGCGGCGGCGTCGTCCGGCTCCGCGGTCTCGGCCTCCTCGGCGCCCTGCGTGCCGTTCGGCGTGGCCGCGGCCGCCTCGTCCGCCGGCTCGGCGTCCTCGGTGGGCGGCTTCGGGACGTTGCCGTTGGTCGCGGGCGCGTCGGCCTCGGGAGCCTGCTCGGCGAGCTCGGTGGCCTGGCCCTGCTCGGCGGCGGCGGGCGCGGGCATCTCCGCCAGCCTCCGCGCGGGGGCGATCGCGCCGGCGGGCTTGCCGGGCGTCGCAGGCATCTGCGGCGCGCGGCGCGCAACCGTCGCCGTCGCCTGCGCGACGACGCGCTGCTCGAGCTCCCGTGCGCGCTCCGGCGCGCGGCCCGCCCACTCGCGCAGGCGCTTCAACTCGCGGGCCTGCGAGAAGTACAACACCGAGAGGAGGGCAAGGCCGAAGAAGGAGGCGATCCCCACGTAGACGCCGTACTTCTCGACCTGGTCCTGGAAGGAGAGGGCGAACCAGACCATTGGAACGAGCCGTGAAGTCTAGGAGCCGTCCCGGCCGCTTCGTGGCTCGAGGGTCGTCGGGACCGCCGGAGGGACCTGCCGGATGGCCGCCAGCTCGCCCACCTTGGCCGCCAGCGCGGCGGCGTCGCCGTCGAGCACGAGGAAGTTGATCTGGTCGAACGTCTCCTGCTCCCAACCCGGATCGAGGCGCGGATGGTCCGCGCGCACGATCTTCTGCGCGGGGGTCGGCTGGGCGCGCTCGTAGCGGTTGAACAGCTCCTCGTGGAGCTTCTCGCCCGGGCGCGGGCCGATGACCTCGATGGCGATGTCGCGCTCGGGCTCGAGGCCGGAGAGCCGGATCATGTCGCGCGCGAGGTCGATGATCTTCACGGGCTCGCCCATCTCGAGCACGAAGACCTCGCCGCCGGTCACGAGCGAGCCCGAGCGGATCACGAGCTGGACCGCCTCCGGGATCGTCATGAAGTAGCGCGTCATGTCGCGGTGCGTGACGGTGACGGGACCGCCGGCGGCGATCTGGCGGCGGAAGATCGGCACGACGGAGCCCGACGAGCCGAGCACGTTGCCGAACCGCACGGCGCAGAACGCCGTGCCGGGGAAGCGCTGGTCGGCGGCCTCGACGGCCCACTCGGCCAGCGCCTTCGATGCGCCCATGACCGTCGCGGGCTCGACCGCCTTGTCCGTGGAGACGAGCACGAACGCCTTCGTCTGCGACTCGCCCGCCACCTGGCACATCACCCGCGTGGCCAGCGCGTTGTTGCGCACGGCCTCGACGGGGTTCTCCTCCATCAGGTGCACGTGCTTGTAGGCGGCGGCGTGGAAGACGATCGCGGGGCGGTGCTCGGCGAACACCTCGCGCATCCGCTCGCCCTCCTTGCAGACCGCGAGCACGGCGACCGTGTTGAGCACGTGCCGGTCCTCGACCAGCTCGCGGCGGATCTGGAAGAGGTTGTCCTCCGCGTGGTCGAGCAGCACGAGCTTGCTCGGGCCGACGCGGGCGATCTGGCGGCAGAGCTCGGAGCCGATCGACCCGCCCGCGCCCGTGACGAGCACGACGCGGCCTGTGTGGTAGCCGCCGACGCGGTCGTGGTCCATGCGCACGGGCTCGCGGCCCAGGACGTCCTCCACCTGGACCTCGCGGACCTGGCGCAGGAGGCGGCCGCCGGTCTGCAGCAGCTCGAAGACCGTCGGCATCGTGCGCACGGCGACGCCGCGCTCGCGGCAGGCGGCGACCACGCGGGCGCGCATCGTGCCCGGCGCTGACGGCACGGCGATCAGGACCTCGTCGGGCTCCACGTCGTCGAGCACCCGCGGCAGGTCCGCCGTCGTGCCGAGGACGAGCAGGCCGCGGTCGATCCGCGCGCGCTGCTTGCGCGGGTCGTCGTCGACGAAGCCCACGGGCCGGTAGCCCAGGTCGGGGTTGCGCATGATCTCGCGCAGCAGCAGGCGGCCGCCGTCGCCGGCGCCGACGATGATCACCGAGCGCGCGTCGCGGCGCGCCCGGAAGCCGCGCAGCGGGCGCTCGTAGAGCGAGTGGGCGAGGAACCGCGTGCCACCCACGAAGACGAGCATCAGCAGGCCGTAGACGACCAGCACGCCGGTCGGGACCGGCACGGAGACGAAGCGGCCGTCCTCGAACCGCAGCCGCGGCTGGACCACCGCGACGTAGGCCAGGAGGGAGAGCGTGGCGACCACGCAGGCCTGCGCGATCTGGAGGTAGTCGCGCTGCGTCGCGTACCGCATCCAGTGGCGGTACAGGCCGAACATGCCGAAGACGAGGATGCTCCCGACGACCACGAAGCCGATCGTCCGCGCGAACAGATCGGCGTACAGCTCGGTGACCTCGCCGTCGAAGCGAAGCTCGTAGGCGAGGTAGTAGGCCAGGGCGACGAGCCCCGCATCGAGCGCCACCTGAGGCAGGCTGTGGCGATGGAAGGGCGAGGCGGCCGCCGTACGGAACCGCCGGCGCATCCGCGCGATTCTACCCGCGAGGGGGGCGACCTACTACCCGCGCGCGAGGCCGCCCGTGAGCAGCTCGGCGAGGATCGCGGGGTCGCGGCGGACGCGGTCGGCGCCCGCGGCCCGCTCCGCGGCGTCGCGCTTGCGGACCTCGACGTCCTCCGGCCGGTCGAGCTTCTTGAGCCGCCCCTCGGCGATCAGCCGCTCGTCGACGGCGCCCAGGCGGCCCTCGAACGTGGTCCACACGGGGGTGCCGAGCGCGACCGCCTCGCGGTTCATCGTGCCGCCCGCGGAGACGACGACGTCGGCGTAGGCGACGAGCGACTGCGCGTCGACCGCGTGCTCCGGGATGCGATAGCCGCCGGCCCTGGTGAGCTCCTCGCGCTGCTCCTGGGTGCGCGGCAGGACGACGGTCTGCGCCCGGTCGCGCAGGCGCTCGAGCAGCTGGGCGAAGACGGGGTGCTCGAAGCGGTGGTAGAGCGAGACGGCGGGCGGCGTGCGCACGACGGCCAGCGGCTCGGCCGGATCGAGCCCGAGCTCGGTCAGCACCGCGTCGTCCGGCGTGAAGTCCGCGAGGTAGTACTCCTCCTTCAGCCCGGCGTACTGGCGCAGCTTCCTCGCGCCGGCGCCGTAGCGGGCGAGCCGCTCGGGCGGGATCGAGTCGGGCACCACGACCCGCTTCGCGAGCCGGCAGTTGACCGTGTGCTGCGCCGTGGCCCACTCGTAGTCGAACGTCGTCGCGCTCGGGACGCCGAGCAGCTTCGCGGCGACGGTGACGTCGTTGGAGCCGTGGCCGAGCGCGACGTCGAAGCGCTTCCCCTTCGCCCAGTTGGCGAGCGCGAGCGAGCGCGAGGCGAGGCCGACGCCCTTCGCGGCGAGCCTCCCGCCGCGGTGGTGGCCGATCGCCTCATGGGCGATCCCGAGCCGGTCGGCCAGCCCGAGCGTCTGGGCGAAGTCGCGGGCCGTGACGTCGACGCGGTGCCCCTGCGCCTCCAGCGCCCGGATCACCGGGCGCAGGACGAGCACGTGGGGCGAGTTCGTCAGGTCAACCCAGATCCGCATCGCGCATCGCGGCGACGACCGCGCCGGCCTGCTCGCGGGTGAGCACCGGGCTCATCGGGATCGCGATGTGCGTCCGCGCGGCCTCGTCGGTGCCCGGCAGCTCGACGTCGCCCCACGGCCGCATCGCCTCCTGCTTGTGCAGCGGCACGGTGTAGTAGCGCTTGCAGCCGATCCCGGCGGCCTTGAAGGCGGCCTCGAGCGCCTCGGGCCGCTCGTGGCGGATCACGTAGAGGTGCCACGCGGGCTCGCAGGCGTCGACGGGCTGCGGGAGCGTCGCGAGCTCGCCCAGGCCCGCGTCGGCGTAGTGCGCGGCGCCGGCGCGGCGGCCGTCGCACCAGGCGTCGAGGTGCGGCAGCTCGATCCGGAGCAGCGCGGCCTGCAGCTCGTCCAGGCGCGAGTTGTGGCCGACGAGCTCGAACGAGACCTTGTCGCGCGAGCCGTGGAAGCGCAGCATGCGGACGCGCTCGGCGATCGCGTCGTCGCCGGTCGCGACCGCGCCGGCGTCGCCGAACGCGCCGAGGTTCTTCGAGGGGAAGAAGGAGAACGTCGCGGCGGCGCCGAGCGTGCCGGCGCGGCGGCCGTCGGCGGTGCGCGAGCCCGCGGCCTGGGCGGCGTCCTCGAGCACGGGGACGCCGAGCGCCGCGATCGCCTCGACGGGCGCGATGTTGCCGAACAGGTGGACGACCATCACGACCTTCGTCTCCCGCGTCAGCGCCGCGCGGACGGTCTCCGGCGTCACGCAGAAGGTGGCCGGGTCGATGTCGCAGAACACGGGGTTCGCGCCGATCACGGCGATCGCCTCGGCGGAGGCGTAGAAGGTGAAGGAGGGGACGACGACGTCGTCGCCGGGCCCGACGCCCATGGCGCGGAGGGCGAGGACGAGCGCGTCGGTGCCGTTGGCGACGCCGATCGCGTGCGGCGAGGCGAGGTGCGCGGCGAACTCCTCCTCGAAGGCCGAGACCTCCGGGCCGAGGATGTAGCGACCCGCGTCGAGCACCTCGGCGGCCTTGGCGTTGAGGTCCGCGCGGAGCGGCGCGAGCGGGGTGTTCGTGTCGAAGAGCGGGACGGCCATTGGCGCCACAGGCTAGTGAGGGCGACCCGAAGTCCCTGCGTGCTGCTGGCGCGCGAGGCTGGAACGGGCCATACTTGCGTCGCCCGCAAGCGGGTACACCCACGCCATGTTCACCTCGCAATCGCTCCGCGCAGTGGTCAAGCCGGGTGCGCTCACGGTCCGTGAGCAGCGGCTCGACGCGGTGGTGCACCAGCTCGAGGTGCGGGGGACGCTCGACGAGGCGACGGTCGGCGAGCTCACCGGCCGCGTGGACGCGGCGCTCGCCGGGGGCGTGCGCTGGCTCATCGTCGACCTCGCGGGCGCGGTGACCGTGGCCGAGCAGGCGCTGGCCGCGCTGGTCACCGCCGGGCGGGAGCTGCGCTCGCGCAAGGGCGAGCTGATCGTGGCGGGCGCCGCGCACGAGGTCGCGGAGCGGATCGCGGCCTACGACTCGGCGCACCAGCCCGCGCAGGCGGCGAGCGTGGACCAGGCGATCATGATCCTCAAGATGCTGCGGCCGAAGACGGACATCCAGCGCCCGCAGCCGCGCGGGAAGCAGCGGATCACGTCGCTTACGCTGCCGCGCATCGAGCCGTCCTCGTAGTCGCGCCGCGAACGTCGACGTCAACTGCGGCCGGGTGGGGGAGCGGGGTCGAACGCCGCCCCACCCAGCCGGGTGCTGACGTTCGTCGACCAGGACGTCGTCCCGGAGGAACGACCAGGGCCGCGCGCATCAACACCCTCTACCCTGGCGGGCGCCCGTGCCGGTGTTCGCCTCCCTCACCGACCCCATCGTCCAGTTCGCCGTCGACGTCGTCGACGCGATGGGACTTCCGGGGATCTTCCTGCTCATGGTGCTGGAGAGCGCCTGCATCCCGATCCCGTCGGAGACGACGTTCCTGTTCGCCGGCTTCAACGTCTCGCGGGGCGAGTACTCGCTGTTCGCGGTGGTCGCGACGGGCACGGTCGCGAACGTCGTCGGCTCGTGGATCGCGTACGCCGTGGGCTACTACGGCCGCGTCGACATCCTCGAGAAGCACGGCAAGAAGCTGCACATCAAGCCGTCGCACCTGAAGTGGGCCGACGACTGGTTCGCGAAGTACGGCTCGGCAACCGTGTTCTTCGCGCGCATGCTGCCGATCGTGCGCACGTTCATCTCCCTGCCGGCGGGCGTCGCGCGGATGCCGTTCTGGCGGTTCACCGTGCTGACGACGCTCGGCTGCATCCCGTGGATCCTCATGCTCACGCTGATCGGGCGCGAGGTCGGGGACAACTGGGAGGACTGGAAGGACAAGCTGCACTACGTCGACTACGCGGTCGCCGCGCTCATCGTGCTCGGCGCGATCTGGCTGCTGATCCGCCGGCGCCGCGGGCGCGCGGGCACGGCGGAGCCGGCCGCCGATGCGCCGCGCTGAGGGCGTCGCGCTCGGGCTGCTCCACGGGCCCGTCGAACTGCTGCCGGTGTCGTCGTCCGCCCACGTGACCGCGGTGCCGTGGCTGCTCGGCTGGGAGGTCAGCCACCAGGACGGGTCGGCGCGCAAGGCGCTGGAGGTCGCGCTCCACGCCGGGACGGCCGCGGCGCTCCTGCTCGTTTCACGTGAAACGCTGCCCCGGCCGCGGCCCGCGCTGCTCGCCGCCGCCGTGCTCCCGCCGGCGCTCGCCGGCCTGCTCCTGCAGGACCGGATCGAGGCGCGGCTGGGCACGCCGGGCACGCTCGCGGCGGGGCTGCTCGCCGGCGCGGCCGCGCTGGTGGCCGCCGACGCGGCGCCGCAGGCGCGGGACGCGCGCGATGCGGACTGGCGCGACGGACTGCTGCTCGGGCTCGCGCAGTGCGCGGCGCTGTGGCCGGGCGTCTCGCGCAGCGGCGCGACGCTCGCGGTCGCGCGGGCACGGCGCTTCCGGCGGGCCGAGGCGTCGCGGCTGTCGTGGGAGGTCGGGCTGCCGGTGCTGGTCGGCGCCGCGGCGCGCAAGCGGCCGCGCGGGGAGGCGGCCGCCGGCGTCGCCTCTTTCGCCTCGACGCTCGCGACCGCCCGCGCGGTGGGCCTCGAGCGCCGCGGGCCGCTGTGGCCGTGGGCGGCGTGGCGCGCCGCGCTCGCCGCCGCCGTCCTCGTCGTGCGCCAGAATCGGGCCCGTGACTGACGCCTACGCACGGGCCGGCGTCGACGTGGGCGCCGCCGACCGGGCGATCGGCGCGCTCGTCGGCGTGCTCCGGACGATCGAGACCGGGCGGGCCTCGCGCGTCGTGCCGCTGCCCGGCCACTACGCCGCCGTGCTCGAGGTCGCCCCGAACCTCGGCATCGCGGTCGGGACGGACGGCGTCGGCTCGAAGCTGATCGTGGCCGAGCAGACCGGCCGCTACGACACCGTCGGGATCGACTGCATCGCGATGAACGTCAACGACGTCATCTGCGTCGGCGCCGAGCCGATCGCGGTGCTCGACTACCTCGCGGTCGAGCAGACCGACCCGGACACCTTCGCCGCGATCGCGCGCGGGCTGAAGGAGGGCGCCGAGCAGGCGGGCGTGGAGATCCCGGGCGGCGAGGTCGCCGTGCTGCCGGAGCTGATCCGCGGGCATCCGTCGCCGACCGGCTTCGACCTGACCGCGGCGTGCTTCGGGACCGTGGCGCTCGACGCGATCGTGACCGGCGCCGCGTGCGCGCCCGGCGACGCGCTCATCGGCCTGCCCTCCAGCGGCCTGCACTCCAACGGCTACACGCTCGCGCGCCGGGTGCTGGAGCCGCTCGGGCTCGACACCCGGCCCGAGGCGCTCGGCGGCGCGTCGGTGGCCGATGCCCTGCTCGAGCCGACGGTGATCTACGTCCGCGCGGTGCTCGACCTGCTCCGCTCGGACGTCCCCGTGCACGGCCTCGCGCACATCACCGGCGGCGGGCTCGCCAACCTGCTGCGCCTCGGCGGCGGCGTCGGGTGGGCGATCGAGTCGCCCCTGCCGGTGCCGGCCGTGTTCGACCTCATCCGCGACACGGGCGGCGTGCCCGAGGCCGAGCTCTGGGACGTGTTCAACATGGGCTGCGGCTTCGTCGCGGTCGTCCCGGACGCCGCCGCGGACGAGGCCGTCGCGCTGCTCGGCGCGCACCACCCGGGGGCGGCGCGCATCGGCAGCGTCACCGCCGAGGCGGGCGCGGTGCGCCCGCCGGCCCGCAGCTAGTCGTCGACGAACGTCAACGGCGCCTGGGTAGGGGAGTGGATCGACGCCCGCCGTCGCTCGATTCAGCCTTTGCGTGAATAATCGCGGCAAAGGCGGACTCGACCCGCTCGCGGGCGTTCAACCCGCCTCCCCACCCAGCGGGGTTGACGTTCGTGAGCCGCTACGAGTCGTCCGTCGCCCCGGGCACGGAGTCGTCGGCCTTCTTGCCCTCCCAGTCGTCGCGCGTCTCGTCGATCTCGTCGCCGAGCTTCTCCGAGCGCTGCTCGAGATCGGCGAGCTCGCGCTCCGCCTCGTCGACCTTCTCCTCGACGGGCGCCTCGTGGTCCTTGTCGTCCTCGGTCATGGGGAGTCCTCTACCCGTTCCTCGGACTCCGCGCGCTCGTCGAGCTTCTCCTTGAGGTAGGCGGCCCGCTCGGCGCGCCGCTCCTCCGTGCGCTCCTCCGAGCTCTCGTCCGCCTCCTCGGCCCGCTCGCGGGCCGTGCGCTCCCGGCGGACCTGCTCGACCCGCAGCTCATCGGTCTCGTCGTCGGCCATGCGCCGGAGCGTACGCCGCACCGGCCCCTCAAGCCACGCGGGAGCCCGCCGATCACCGGGGAGTCCATGCCCTCGTCTGCGCTCGACAGCCGGCGACGATCGCGCGTTCCCGCGAGCCCGGCCCCTCCGCTGCTGCGCTTCCAGCGGCCCGAGCTGCCGCCGATGGACGAGGTGCTGCGCTACTACGCGCGATCGGAGGCCGCGCGCTGGTACGCCAACGGCGGCCCCTGCGCGCAGGAGCTGACCGCCCGGATCGAGAGCCACGTCGGCGGCGGCGCGCACTGCGTGCTGGTGAGCAACTGCACCGCGGGGCTGATGGTCGCGCTGCGCGCGACGCTCGGCACACCGACGGCGCACCGCCGGCTCGTCGTGACGCCCGCCTACACGTTCACCGCGACCGCGTGCGCGATCGCCTGGGCCGGCTTCGAGCCGCTCTTCGTCGACGTCGACCCCGTCGCCTGGCAGCTCGACGCCGGGCAGCTCCGGGCGGCCCTCGACGCCCACGGGGACCGGGTGGCCGGCGTGATGGCGACGAGCACGTTCGGCACGGCCGCGCCGGCCGCCACGCGCCGCGCGTGGCGCGAGGCCTGCGCCGACCACGGCGTGCCGCTCGTGCTCGACTCGGCGCCCGGATTCGGTGCCGAGGATGCCCAGGGCCGCCTGCTCGGCGGCCTCGGGGACACGGAGGTCTTCTCCTTCCACGCCACGAAGCCGTTCGCGATCGGCGAGGGCGGCGCGATCCTCACGCCGGACCCCGCGGTCGCCGAGCGTGCGGCGCGGCTCATCAACTTCGGGCTGGAGCCGGGCAGCCGGTCCAGCGCCGAGGCCGGCCTGAACGCGAAGCTGTCCGAGCTGCACGCGGCCGTCGGCCTGGCCGCACTCGACCGGCTCCCCGGCGTGCTGGCCGAGCGGCGGCGGCTGGCCCGGGAGCTCAAGCTGCGGCTCCGTCGCGCCCCGCTCGCCTACCAGGAGCAGTCGGAGCGCTCGACGTGGCAGTACTTCCAGACGCTCGCGCCGAGCGCGGCCACGCGCACCGCGGTCGCGATCCGCGCGGTCGAGCTGGGGGTCGAGATGCGCACGCTGCACGACCCGGCCCTGCACCGGCAGCCCGCCTTCGCCGCGGCCGCACGGCACGGCGACCTCGCCGTCACGGACGACCTGGCGGCACGCTCGCTCTCGCTGCCGCTCGCGAACTCGCTCACCGACCCGGAACTCGACCGCATCGCCGCGGTCGCCCATCGCGCGCAGGAGACGCCCGCATGATGCTGAACTGGCTCACCCGCTACGCACCGGCGATCGCCGCGCTCGAGGAGGCCGGCGATCCGGGCAGCATCCTCGACGTCGGCTGCGGTCCCCACGGCCTCTCGTGCGTCCGGCCGGAGCAGCCGTTCGTCGGGCTCGACATCGAGTTCACGGGTCCGCCCGCGCCCACGATGACGGCGTTCCGCGCGGCGCCCGGGCCGATCCCGTTCGAGGACGGCGCGTTCGACACCGTCCTCTCCCTCGACGCCCTCGAGCACGTGCCGCGCCCCGACCGCGGCGCGTTCGTCGGCGAGCTGGCCCGCGTCGCCGCCGGCCGCGTGCTGCTCGCCTGCCCGTCGGCGGCCGCGCAGCCGCTCGACGACCTGCTGCGGCTGAGCTTCGCCCGGCGCGGGATCGCGATCCCGTCGTGGCTCGAGGAGCACGGGGAGCACGGCCTGCCGACGTCCGAGGAGATCGCCGGCCTGGTCGCGGCGGTGCCGGGCTTCCGCGCCCGCCGCGTGCCGATGGCCAACGGCGTGCTCTCCACGGCGCTCGTGCTCGCCGACATGACGCCCGAGACGGCCGGCGCCGCGGGCGACGACGCCGCGCGCCACGCCGCGGAGTGGACGGACCTGCTCGCCGGCGCGCGCTTCGGCGAGTCGTTCCGGGATGCCTGGCTGCTCGAGCGCGAGGTCCCGCTCCCCGCGCTGGTCGCGGCCGCCGACCTCCCGCGCTCCGCCGAGGCCGCGCTGCGGCCGCCCGGCGCCGAGCGCGTCGGGGCGGCGCCCGTGCCCGCACCGCCCGCCGCGGCGGTCGCGCTCGCCACGGACGCCGGCCGCAAGCTGTGGCTCTCCCCGGACTGGTGCCGGCCGGAGACGTGGCTCGGCGCGCTGAGCGCGTACGTCGCCGCCGCCCCGCACGATGGCAGCACCTGCCTCGCGCTGGACGCGACCGTCAGCCCGGAGCTGGGTCCCGACGTGGTCGCCGCGCTCGCCGCCGAGGCGTGCGAGCGACTCGCCGGCGACGCGCCCTTCGCCGAGGTCCTCGTGGTCCCGAACCGGGTCGAGGACGACGTGCTCCCCGTGGCCACCGCCGCGGACGTCCGCGCGGCGCTCGGCGCCGCGCCGCCGCCGGTACCGGACGACGCCGACGAGATCGTCGCCGCGGCGCGCTGGGGCAAGACGCTCGCCGACGACCTGCGCGACATGGCCGACGCGTGGCGCTTCAACGGCGCCGACGGCGGCTGGGACGAGCCCGAGCCGCTCGTGACCGTGCGCATCCCCACCTGGAACGGGATCGACGGCCTGGTCGGCCGCGCGATCCCCTCGGTCCTGCGGGGGAGCTACCGCAACGTCGAGCTGCTCGTCTGCAGCGACGGGCCCGACCCGGCCGCGCGCGCGGCCGTGGAGGCGATCCCGGACCCGCGCGTGCGGTACCTCGAGCTGCCCGAGCGGCCATCCCACCCGTCGCATCCCTGGTCGTTCTGGGAGACCACCGGTCTCCGGCCGAGCAACGCGGCGCTCGATGCGGCGCGCGGCTCGTTCATCTGCCCGCTCGACCACGACGACGCGTTCACCCGCGATCACGTCGCCGAGCTCCTCGCCGCGGCGCGGACGACGCGCGCCGACCTCGTCTACGGCCAGGCGCTGTGCGAGAACGCCGACGGGCCGCCGCATCTCGTCGGCGAGGCGCCGTTGCGCCACGGCCACATCGCGCACGGCAGCGTGCTCTACTCGCGCCGGCTCGCGCACATGCGCTACGACACGGCGTGCTGGCTGCTCGGCGAGCCCGGCGACTTCAACATGTGGCGGCGCATGGCCGCCATCGGCGCACGGGTCGAGCACCTTCCGCGCGTGGTCCTCGCGCACTCCCGCGAGCGCACGAGCATCGAGGACGACCCGCGCAGCGCCTGCATGGGCCGGCGCGACGCCGCGGATCTCGCGCCGGACGTGCTCGGCACGGACGCGCGGTGGCTGCTCGACGTCCGGCCGCTCGTCGCATGCGCGCCGACCTCCTGATCGGCGGCACGCTCGGCGCCACGGCGCTGCGGCGCCTGGACCCGGCCACCATCGCCACCGTGGTCACCGACGACCACGCGCTGGCGGCCGAGGCTGAGGAGCTGGGGCTGCCGGCCACGACCGAGCCGACCTGGGAGCCGGCCGCCCGCGGGCTGTCGGTCCACTACCAGCGGATCGTCCCCGAGGCCCAGATCCGGCGCTACGAGGGGCTCTGGAACCTGCACCCCGGCCTGCTGCCGTTCGGCCGCGGGTTCTACCCCGTCTTCTGGGCGCTCTACGAGGGCACGCCCGCCGGGGCGACGCTCCATGAGCTGGTGACCGCGCTCGACGCCGGCCCGATCGTGGACCGCACGCACGTGCCCGCCCGCGCGGCGGACACCGGCGGGTCGCTGCACGGTCGCGTCCAGGCGGCGGAGCTCGCCCTCCTCGACCGCTGGTGGCCGCGGATCGTCGCGGGCCGCGACCTCCCGTCGGCGCCGCAGCCCGAGCCGGCGCCGCGCGCCCGCGCGAAGGCGGAGTTCTTCGCGCTCAAGGAGCGCGGCTGGCGCGAGCTCGGCGCGGCGCAGCTCGCGCACCTCGAGCGGTGCCTGACCTTCCCGGGCCACCCCGGCATCGTCCGCGACTGAGCCGACGCGGACCCGTCGGGGCAGCGGCTCAGGCCGCGAGGGGAGCCGTCACGCGCGGCGCAGGGGCGCCGGCGGCGGGCCGCCCGGTGACCGCGCGCAGGACGGCGTCCCACTGGGCCGCCATCACGGTCATGGAGCGCTCCCGCTCGACGTAGGCCCGGGCGCTCGCGCCCAGGCGGTCGCGCAGGGCGGCGTCGTCGGCGAGCGCGAGCAGGTGCTCGCGGACCTCGTCCGGGGTCTCCGCGTGGAGGCCGCTCACGCCGTGCTCGAGCGTCGGGTAGACGCCGGGGTCGGCGATCGTGGCCAGCCCGAGGGCGCCGGCCTCGAGGAAGCGCAGGTCGCTCTTGCCGCGGAAGAAGTTGCTCTTGCCCGCGGGCGCCAGGGCGACGTCCATCGCGGTCATCGCGCCCGGGTAGCTCTCCAGGGCCATGAACGGGATGCCGCGGGCGCGCTCCTCGCCGAACTCCGCGGCGAGCGGGCGGTGCCACGGCTGGCCGATCGCGAGGAAGTCCACGTGCGGGCGGGCGCGCATCACGTCGGCCACGGCGGCGAGCCACGGCCGCACGGCGTCCTTGTGCCCGGTCGCCCCGGCCCAGCCGACGGTGACGCGATCGCGCGCCGGCCGCGTCAGCGCGTACCGGCCGAGGTCCAGCCCGTTCCGGCACACGTAGGTCTCGGGATTGAACGCGCGGTAGCGCCGCCCGAGCCAGGGGGTCGAGCAGATGACCGCGTCGCAGGCGCGCATGGCCTGCTCGTACTCGCGCAGCACCTCCTTGCCGAAGGCGCCGCGGAACTCGTGGTCGCGCTTCTTGCGGACGGCATGCACGTAGTCGTCGATCTCGAAGATCACCTTCGTGCCGGCCGCCTGGAGCGTGCGGATCACCGGCAGCCACCGGCGGCCGCGGGGCTGGTTGAGCACGACGACGTCGTAGCGCTCGGCCCACGCGACGGGATCGAACTCGACGCCGGGCGTCCCGGTCTTGCGCACGAGCTCGCCGTCGCCGTCCTCGACGGCGATCCAGTCCTGGCCGAGGAACTCGGCGGGCAGGACGCAGCGGTACCACGTGACGGCGGTCGAGCGCCGGCCGGTGAAGAGGGTTCTGGGCAGATCGCTCATGCGGTGAGTGCGGGTTGGAAGCGGGAGTGGTCGCGGCCGCCCTGCTTCTCCTGGTGGCGCTGCGCGGAGGCCTTGAGCCAGGCGGCGTTCTTCGCGTCGAGCCGGCCGCGCAGGGCGGACTCGTGGTGCAGCGCCCACGCGGCGGGCTCGTACACGCACTCGAGCCCGGCGTCGAAGACGCGCAGGCAGTAGTCGACGTCCTCGAAGCCCATGACGAAGCCGGTGTCGTAGAGCCCGATCCGCTCGAGCGTCGCGTGCCGGATCAGCTGCAGCGCGCCGGTGACCGGGCAGACCGCGGGCAGGTTGGCCTCGTGCAGGTCGGCGGG
>JBEVIG010000086.1:0-15462 GCA_040510855.1 Solirubrobacteraceae bacterium
ACGACGACGTGAACCTCGACGGCGAGCGCGACCACCGCGTCGCCGAGCGCAAGGGCTTCATCGAGGGGGCCTACGCGGGCTCGGACGAGACCATGCAGCTCGCGCAGAAGCACATGCGCGACAAGGACCTGACGACGTTCGTGTCGTCCGACCACGGCTTCGCGCCGCAGTTCCTGGCGATCGACGCGAGCAAGGTGCTCATGGACCTCGGGCTGCTCCAGCAGCCGCAGCCGGGCAACTGCCGTACCTCCGCGACGGACACGATCCGCCAGGCCAAGGCCTGCTACGCGGGCGGCGCCCTGCAGATCTACCTCAACGTCGCCGGGCGCGACCCGGCGGTCGCGGGCGTCACGCAGATCCCGGCCAACCAGGTCGACGCCACCGTGCAGCGGATCCGTCAGGCGTTCCTGGCCATCACCGACGAGAACGACTGGAACCACGACGGGCAGCCCGAGGGCTGGAAGGTGATCGACCGGACGTTCACGAAGGCCGAGGCCCGCTACATCCCGAACGGCGCGGGCCGGACCGCCGACATGGCGCACCCGACCCGCACGGGCGACCTCGTCGTCTTCTCCTATCCGCCCTACCAGTTCGACGCGTCGACGCCGGGCACCCTGATCGCGCCGTCGGCCTTCTTCGGCCAGCACGGCTACGTGCCCGACGTGCAGGACCTGCGCTCGAACACGAACATGCGGGCGACGTTCCTCGCGGGCGGCAAGCGGATCGACAAGGGCAAGGTCCGCAGGGTCCGCAGCATCGACCTCGCGCCGACCGCGGCGTTCCTGCTCGGCGTCCCCGTGCCGCAGAACAGCCAGGGCGTCGTGCGCCGCGGCATCCTCGACGACGGCGACGACGTCAGGGCGGTGAACATCGTCGGGCTGAACGACTTCCACGGACAGCTCGACCCCTCCGTCACGACGATCGACACGAACACGGCCGTGCCCGTCGGCGGCGCGGCCCAGCTCGCGACGATGTTCGACGAGGAGGCGGCGGTGCTCCCCGGGCAGTCGCTGCTGCTCGCGGCGGGCGACAACGTCGGCGCGTCGCCGCCGAGCTCCGCCCTGCTGCAGGACCTCCCGGCGATCGACGTCGAGAATGCGTGGGGGCTCGACGCGACGAGCTTCGGCAACCACGAGTTCGACTTCGGGATCGAGCGGATCCTGCTGCACCAGGACCGGGCGGACTTCCCGTTCCTCGCCACGAACGTGGTCGAGACGGCGACGGGACGCGAGCCCGATTGGATGAAGACGTCGGAGGTCTTCACCGTCAACGGCGTCCGGGTCGGCGTCATCGGCTCCGTCGTGCGCAACACGCCGGAGCTCGTGAAGCCGGGCAACACGGCCGGGCTGGAGTTCCTCGACGAGGCCGACCGCATCCAGCGCGAGTCGGCGCGGCTGCGGGCGCGTGGCGTCAAGGTCCAGGTGGTCGTCATCCACGAGGGCGCGACCGCCGGCGCGAACGCCGTCGACGGCCGGCCGCCGGTGCCGTGGGAGGGCCCGATCATCGGCATCGTCGACGAGCTGCAGGACACGACGGTCGACCTCGTCGTCGCAGGCCACACGCACCGCGCGGCGAACACGATGGTCGGGCGGATCCCGGTCGTGGAGGGCTTCAACGCCGGGATCAGCTACTCCGTCGCGCAGCTCATGGTCGAGGACGGCGACGTCCGCTGGACGGCCGCGGCAACGCGGCTGGCCAAGAACCTCGGCGTCGCCCCGCGGCCCGACGTGAAGGCCATCGTCGACAAGGCGAACGCCGACACGGCGCCGCTGCGCAACGTGGTGATCGGCAGCCAGACGGCCGACATCCTGCGCGACAACCCGGCGCGCCTGAAGGAGTCGGCGATGGGCAACCTCGTCACCGACGCCATGCGCCAGAAGTACGCGAGCCAGGGGGTCCAGGTCGCGCTCACGAACTCGGGCGGCCTGCGCGAGGACTTCATCGCGAACCGGGCGCTGGGCGGCGAGCAGCCCGGCGAGATCACCTGGGGTGAGGCGTTCGCCGTGTTGCCGTTCGGCAACTCGACGGTGATCGAGACGGTCACCTACGCGCAGCTCGTCGCGGCGCTCGCGAACGGCTACCGGCCGCCGTGCGGCGACGTGTCCGGCGGCACCGGCCGCACGCCGCAGTTCTCGGGCATGTGGGTCGAGTTCCACTGCAACGGCAACGTGCCGGTGATCGACAACGTCTGGCTCGCCGAGACCGGGCCGCGGCCGACGACCGCGCCGCTCGGGCCCGGGGACACCGTCCGCCTCGTCACGAACGACTTCATGTTCGGCGGCGGAGACGGCTACACGGCGCTGTCGGGCGGCTCGGACGTGCTGCAGACGGGCGACCTCCTGCTCGACGTCCTGATCGACCACATCAAGGCGAACTCGCCGGTGTCGCCGCCGGCGATCGGGCGGCGCGCGCCGCAGTAGCCACTGGCGGGCATCACGAAGTCGACTGGTCCAGGGTGGCCGCCGCGGCCACCCTGGACCCCATGTCCCCGATACCCACCGTCACCGACGACGCCTTCGCGGCCGAGGTGCTCGAGTCCGGCACGCCCGTGCTCGTCGACTTCACCGCCGCCTGGTGTCCTCCCTGCCGTGTCATGAAGCCCGTTCTGGCGGAGCTCGCCGCCGAGCGCGAGGACGTGAAGATCGTCCAGCTCGACGTCGACGCCGACCAGCGCACCGCCGCCGAGTACGGCGTGCTCTCCATGCCGACCTTCATCCTCTTCAAGGACGGCCGCGAGGTGCAGCGGCTGGTCGGCGCCCGCCCGAAGCGGCGCCTCGAGCAGGAACTAGCCCAGTCGCTCTAGCAGCGCCGCCCGCAGCAGCCGGCCGGTCGGCGTCTCGCCGCCGGCCGGCACGAGCAGCGACACCCGGTGGCGCAGCGGCACCGCCAGCGCGGCCGAGCCGACCTCCGGACCTGGCTGCTCGAGCCACGACGCGGGCACGATCGAGACGCCCAGCCCGGCATGGGCGAGGAACCGCACGGTCGCCGGGTCGGAGACCTAGAAGAGCGGCACGGGGCTGAAGCCCTCGTCCTGGCAGGCGGCCAACACCGTCTCGCGCAGCGCCGTCCCCGCCTCGGCGAGGATGAACGGGCGGCCGCGCAGGTCGGCGAGCGCGAGCGGCTCGTCCGGCGCCTCGCCCGGCGGGAGCAGGGCGCGCAGCGGCTGCTCGGCGAGCGGCACGAGCTCCACGCCCGCCGGCGGCGGCCCGTGCAGCGACGCGACGCCCACGTCGGCGCTGCCGCCGGCCACGAGCGCCGGGATCTCCGTCGCCGGCGCGTGGCGCAGCGCGATCTGCAGCCCGGGGTGCTCGCGGTGGAACGCCGCCAGCGCGGCCGGGAGCCCCGGCGTGTCCATCGTCGTCGCGGCGACCCGCACGCGGCCGCGGGTCGCCCCCGCGTGGCGCTCGAGGATCGCGCGCGCCCGCGCCTCCTCGGCGAGCATCGCCTCCGCGCGCGGGAGCAGCGCCTCGCCCGCGGGCGTCAGCTCCGCGCCCCGCGGGGTGCGCCGGAGCAGCGTCACGCCCAGCTCGGCCTCGAGCCGGCGCACCTGCTGGGAGAGCGCGGACTGCGTCAGCCAGAGCTCCTCCGCCGCGCGGGTGAACGTCCCGTGGTGCGCGACGGCGACGAAGTAGCGCAGCCGCCGAAGCTCCATCTCCGGCGGGACCCTACCGGTAGGATCACCGACCGGCCGTGCGCGTCCTGATCCTCTCCTGGGAGTACCCGCCGGTCGTGGAGGGCGGACTCGCCCGGCACGTCCGGAAGCTGTCGGAGCAGCTCGTCGCGCAGGGCGCCGAGGTAGAAGTGTTGACACGCGGAGACGGGTTTCGCCTGCCAGGCGATCCGCTCGTTCCTCGCGATCGCCTTCGGCGACGTTACACGGAGGACCGTCACGGCGTCACCGTCCACCGGGTCAAGGAACCCGAGTTCCCGCGCGGCGACGTCGATGCCTTCATCGCCTGGGTCGACCACATGAACGCGGACATGCGCGCCGCGGGCCTCGAGCTGGGCGGCGGGTTCGACCTCGTCCACTCGCACGACTGGCTGGTCGCCGATGCGGCGCGCAAGCTCGCGCGCCGCTGGAAGCTGCCGTGGCTCGTGACCGTGCACGCGACGGAGTACGGCCGCCACCAGGGCTGGGTGGACAAGCACCCGCAGTCGCACATCCACGGCGTCGAGCAGCGGATGGTGCGCGCCGCCGACCGCGTGATCACCTGCTCGGCCTACATGCGCGAGCACGTCGCCGGCGCGTTCGGCATCGCGGCGGACCGGATCACGGTGATCCCGAACGGCATCGACCCGACCGACCTGCAGCCGATGGCGGACCTGCCGCGGCTCCGGGCGCGCTTCGCCGATCCCGACGAGAAGCTCGTGCTGCTCGTCGGCCGGCTCGTCCACGAGAAGGGCTTCCACCTGGCGCTGGAGGCGATGCCGCAGCTGATCGAGCGCGTCGGCAAGGTGCGCTTCCTCGTCGCGGGCACCGGCACCGCCGAGGCGGAGCTCAAGGCGCAGGCGCGCGAGCTCGGCCTCGAGGAGCACGGCACGTTCGTCGGCTGGACGGGCGACGAGCTCCTCCACTCGCTCTACCGGATCGCCGACCTCTGCCTCGTGCCCTCGATCTACGAGCCGTTCGGCCTCGTCGCGCTCGAGGCGATGGCGTCGGGCTGCCCCTGCATCGTGGCCGACACGGGCGGGCTGCGCGAGGTCGTGCCCGCCGGGCGCCGCGTCGGCCTCCGCTTCCGGGCGCGCGACTCGCGCTCGCTGGCGCGGATGGCGGAGGAGATCCTCGGCGACGACGCGCTGCGCGACCGGCTCGTCGCCCAGGCCTCCGAGCACGTCCTCCAGTTCGACTGGGCCGACGTGGCCCGCCAGACCGCCGCGGTCTACGACGGCCTCGGCGCCGCCCGCTCCCCCGCCGCGTAGGCGGGCCCGCGCCCGCCGTCCGCGCGCTCCAGCACCGCGTAGGCGGGAACCAGCCCGCCGGGCGGCACGTCGGCGCCCCGGAGGAGGACCGCGTGCGCCGCGAGCCGCGCCCGCGGCCCGATCCGCGCGTCGCCCTCCATGCGCGCCCACGGCCCGACGACGCTCTCCGCGCCGACGTGGGCGGTGTCGGCCAGCGAGGCGCGCTCGCCCAGCACCGCGCCCGCCCCGACCCGCAGGACGCCCCCGCGCGCGTGCACGCGCGCGCCGTCGTCGATCGCCACGCCGTCGCCGATCACGAGCCGCGCGCCGGGGTCGGCCCGCAGGATCACGTCGCGGCCGATCCGCACGTCCGCGCCCAGCTCCACGCGCGGGCGCGGCCGCCGCGTCCGCCACCAGCGGGCGCGCGGCGGCACCACCGCATCGGGGCCGATCGTGCGCATGGCGGCCAAATCTAGCCGCCTCCGCTCACGTCATCCCGATGACCGTGCCGAAAGCACGTGCATGGCGGTGACCGCGAAGAAGAAGCGCAAGCGCAAGTGCCGGGTCGTCAAGAAGAAGAAGCTCGTCGACGGCAAGAAGAAGGTCGTCAAGGTCCGCAAGTGCAAGCCGAGGCGCAAGCCGAAGCCGCAGCCCACTCCGACGCCGGCGCCCGTCTACCCGGCGCCGCCCGTCGTCGTCGCGCCCCCGGTGCCGCCGCCCCCGCCGCCTCCGCGGTTGAAGGTCATCAAGTCCCCGGTCGCCGTCTACGCCGGCAGGTTCGGCCGCGCGCAGGCCGAGCGGCTGACCTGGCGCGCCGGCTTCGGCCCGCGCCCCGGACAGCTCGACGCGCTCGTCGGCATGGACCTCGAGGCCGCGGTCATGTCCTTCACGCGACCGACCGGCACGGCTCCGCTCGACGGCCCTGAGCCGACGCGCGACGGCACGAACCCGATCGAGCTCGGCCGCGACGAGGGCGCGGCCATGTACTGGCTCGACCGCATGGCCCGCTCCCGCCACCAGCTCGTCGAGCGGCTCGCGCTCGTCTTCCACGACTGGTGGGCGACCCGCCGCGACGGCGTCGCCAACAACGCGGAGATGCTCGAGCAGGTCAACGTCTTCCGCGCGCACGGGCTCGGCTCGTTCCGCGCGATGACGCGGGCGATGACGGGCGACGCGGCGATGCTGCGCTTCCTCAACGGCGACCGCAACCGCCGCGGCGCGGTGAACGAGAACTACGGCCGCGAGCTGATGGAGCTGTTCACGCTCGGCGCGGACCGCGGTGCCTACACCGAGGACGACGTCCGCCAGATCGCCAAGGCGCTCACGGGCTGGACGACGCCGCAGGTCGACGGCGTGACGGTCCCGCGGTACGACGAGGAGGGCCGCTGGGACTTCTCGGTGAAGACGGTGTTCGGCAAGTCCGGCCGCTTCACCTGGGAGGACGCGTGCGAGCTCGTGCTCACGCACCCGCTGCACCCGTCCTTCTTCGTCCGCAAGCTGTGGGGCTACTTCATCCCGACGCCGCCGAGCGCCGCGGAGTCCAAGGCGCTCGAGCAGCTCTACGTCGCCTCGAACCTCCAGATCCGCCCGGTGCTGGAGGCGATCCTCTGCCACCCGGCGTTCTACGAGGGCCCGACGATGGTCAAGCCCCCGGTCGTGCTCTCCGCCGGCATGCTGCGCGCGCAGGAGCGCACGGTCGCCACCTACAACTGGCACTACGTCGGCGACCGCAGCGGCCAGCAGCTGCACTTCCCGCCCGACGTCTCGGGCTGGAACGACCTCCGCTGGCTCGACACGAACACGACGGTCGGGCGCTGGGACCTCGTCCGCGAGGGCCTGCGCGGGAAGGTGATCACGGGCACCGCGCGCGACACCTACCCCGAGGAGACGCCGGAGCAGGCGCTCGCCAACGCCCGGGCGTTCTGGGGCGACCCCTCGCTCTCGGCCGAGACCGTCGGCCAGCTCAAGGCCTTCGCGACCGCCGCGCCGATCACCGGCACGACCACGCAGATGGCCCAGCGGCGCGCCCAGCGCTTCAACGCGCTGCGCCAGCTCGTCGCCGCGTCCCCCGACTACCAGACCTGCTGAGGACTCGAGATGAACGCCTGCCACTGCAAGGACTACACGCGCGCCGCGGTGATGCGCGACGCCGCGGCCAGGGCCGCGGGCGCCGGCGCGGGCCTGCGCGCGATCGAGCCCGGGATGCCGCTGCCCGCGGGCACCGGGCTCTCCCGCCGCTCGTTCCTCGCCCGCTCGAGCGGCCTCGCGCTCGCCGTCTTCGGCGGCGCCGCGCTGGCCCCGGGTGCGTTCGACGAGGGGATCGCGGACGCCATGGCGGCCGGGCCCGACACCGTGCTCGTCTCCGTCTTCCTCTCCGGCGGCCTGGACACGCTCGCGCTGTTCGCCCCCGCGAGCGACGCCCGCTACGTGCAGCTGCGGCCGACCCTCGCCGTGCCGGTCGACGGCACGCTGGCCGTGCAGAGCCACCCCGAGCTGCAGTGGCACCCGGCGGCCGCGCCGCTGAAGGCGCTGCAGGAGAACGGGCGGCTCACCGTGATGCCGGCCGTCGGGTACACGAGCCCGAACCAGTCGCACTTCACCTCGCGCCACTTCTACGAGGTCGGCGACCTCAACGAGGCCGGGCAGATCGGCTGGATGGGCCGCTGGCTCGACCGCAACGGCCGCGCCGACAACCCGCTCCAGGGCCTCTCGCTGGACTCCTCGCTCGCGCCGTCGCTGGCCGCGGGCGTCGTGCCGACGGCGGCGGTCTCCAACCCGGCGAACTTCCGCCTCAACGCGGACGAGATCGGCCCGTTCGGGACGGCGATGAACCAGACCTACGGCGCGCTCGGCAGGCTCGCGACCAAGGACGCGGGGCTGGCGCAGGCGCGCGGCGCCGCAGCGCAGGTCGTCGGGATCCAGGAGAGCCTGGCCACCGTCGGCGGGACGACCCACCCGACGCCCGCCGAGGCGGTCTACCCGGCCAACAACTCCTTCGCCAACCGCCTGAAGGTGCTGGCGAAGATGCTCCACATGGGGCTGCCGATCCGCTGCGTGGCCCTCGACGGCCCGGGCGGCTACGACACCCACGAGAACCAGGCGACGGCGCTGCAGAACAACCTCACGAGCCTCGCCAACTCGCTGGCCGCCTTCCAGGCCGACCTCGAGGCCCGGCAGGAGGCCGCCGGCCCGCTCGCCCGCCGGGTGCTCGTCCACGTGTGGAGCGAGTTCGGGCGCCGCCCGGCGCAGAACGGCACGGGCACGGACCATGGCGCGGCCGGCGCGTCGCTGCTGATGGGCGCGACGTCGACGATCGCCAAGACGGGCCAGGGCGAGTTCCCCGGCGTGGTCACGCTCGACCGCAGCGGCAACCTTCGCAACACGGTCGACTTCCGCTCGATCTACAAGTCCGTCCTCGAGGACTGGCTGGGCGGCGACCTGACCGGCGTGCTGCCGAACGCGGGCTCGTTCCAGAACCTCGGGCTGATCAAGACGGCGTAGTGCGGCTGCGCGCGCTCCTGCTCGCCGGCGTCGTCGCGCTCGCGGCCGCCCCCGCGGCCGACGCGAAGAAGCCGCGCGGGTGCAAGAAGCGCGCGTGCCGCGGCATGGTCGCGAAGGCCTCGGCGGCCCGTGGCCTGCCCACGGGCTGGGCCACGCGCGGCGTGTACCCGCGCCGGCGCGGCACGCCGACGTCGCCGGGCTCGCCGACGGCGCCGGGCACGCCCACCACGCCCGGGAGCGAGCCGCCGCCGCCCCCGCCCCCGCCGCCGATCCCCGGCTCCTCGCCGTGGTTCCTCCAGGTCAGCTCGGACGACACGGACCTCGAGGACATGCACCTCTACCTCTCGCGCGGCACGGTGCGCGCGGGCGAGGTGACGGTCGAGTTCAACAACCGCGCCGCGCAGGACCCGCACAACCTGCGGCTGCGGCGCGGCGGCGCGGTCTTCGGGTTCGGCACGGTGGAGAAGGGCGAGGCCGACGAGAAGGCGTTCGCGCTCACCGTGGGGACCTACACGCTCTTCTGCAGCCTGGCCGGGCACGAGGCGGCGGGGATGAAGGCGCAGCTGGTCGTGGCCGACTAGAGGAGTGGAGATGGCGGAAGAGCTCAAGAAGAAGAAGCGGCGCAAGCGCAAGCGCTGCCGGACCGTCAAGAAGACGAAGTGGGTCGACGGCAAGCGGAAGAAGGTCAAGGTCCGCAAGTGCAAGCCGCGTAAGCGCAAGCCGCAGCCGCCGGGCTCCACGCATCCGCCCGCACCCGTCGTCACCCCGCCCGTCTCCGGCCCCGCGCCGCCGGTCCCGCCCGTCCCGCCGCCGCCGCGGCTGAAGACGATCACGTCGCCGATCGCCGTCTACGGCGGCAGGTTCGGCCGCGCGCAGGCCGAGCGGCTGCTGTGGCGGGCCGGCTTCGGCCCGCGTCCCGGCCAGGCCGACACGCTCGCCGCGATGGACCTCGAGGCCGCCGTGATGTCGCTCACCCGCCCGACGGGGACGTCGGTCATGGACGGCGCGGCGCCGCGCGTCGGCGACGTGCCCTTCACCGACCCCTTCGAGGAGTGGTACGGCGACACCCTCTACTGGTTCGACCGCATGGTGCGCTCGCGCCACCAGCTCATCGAGCGGCTCGCGCTTGTCTTCCACGACTGGTGGGCGACGTCCAACGACGCGGTCGGCGCGGCGCCGCTCACGGTCGCGCAGACGAACATCTTCCGCACGCATGGCCTCGGCTCGTTCGCGGCGATGACGCGCGCGATGACCGCGGACCCGGCGATGCTGCTGTTCCTCAACGGGATCGAGAACCGGAAGGGCGCGATCAACGAGAACTACGGGCGCGAGCTGATGGAGCTGTTCACGCTCGGCGCCGACCGCGGCGCGTACACGGAGACGGACGTGCGCGAGATCTCCCGTGCGCTGAGCGGCTGGGACGCGGACTGGGTCGACCCGACGGGCTGGCAGAACTTCCGCTTCGTCCCCGCGCGCTGGGACTCCGGCTCCAAGACGGTGTTCGGCAAGACGGGTGCGTTCGGCTGGGAGGACGCATGCCGGCTGGTGCTCGAGCACCCCCTCCACGCCTCGTTCTTCGTCACCAAGCTCTGGAGCTACTTCATCCCGGTCCCGCCGGCGGCGGCCGTGCAGGCCAAGCTCGAGCAGCTCTACAGGGGCAGCGGCTTCCAGATCCGCCCGGTGGTCGAGGCGATCCTCTGCTCGCCGGAGTTCTACGAGGGCCCGCGCATGGTCAAGCCGCCGGTCGTGCTCGCCGCGGGCCTCCTGCGCGCGCTCGACAAGCCGATCACCGGCGAGCACTGGGTGTGGCTGTGCGACGGCGCCGGCCAGCGCCTCTACTACCCGCCGGACGTCGCGGGCTGGGACGACAAGCGCTGGCTCGACACGAACACGATCCGCGCGCGCTGGGAGATCGCCAACTACGCGCTCGAGGGCCGGACGTTCTACCCCGGCGACGAGTACGCCGAGGAGACGGCCGACCAGGCGCTCGCCAGGGCGCGGGCGGCGTGGGGCGACCCGAACCTCACCGCCGCGACCGTCGCGTCGCTCAACCAGTTCGCCCAGTCCTTCGGGGCGAGCCCCGCGGGCTGGATCCGCGCCCAGCGCCAGAACGCGCTGCGCCAGCTGATCGCCGCGTCCCCCGACTACCAGACCTGCTGAGGACCGTTCCGATGAAGCCCTGCCACTGCAAGGACTACACGCGCTCGGCCATCCTGCGCGAGGCCGCGGCCAACGCCGGCGGCGGCCTGCGCGCGATCGAGCCGGGCATGCCGCTGCCCGCCGGCACCGGCCTCTCGCGCCGCGCCTTCCTGGCGCGCTCGACCGGGCTCGCGCTCGCCGTGTTCGGCGGCGCCGCCCTGGCGCCTGCCGCGTGGGACGAGGGGATCGCGGCCGCCGCGGCCGCGGCGCCCGACGCGCCCGTCGTCGTCTCCGTCTTCATGTCCGGCGGCGCCGACTCGCTCTCCATGCTCGCGCCGGTCGGCGACTCCCGCTACGCCTCGCTGCGGCCGTCGCTCGCCGTCGGCGCGGGCGGCGGGCTGTTCGGCGAGGACGCCCGGCTGGCGTGGCACCCGCAGCTCGCGCCGATCCGCGCGCTGCACGAGGCGGGCAAGGTCACGGTGATCCCCGCGATCGGCTACGACCACCCGAACCAGTCGCACTTCACCTCGCGCCACTTCTGGGAGGTCGGCGAGCTCAATCCCGTCGGCCGCGTCGGCTGGATGGGCCGCTACCTCGACAAGCACGGCGCCGCCGACAACCCGCTGCAGGGCCTCTCGCTCGACTACTCGCTCGCGCCGAGCCTGGCGGCGGGCACGGTCCCGGTCGCCGCGGTCGGCTCGCCCGAGTACTACCGGCTGTGGACGCGCGACGTGTGGAACATCGAGGCCGACGTCGCCGCGCGCTACGGCGCCCTCGGCGCGATCCCCGAGACCGACCCGGAGCTCGCCGCCGCCCGCAGCGCGGTGCGCCGGACGATCGCGCTGCAGGAGCAGCTGAAGCCGCTCTCCACGCGCAGCCCGGAGTGGGCGCCGCCCGCCTCGTACCCCGAGGGGACGTTCGCCCGCCGCCTCGCGGTGCTGGCCGAGATGCTGGCGATGGGCCTGCCGCTGCGCTGCGTCGCGCTCGACGCCAACGGCGGCTACGACACGCACGACGGCCAGGCCGGCTCGCTCCCGGGCATGCTCGGGCAGTTCGCGCAGTCCATCGCCGCGTTCCAGGCCGACCTGGAGGCGCGCGGGCTCGCCGACCGGGTCCTCCTCCACGTGTGGTCGGAGTTCGGCCGCCGGCCGCAGCAGAACGGCTCGGGCACGGACCACGGCGCCGCCGGCCTCTCGTTCCTGATCGGGACGCAGGTCAAGGGCACGATGATCGGCGAGTTCCCCGGCCTCGCGACGCTCGACCCCCAGGGCAACCTGCGCAACACGAGCGACTTCCGCCACGTCTACAAGCACATCGTCCAGGACTGGCTCGGCGTCGACGCGACGGGGATCATCCCGGACGCCGCGAAGTTCACGACCCCGCTCGCGCTGTTCAAGTGAGGCCGGGCGCGCTGCTCCTGGCGGCGCTGCTCGCGCTGGCCTGCGCCGTGGGCGCGGCCGACGCGAAGCCGCGCAAGAAGCACCGCAAGCTGCGCGGGCACGTGACCGCGGCCAAGGTCGTCAAGCTGCCGGGCGCGTACAAGGGGCCACGCCGGCCGCCGGCCCCGCCGCGGCCCGGCGCCCCGTCGGCTCCGGGCACGCCCACCGCGCCGCCCGATCCGCCGCCGCTGCCGCCGCCCCCGCCGCCGCCCTCGGGCTCGGGCCGCTCGCTCCAGGTCACGAGCGACGATGCGGACCCCGGCGCGATGAAGCTCGTGCTCTCGCGGACGACGGTGCTCGCCGGCACGGTGAAGATCACGTTCAACAACGCGTTCGCCCAGGACCCGCACAACCTCGTGCTCGAGGGCCCGGGCGAGCCCGTGGTCTTCGACGAGCTGCCGGAGGGGGAGGTCGCGGTGCGCTCCCCGAAGCTCGCGAAGGGGACGTGGAAGGTCTACTGCGCGCTCGAGGGCCACGAGGCCAAGGGCATGCGCGCGACGCTCGCCGTCGCGGCCGGCTGAGCCCGCCGTTTCGCGCTCGGAGCGGCCGGTCCCCGGGTTCCGTCAGCACCGTTCCCTAGCCTGCGGCGCCCTCATCCTCGTCGGATCCCTCGAAAAGGAAATGCCCAGCTCGACCCTGCCGTCCTGGCCGGCCGATCGTCCTCTGCGTGCGTGGCAGCAGGAGGCGGCCGCCGCCGTCCTCGCCCACGATCGCGACTCGTTCCTCGCCTCGGCCACGCCGGCCGCGGGGAAGACGACGTTCGGCCTCCACATCGCGCACCGGATGCTCAGCGAGGGCCGGGTGGCGCGCGTGGCGGTGGTGGCGCCGACGACGCACATCGCCCGCCAGTGGGCCGCGGACGCGGCGCGGTACGGCATCGACCTCGAGCCCAACCGGCCCAACGCCGACGGCCCGGAGCCGCGCGACCGCCACGGGGTCGCCGTGACGTACCAGACGGTCGCCGCCGGGCCCGGCGTGCACGCGCGCCGCACCGCGCAGGTGCCGACGCTGCTGATCGCCGACGAGCCGCACCACATGGGCGACCAGGCCGCGTGGGGGACGAACACCGTGCAGGCGTTCGGCGCGGCGCGGTTCAAGCTGCTGCTCTCCGGCACGCCGTTCCGCACGGACGACAGCGCGATCCCGTGGGTCGCCTACGACGCCGACGGCGTCTCGGAGCCCGACTACGCGTACGGATACACGGACGCGCTGCTCGACCACGTCTGCCGCCCGGTGACGTTCCACCTCAACGACGGCGACATGGAGTGGATGAGCGACGGCCGCCGCCGCAGCGCCGACTTCGGGGTGATCCTGCCCGCGGCCGAGTCGGCCCGGCGCCTGCGGACCGCGCTCGAGCCGGACGGCGACTGGATGGCGCACGTGCTGCGCGACGCGGTGCTGCGGCTGGAGCGGGTCCGCGCCGGCGACCACCCGGCCGCGGGCGGGCTCGTGATCGCGGCCGACAAGGAGCACGCGGACGCGCTCGCCGAGCGGCTCGCGCCGCTGATCGGCGAGCGGCCCGAGGTCGTGACGTCCGACGCGCCGGACGCCTCGGCGCGGATCGCGCGCTTCGCGGCGGGCCACGGCACCTGGCTCGTCTCCGTGCTCATGGTCTCCGAGGGCGTCGACATCCCGCGCCTGCGCGTCGGCGTCTACGCGACGAGCGCGCGGACCGAGCTCTTCTTCCGCCAGGTCGTCGGCCGCTTCATCCGCCGCACGCCCGACCCCGCCGACCAGATGAGCCACGTCTACCTGCCCGCGGACCCGGCGCTCAAGCGGCTCGCGGTGCAGGTGGAGGAGGAGCGCAAGCACGCGCTCACGCTCGAGCCGAAGGGCGAGCCGGTCGAGGAGCAGCCCGAGCGCGTGCGGAGCGAGCCCGCGGAGGCCTTCCGCGCGCTGTGGAGCTCGGCGCACGGCGAGGCGGAGACGCTCTCGACGACCCAGCCGGGGGAGACGATGTCGCTCTTCGCCGCCGACCCGCCGCCCTCGCCGGCGCTCGCGGCCTTCACGGCACCGTCGCCGGTGACGACGGTCGTCGCGGAGGCGCCGTCGCGGCCGCGGGAGGAGAGCGCGCACGAGAAGCGCGAACGGCTGCGGGACGAGCGCCGCGCGCTGGTGGCCTCGCTCTCGCGGCTGACGGGCGAGGCGCACAAGGTCATCCACGCGCGGGTGAACCGCGATACGGGCGCGGCGTCCGTGACGGCCGCGTCGGTCGCCCAGCTCGAGAGGGGCAACACGCTGCTCGAGCGCGAGGCCGCGCGGCGGCGCTGACGCGCGGCGCGGCCGCGCGCGTCGGCGCGCGGCGCGGCAGCGCCCGTCAGCGGGCGCTGACGCGGACCGGGCGGTAGGTTGCCGGGCGTGGCCAACCTCGCGCGGATCCTCGTCGACTCGGCCGCGCGCTACCCGGAGCGGCCGGCGCTCCGGCTCGGCGACCTCGTCGTGACCTACGCGGAGCTCGACGCCGCGAGCCGCCGCGTCGCCGGCCTCCTGCGCGAGCACGGCGTCGCGCCGGGCGACCGCGTGGCGATCATGCTCCCGAACGTCCCCGAATTCGCCTCGGCGTACTACGGCGCGCTGCGGTACGGGGCGATCGTGCTGCCGATGAACGTGCTCAACAAGAAGCGCGAGGTGGCGTTCCTGCTCGCGGAGTCCGGCGCGAAGCTGATCTTCGCGCTCGACGGGATGCACGAGCACGCCGAGGCGGCCGCTGAGGCGACGGGCGGGGCCTGCGTCCGCGTCACCGTCGGCGCGTTCCCGGCCGGCGACCCGCCCGAGCTCGACGTGCTCGCCGGCGCCGCGCCGGACGACACCGCGATGCTCCTCTTCACCTCCGGCACGACCGGGAGCCCGAAGGGCGCCGAGCTCACCCACTTCAACCTCGCCCGCAACGCGGAGATCTCGGAGAGCATGTTCGGCCTCGACTGCGAGGACGTCCTGCTCGGGGCGCTCCCGCTCTTCCACGCCTTCGGCCAGACCTGCGGGCTGAACACGACGGTCAGCGCCGGCGCGTCCGTCTCGCTGCTCCCGCGCTTCGACCCCGTCCAGGCGCTCGAGCTGCTCGACCGGCACGGCGTCACGCTGTGCCTCGGCGTCCCGACGATGTACGCGGCGATGCTCGAGAAGGCGGACGGCTTCGCCGCGGGCCGCCTGCGCCACTGCGTCTCGGGCGGCTCGGCGCTGCCCGAGCGCGTGCTGCGCGAGGCCGAGGCGCTGTTCGGCTGCCCGATGCTCGAGGGCTACGGGCTCACGGAGACCTCGCCCGTCGCCTCGTTCAACAAGCCCGGGCAGCCGCGCAAGGTCAACTCGATCGGCACCCCGCTCGAGGACACGGAGATGCGGGTGGTCGACGCCGACGGGAACGACCTCCCGCCGGGCGGGCGCGGCGAGATCCTGATCCGCGGCCACGGCGTGATGAAGGGCTACTGGAACCAGCCCGAGGCCACCGCGCACACGCTGCGCGGCGGGTGGATGCACACGGGCGACC
>JBEVIG010000087.1:0-18536 GCA_040510855.1 Solirubrobacteraceae bacterium
CGTCGGCCCCGCGATCCGCCGCAGCGGCCGCGCCTCCGGGCCGTCGCCGATCACCGTGAGCGGCTGCCCGAGCGCGTTGAACGCCCGCACCGCGGTGTCGATCCGCTTGTGCGCCATCAGCTCCGCGAGCACGACGTAGTCCCTGCCGAGCGCGTCGCGGGCGACCGGATGGAAGCGGCCGAGCTCGACGGGCGGGTGGAGCACGGTCGAGCTGCGCCCGAAGTAGCGCTCGATCCGCGCACGGGTCACGCGCGAGTTCGCCACGTAGCGGTCGACGCGCTGCGCGGCGATCCAGTCCCACTGGCGCCAGCGGTTGAGCAGGAGGCGCAGCGCCGGCCGCACGACCGGGTTGCGCGCCTGCAGCGTCGGCTCGCGCTCCGTCCACGCGTAGCGGAACGGGTTGTGGCAGTAGCAGACGTGCACCGCGCCGGGCTCGACCAGCACGCCGTGCGCCCAGGCGCTCGACGACGACACGACGACGTCGTAGCCGCGCAGGTCGAGCGACTCGATCGCGTGCGGGTAGAACGGCAGGAGCGGCCGGAACGTGCGCGACGTCGGCCGCACGCGCTGGAGGAACGACGTGCGCGGGTGGCGCCCGGCGAACCGTCCCTCCGTGCCGCGCGGGTCGTAGACGGCGGTGAAGACGTCGGCGTCCGGCCAGGCGTCGCAGAGGGCGGCGAAGACCCGCTCCGCACCCCGGAGGTCGAGCAGGAAGTCGTGGACGAGGGCGACGCGTGTGGCCATGAAGCGGGCGAGTCTAAGCGCGCGGCTCGGCGGATGTGAAGGATTCCACCGTCGGCCCGGCGCCGCTCCGTTACGGTCCCGACCAGGTTTGGTGACACGGATGACACGAACTGGCTCCCCCTTGCGCCTGCTCGGCGCGTGCGCGCTCGCCCTCGCCCTCCTCCCCGCCGCGACCGCCGACGCGCGCCTCGGCGACCTCGACGCGTCGTTCGGCGGCGGCGACGGCATCGCGCTGCTGGGCATCCCGAACTCGGGGCTGGGCGCCGCGGTCGTGCAGCCCGACGGCAAGATCGTGGTCGGCGGCCACGCGCCCGACACGAGCAACCAGCCCGAGCTGATGGTCGCGCGGCTGAACGCGGGCGGGACGCTCGACACGGGCTTCGGCACGGGCGGCGTCGTGCAGTGGTCGGGCACCGAGGACGGCGAGGTCTTCGACCTCGCGCTCGAGGGCGACGGGAGCATCCTCGCGGTCGGCGCCGGCTCGCCCGGGTCGATCGACGAGGGCCCCGACCCGCGGCTGTCGCGGCTCTCGCCCACGGGCGCCCGCACGGAGCTGACGCTCACCGGCATCCCCACCGGCGTCGCGAGCCTCAACGCGGTCACCGCGCTCCCCGCCGGGCGGATCGCCGTCGCGGGCTGGTGGCGCGCGTCCTCGACCGGCGGGCCGCGGCAGGTGCTGGTCGGCCGGCTGCTCGCCTCCGGCGCGCCGGACACGACCTTCAGCGACGACGGCTGGGAGCTGCTCGCCGCCGGCAGCAACGCGCTGGCCTGGGAGCTCGACGTCGACGCCGTCGGGCGGATGACGATCGCCGGCGAGGTCACGGCGGCGCTCTCCGGCGTCCAGACGGCGTTCGCCGCGCGCTTCCTCGCCGCGGGCGGCCTCGACGCGGGCTTCAACGGGACGGGCCAGCTCCAGCCCGCCTACCAGGACCCGTTCGACGGGACGAGCCGGTTCACCGGGCTCGTGCGCCGCGGCGACCAGCTGCTCGCGGCCGGCCGCCTCGCGGACGGCAACCAGGGCGTGCTCCAGCGGATCACGTCGAGCGGCCAGCTCACAGGCGGGTTCGGCACCGCCGGCGCGCCCGTCGGCTCCGCGGTGTGGCCCGGCCAGGGCGAGGCCGTGGTGCTCACCTCGACGGGCGGCGCAGTCGTCGCCGGCCGCTCGGGCGGCAACCTCCTGCAGACCGCGTGGCTGACGGCCGGCGGCCAGCCCGATCCGGCCGCGGGCGGCATCCGCGCGCACGGCCTCGAGCTCTTCGGCGGCGCCTATCCGGCGGGTGCCGCGCTCGGCCCCGGCGACCAGCTCGTGGTCGCCGGCACCACCGCGGTGAGCCCGCAGGGCGCCGTCGCGCGCTTCACGCCGAACGCCCCGCCGGCCGCGGCGCTGAGCGCGCCCGCGCAGCTGCGGGCCGGCGCGCCCGCGGAGATCGACGCCCAGGGCTCGAACGACCCCGAGGGCGAGCCGCTCCGCTACGCGTTCGACCTCGACGGCAACGGCAGCTACGAGTTCGACGGCGGCGAGAACCCGCTCGCGCTGCGCTCGTTCGCGACCCCCGGCACGTACGCGGTCGGCGTGCGGGTGACCGACCCGCGCGGCGGCGCCGCGACGGCGCGCCGGCAGATCGCCGTGGCGGCCGGCGCGCCCGTGCCGCAGCCCGTGCTCGGGAAGCAGGGCGTGGCCCGGCCCGTCTCAGGGACGGTGCGCTATCGCCTCCCCGGCAGGAAGAAGTTCCGCCCCATGACCGACTTCACCGCGATCCCGAACGGCACGGAGATCGACGCGCGCAAGGGCAAGGTGCTGCTGACCGTGCTGCACGACGCGTCCGGCCGGCTCGACGGCGCGCGCTTCTACGAGGGCCGCTTCATCTTCTCCCAGGGCAAGGGCGCCGTGCCGCTCACGACGCTGAAGCTCACGAACGGGACGCTCTCCAAGTGCCGGAAGCGCAAGAGCGCCGGCGCGAGCGTCCTCGCGGTCGCCTCGAAGATCCCGCGCTCGTCGGGCAACCGGCGCCTGTGGGGCAACGGCCGCGGGAAGTTCCGCACGCGCGGTCGCTACGGCGCGGCCACGGTGCGCGGCACCAAGTGGCTGACCGACGACCGCTGCGACGGCACGCTCGTGCGGGTCAAGCGCGGGAAGGTGGCCGTGAAGGACCTCCAACGGCCGCGCAAGCGCGCGAAGCTCGTGAAGGCCGGGCAGGAGCTGTTCGTGAAGAAGCGGGGCGCGTGAAGGCCGCCCTGCTGGTGCTGGCCGGGGCGCTGCCGGTCGCGCTCGTCGCCGCCGCGCCCGCCGCACCGAAGCCGGAGCCCGAGCAGGGGCGCTTCGTGGTGCTCGAGCCCGTCCGCGGCGACGTCGAGGTGCGCCCGGCGGGCGCGAGGCGCTACCGCGACCTCGAGGCGCGGACCCGGTTCCCCGTCGGCGTGACGGTCGACGCGCAGGAGGGCGCCGTGCGGCTGATCGTCTCCCGCGGCGACGGCAAGGGCGTCTCCCGCGCCATCTTCTCCCAGGGCAAGTTCACCGTCACGCAGGACCGCGAGGGCGATCCGCTCGCGACGCTCCGGCTCACGGGCCCGTCGTACGCGGAGGTGTGCGACGGCGCGACCGCGTCGGCGAAGCGCCGCAAGCGCGTCCGCCGCCTGTGGGGCGACGGCAAGGGCTCCTTCCGGACCTCCGGCCGCTACTCCGCGGCCACCGTGCGCGGCACGAAGTGGCTCACCGAGGACCGCTGCGACGGCACGATCACCCGCGTCGTGCGGGGCGAGGTGCGCGTCGACGACTTCGGCGCGATCCCGACGCCGACGCCGGAGCCGACGGAGCCGCCCGTCCCGCCGCCCTCCGGGGCGCCCGTCGGCGGCGGCGAGGGCGGCGGGGAGCCGGCCGTGCGGCCGGTCACGGACGGCTCCGGCGACGACGTGATCGTCTCCGCGGGCGGCCGCTACGTCGCTCGGCCGTGAGCTGGGTCGAGGTCTTCGCCGTCTTCTGCGTCTCCCACGCCGTGGGCGACTTCCTGCTCCAGACGGAGTTCCAGGCGGTCCACAAGCGCGGCGGCCTGGGCGGGGACGCGACGGCGCGGCGGGCGCTGCTCGCGCACACGCTGAGCTACACGCTCGCGTTCGTCCCAGCGCTCGCCTGGATCGGCGCGGAGCTCGGGGCGGCGGGCGTCGCGGCCGTCGCGGCGGGCGTCGCGCTCCCCCACTGCGTCCAGGACGACGGCCGGCTGCTGAGCGCCTACACGCGCACGATCAAGCACGCCGACCCGCAGCCCGGCATGCTCATGCTCGCCGTGGACCAGAGCTTCCACCTCGTCGTGCTGTTCGCGCTGGCCGTCGCCGCGGCCGCATGACCCGGCTGCGACGCCGCATGCTCGCGATCGCGGCGCTCGCCGCCGCGGCGGTCGCGTGCGTGCTCACGCTCACCGACCTGGGAAACCGGCTCGAGCTCTCGACCGTCGACTCGCGCTTCGAGGTGCGGGGGGAGCAGCCCGTGCGCGACGACATCGTCCTCGTCGGGATCGACGACAAGACGTTCAACCGCGACGAGTACGGCAAGGGCTTCCCGTTCTCGCGCAACTTCCACGCCGACGTGATCGAGCAGGTCAGCGCCGGCGACCCGCGGGTGATCGTCTACGACGTCCAGTTCACCGAGCCGTCCGACGACCGGCGGGCCGACAACCGGCTGTTCCTCGCCGCCCAGCAGGCCGGGAACGTCGTGTTCAGCACCACGGAGACCCTGCCCGACGGGACCTCGAACGTCTTCGGCGGCCCCGAGGCGCAGCAGGACGCGGGCGTCACCGTCGGCAACGGGCTGTTCGACGAGGATCCGGGCGGCGTGATCCGGCGGGTGCAGGAGCGGATCAACGGGCTCGACACGCTCGCTGTGGCCACGCTGCGGCGGCTCGGCCTGCCGGTCGACGAGGACGCGCTGGACGGCGACGGGCAGTGGATCGACTTCGCCGGCCCGGCGGGCCACATCCCCCGCTACACGTTCTCCGACGTCGGCCAGGGCGAGGTCGACCCGGAGACGTTCCGCGACAAGATCGTCGTCGTCGGCGCCACCGCGCCCGTGCTGCAGGACATCCACCCCGTCTCCTGGCCCGACGACCGGATGCCCGGGCCCGAGGTCCACGCGAACGCGATCGCGACGCTGCTCGACGGCGTGCCGCTGCGCTCGACGTCGGAGGGCGTCGACCTGGTGCTCGCGCTCGCCCTCGCGGTCCTCGCGCCGCTCGCGGGCCTGCTGCGCCGCGCGTGGTTGGCGCTGGCGATCATCGTCGCCGCGGGCATCGTCTACCTGATCGCCGCGCAGCTGCTCTTCGACGCGGGGGTGATCGTCCCGGTCGTCGCGCCGCTGGCCACGCTCGCGGTCGGCCTCGTCGGCACGCTGCTCGTCTTCTGGCTCAGCGCCACGTTCGAGCGGGCGCGCACGCGCGACGTGTTCGCCCGCTTCGTGCCGGACGCCGTCGTCGACCAGGTGCTCACGCGGGCCACGGAGGAGGGCGACCCTCGCCTCGGCGGCGAGAAGATGGACGCGACGGTCATGTTCAGCGACCTGCGCGGCTTCACGACCTTCGCGGAGGCGAGGCCGCCGGAGCAGGTGATCGAGATCCTCAACCGCTACCTGACGGCGATGAGCGACGCGATCCTCGACCACGGCGGCACGCTCGTCGCCTACATGGGCGACGGGATCATGGCCGTCTTCGGCGCCCCGGTCGCCGCCGAGGACCACCCGGAGCAGGCGCTCGCGGCCGCGCGGGCGATGCTCGACCGGCTCGCCGGGTTCAACGCCTGGATGCGGGAGCGCGAGCTGGGCGACGGCTTCAAGATGGGCATCGGCCTGCACTCCGGCCCGGTCATGTCGGGCAACGTGGGCTCGGCGCGGCGGCTCGAGTACGCGGCCATCGGCGACACGACCAACACCGCCGCGCGGCTCGAGGCGATGACGAAGGACACGCCGTACCAGCTCTACGTCGCGGACTCGACGCGCGACCGGCTCGGTGCGCCGCCGGAGGACCTGGAGCCGGTCGGCGAGCTCGACGTCCGCGGCCGCGAGCACGCGATCACGGTCTGGGGACTGCGCGCCTGAGCGCCGCGTCGACGCCGCGCGCCGTCGCCTCCCAGGTGAAGCCGGCGGCGCGGCGGCGGCCCGCGACCCGGAGCCGCTCGCGCTCGCCGGGGTCGCCGAGGAGCGCGACCAGCGCGTCGCGGAATGCCTCGCCGTCCGGTGGTACGAGCCGGGCGGCGCCGCCCGCGGTCTCGGGCAGGGCGGTGGCGTCGGCCGCGACGACGGGCACGCCCGCCGCCATCGCCTCCAGCACGGGGAGCCCGAAGCCCTCGTAGTGCGAGGGGAGCGCGAACGCCTCCGCGCCGGCGTAGAGGCCCGGGAGCAGCGCGTCCGGGACCGCTCCGAGCAGCCGCAGCTCGTCGAGCCCCGCCTCCATGGCGAACTGCGGGCGGTGGCCGCCCGCGACGACGACGTCGACGCCCTGCGCGCGCAGCGCCCGCGCCGTCGGCACGAGCGCGCCGAGGTTCTTGCGCGCGACCTGCGCGGCGACGCACAGCACGTACGGCCGCGCGAGGCCGAGGTCCGCTCGGGCGCGGGCCGCGTCGGCGCCCGGGTGGAAGGCGGCGTCGACCCCGCCGGCGACGACGCTCACCCCGTCGGGCTCCAGCCCGAGCAGCTCGACGAGCTCCGCCTTCGAGAAGGCCGACACGGTGACGACGTGGCGCGCGCGCCGCGCGATCGCGGGGAGCAGCCGCCGCTGCCAGGCCGCGTATGCGCCCGAGTACCAGGCCGGATGCCGCAGCGGCGCGGCGTCGTGGAGGATCACGACGGTGTCCGGCGCCGCCACCGGCGCGAGGTTCGCCGGGCACAGGAGGGCATCGAAGCGGCGCGCGCGCAGCGGCAGCACCGCCTGCTCCCAGGCGTGGCCGGCGCGGTGCGCGAGCGCGCGCGGCGGGCGCAGCACGGCGTAGTCGCCGGGGGCGATCCCGGGAAGGCGCGCGACGAGCTCCCGCGCCCAGCGCTCCACGCCGCCGAGCTCGGGCCGGACCGCCGCCCGGGCGTCGATGGCGAAGCGGCTCACGGCGCCGCATGATGCCGCAGCGCCGCCTGCGCGGGCGGAGCGGGCCTGGTCGATCGGGTCGATCTCTCCCGTTCCGCGCGCCGGTGCGCTTTGATGCAGATGACATGGGCGACGCGCGGGCACGGAGTTGAGACGGCGGCTGCTGCGGCGCCCCGGCGCCGACGAGGTCCTCCCGCCGCCGCGCGCGACCCGCCCGGGCAGCCGCGTCGTGCTCCGCGACCTCGCGCACGCCGACCGCGAGGCGTTCCTGCAGATGGTGCGCGAGAGCCGCGACCTCCACCAGCCGTGGACGTACCCGCCGGAGCGCGCCGACCAGTTCGACGATCTCGTCGGCCGCGCGGGCCGCGACGACTTCGTGTGCCTCGCGGCGGTGCGCGCGGACGACGGCGATCTCGTCGGCGTGTTCACGATCTCCCAGATCGTCCGCGGCTACTTCCAGTCCGCCTACCTCGGCTACTACGCGAGCGCGCGCCACGCCGGCAAGGGGCTGATGAGCGAGGCGATGCAGCTCGTGCTCGACCTCTCGTTCGGGCCGATGGCGCTCCACCGCCTGGAGGCGAACATCCAGCCCGCGAACTCGCCGTCGATCGCGCTGGCGCGCCGCTCGGGCTTCCGGCTGGAGGGCTACTCGCCCCGCTACCTGCTGATCGGCGGCCGCTGGCGCGACCACGAGCGCTACGCGATCACCTCCGACGAGCACGCCGCGAACCGGCGCGCGGCCGACGCCGGCGACGGGAACAACGGCGCGAGCGCCTAGAAGAGCCCGAGCTGCGAGTCCGGCGGCTCCTCGTGCCGCTCGGCGGCGGGCGGCCGCTCCTCGATCTCCTCCACCAGCTCCTCCGGCTCGGGCACGACCTCCTCGACGGCCTCCGGCTCGGGCTGGGGCGGCGGCTCGAGCGCCAGCAGCTCCGGGATCCGCGCGAAGTCGGCGCGCAGGACGTCGAGCAGCGAGCGCGTGTAGAGGGCGGCGGCCGGGTGGTAGAGCGGGAACAGCCGCACGGCGCGAGGGCCGATCGTGCGGATCTCGTCGCGGCCGTGGAGGCGCGTGATGCCCGTGCCGGGGTCGGCGCGCAGCAGCTTCGTGGAGAAGTTGCCGAGCGTGCAGACGACCTTGGGCTGGATCAGGTCGAGCTGGCGGTACAGGTAGTCCTGGCAGTTGGCGATCTCGCCCGGGAGCGGGTCGCGGTTGCCGGGCGGGCGGCACTTGAGGACGTTGGCGATGAACACGTCGCCGCGCTCCAGGCCGATCTCGCCGAGGAGCTGCTCGAGCAGCTTCCCCGCCTGGCCCACGAACGGCAGCCCCTGCTTGTCCTCGTTCGCGCCGGGGGCCTCGCCGACGAACATCAGGTCGGCGTCCGCGTTGCCCGCGCCGAAGACGACGGTGTGGCGCGCGGCGGCCAGCTCCGGGCACCGCGTGCACCCGCGCGCCTGCTCGTAGACGGCCTTCAGCTGCTCGCGCCGCGCCTCCGACGTGACCATGGGGCGAACATAGCCGTCTCCGCGTCTACAATTGCCCCGACCAGCCGGTATCTCCGCAGAGAACTGGACCGGAACGACAGGAATGACCCTCACCGCGATCGCGATCGTGGGCGCCGGCCGCCTCGGCTCGGCGCTCGTCACGGCACTGCCCGCCACGGGCCTCCGGGTGGAAGGCCCGCTCGGCCGCGGCGCGGATCCGCGCGACGTCGACGCGGTGCTGCTGTGCGTCCCCGACGGCGAGATCGCGGCCGCCGCCGCGGCCGTCGCGCCCGGCGTGCCGGTCGGGCACTGCTCCGGCGCCAACGGGCTCGCCGTGCTCGGCGGGCACGAGGCATTCGCCTTCCACCCGCTGATGACGATCCCGCGGGAGGGCGCGCCGCCGTTCGCCGGCGCGGGCGCCGCGATCGCCGGCTCGACGCCGCGCGCCCTGGCGGTCGCCCGCGAGCTGGCCGAGCTCCTCGGCATGCGCCCCATGACGGTGGCCGACGAGGACCGCGCGGCCTACCACGCGGCGGCCTCGATCGCCTCGAACTTCCTCGTGACGCTGGAGGGCGCCGCGGAGCGCCTGGCGAACACCGCGGGCGTCGGCCGCGTGCACCTCGCCCCGCTGGTCCGCGCGGCGGTGGAGGACTGGGCGCGGCTGGGCGCGTCCGAGGCGCTCACGGGCCCGATCGCGCGCGGCGACGAGGGCACCGTGGCCCGCCAGCGCGCCGCCGTGGCCGAGCGCACGCCCGACCTCCTGCCGCTGTTCGACACGCTCGCCGACGCGACGAGGGCGATCGCATGAGGATCCTGCGCACGATCGCCGAGGTCCGCGAGCACGTCGCCGCCGCGCGCGCGGCCGGGCGCAGCGTCGGGCTGGTGCCGACGATGGGCGCGTTCCACGACGGCCACGCGGCGCTCATGCGCGCCGCCGTCGAGCAGTGCGACGACGTCGTCGTCTCCCTGTTCGTGAACCCCACGCAGTTCGGCGAGGCGACGGACCTGGCGGCCTATCCGCGGACGGAGGCCTCCGACGTGGCGGTCGCCGAGGCGCTCGGCGTCGACGCGCTCTTCGTCCCGGCGGTCGCGGAGATCTACCCCGACGGCTTCGCGACGACGGTCACCGTCGGCGGGCTGGGCGAGGTGCTGGAGGGCGCGGAGCGCGGCCCGGGCCACTTCGCCGGCGTCTGCACCGTGGTCTGCAAGCTGTTCACGATCGTCGCCCCCGACCTCGCGTACTTCGGGCAGAAGGACGCCCAGCAGGTGGTCGTGGTCCGGCGCATGACGCGCGACCTCGACCTGCCGGTCCAGATCCGGACCGTCCCGACCGTGCGCGAGACCGACGGCCTCGCCATGTCCTCCCGCAACGCCCGGCTCGGCCCGGCCGACCGCGAGCGCGCGACCGCGCTGCACGCGGGGCTGGAGGCCGCGCGCGCCGTGCTCGCGGACGACGGGCGCGACCCGCGCGCCGCCGAGGCGGCCGGCGCCGCGGCGCTGCGCGCCGCGGGCGTGGAGCCCGAGTACTTCGCCGTCGTCGACCCCGACACGCTGGAGCCGGTGCAACCCGGCGGCGCCCAGCGGGTACTGGTGGTCGTGGCCGCCCGCGTCGGGCCGGCCAGGCTGATCGACAACCTTCCCCTCGACCTCGAGCCGGTGGCGACCCCGTAGGGGCGTCAACCAAGCAAAGGAGCAGCGGATGTCCACCCCTCCCCGTCACGAGCAGCCGCAGGACGCCCCCCGGCGTCCCGTCACGCTCACCAAGCTCGCCGAGATGCGGGCGCTGGGCGAGCCCATCGTCATGGTCACGGCCTACGACCACCCCAGCGCCAAGGCGGTCGAGGCCGCCGGCGTCGACATCGTCCTGGTCGGCGACAGCGCCGCCAACAACGTGCTCGGCTACACGGACACGGTCCCCGTGACCGTGGACGAGCTGCTGATGCTCACCGCGGCCGTCCACCGCGGGCTGCGCACCCCGCTCCTGGTCGGCGACCTGCCGTTCGGCTCCTATGAGGCGTCCGACGAGCAGGCGATCCAGACCGCGCACCGCTTCGTCAAGGAGGCGGGCTGCGACGCGGTCAAGCTCGAGGGCTCGCCGGAGCGCGCCCGTGCGATCGTCCGCGCCGGCGTGCCCGTGATGGGCCACGTCGGGCTCACGCCGCAGACGGCGACCGCGCTGGGCGGCTACCGCGCCCAGGGCCGCACCGCAGAGCGCGCGAAGGCCGTGCTCGACCAGGCGCTCGCGCTCCAGGACGCGGGCTGCTTCTCGATCGTCTTCGAGGCGATCCCCGCCGACGTGACCGACGTGTTGATGGGCCACATGGAGATCCCGGTGATCGGCATCGGCGCCGGCGGCAGCACCGACGGCCAGGTCCTCGTGCTCCACGACCTGCTCGGCATCCACGGCGACGCCCACCCGAAGTTCGTCAAGCGCTACGCCGACCTCCGCGGCGAGATGGTTCGGGGGCTGACCGAGTACGCCGAGGACGTCCGCACGCGGCGCTTCCCGGGGCCGGAGCACACGTACGGGATCGCACCCGAGGAGCTCCACCGGCTCCACGAGCAGATCCCCGTCCGGCAGCGCGCCTGACCCGATCGCCCCGCCGTCTTGCGGCGGCGGGGCGAACAAGTCCTTCACAACTTCTACACTCGCCGCCCATGGTGCAGCTCTCCAAGCTGTTCGCGCCGAAAGAGCGCGAGTTCTTCGACCTGTTCGAGGAGGCCGGGGCGAACATCGTGCGCGCCGCCGCGCTGCTCGAGCGGATGCTCGACAAGTGGCCTGACCACGGCGAGCTGGCTCGCGACATCGTGGTGTGCGAGCAGGAGGGGGATCGGATCACCCACGACATCGTCCACCGGCTCAACCAGACGTTCGTCACGCCGATCGACCGCGAGGACATCTACGCGCTCGCCTCCGGCCTGGACGACATCGTGGACTGGATCGAGGAGGTCGCCGACTTCTTCGCGCTGTACCGCATCGAGGCGCCGATGAGCCAGGCGCAGCAGCAGGCCAGGATCCTGCACCAGAGCTGCGAGCAGGTCGCCGCCGCGATCCCGCGGCTCCGGGGCTTCGAGGACATCCACCACTTCACGGTGGAGATCAACCGCTACGAGAACGAGGGTGACCGGGTCGTCCGCGAGGCACTCGCCTCGTTGTTCGAGGCCGGGATCGACCCCATGCTGGTGATCCGCTGGAAGGACATCTTCGAGCGGCTCGAGGACGCGATCGACGCGACGGAAAAGGTGTCGAACATCCTCGAGGGCATCACCATCAAGAACACCTGACGCCCGCACGTGGACTCCGACATCGTCCTGTGGATCGTCGTCGCGACGGCGCTCGTGTTCGACTTCACCAACGGCTTCCACGACACGGCGAACGCCGTCGCGACCTCGATCTCCACGCGCGCGCTGTCGCCGCGCCTGGCGGTCACCATGGCCGCGGTCCTGAATTTCGCGGGCGCGTTCCTGTCGCTGGCGGTCGCGGCCACGATCGCGAACGGCATCGTCCAGGCGGATCTGATCACGCCCGCGATCGTCTTCGCCGGCCTCATCGGCGCGATCGCGTGGAACCTCCTGACCTGGTACTACGGCCTGCCGTCGTCGTCCTCGCACGCCCTGATCGGCGGCGTCGTCGGCTCGGCCTTCGTCGCGGCGGGGCCGGAGGCCGTGCTGGGCGAGGGTCTCGTGACGAAGGTCATCGTGCCCGCGTTCGTCGCGCCGGTCCTGGCGTTCGCGGTGGGCGGCCTCGGGATCCTGATCATCTACCGGATCGTGGGCCGGCAGCGGCCGGGCCCGGTCGCGCGCGGGTTCCGGCTCGGGCAGATCCTCTCCGGGGGCCTGCTGGCGCTCTCGCACGGGACGAACGACGCGCAGAAGACGATGGGCATCATCACCCTCGCCCTCGTGTCCAACGGAACGCTCAGCGAGCACGCCGACGTCCCGACCTGGGTCGTCGTCGCCTCGGCCACGGCGATCTCGCTCGGCACCTATGTGGGCGGCTGGCGCATCATCCGCACCATGGGCAGCCGGATCATCAAGATGGACCCGGCCCAGGGCTTCGGCGCGCAGGGTGTCGGCGCGACGGTGATCCTCGCCGCCTCGCACGCGGGCTTCCCGCTCTCGACCACCCAGGTCATCTCGGGCGCGATCATGGGCACGGGCGCCGCCAAGCGCGTCTCCGCGGTCCGCTGGGGGGTCGCGGGCAACATCGTCGTGGCCTGGGTGCTGACGCTGCCCGCGTCGGCGCTCGTGGGCGGGTTCACCTACGCGATCGTGGCGCTGCTGGGCTCGGACGGGCTCGGCCCGTTGGTCGTCTCCGTCGTGCTCGTGGCCGCGCTCATCGCGGTGATGGCGCGGCGGCTCGTGGCGGGCAAGACGCTGACGGCGGAGGGCTAGATGACCGTCCTGGGCGTGACGTGGGGCCTCCTCTGGCAGACGATCTGGGTCTCGTTCGCCGCCGGGATCGGCGTCGCGGTGCTCTTCTCGCTCGTGATCCTCGCGAGCGCGCGCGCGTCCGACGCGCGCCGCGCCGGCCAGGACGTCGCGGCGATCGGCTTCGGCGCGCTCGCCACGATCACGTTCCTCGTCTTCCTGACCGGGGTCATCCTCGGTGTGCAGGTGATGCTCGCGAAGTAGCCGTCAGGCGATCGTCTGCAGCACGCGCGCCGGCGCCCCCGCCGCGATCGAGCGCGGCGGCAGGTCGCGGGTGACCACCGAGTTCGCGCCGATGACGCAGCGCTCGCCGACCGTCACGCCGCTGGTGATGACGACGTTCGCCCCGCACCAGACGTTGTCGCCCACGCGCGTCGGGCCCTTGGAGGTGAAGCCCTGCCAGGGCACGGGCTGCTGCGGATCGTCGAAGCGGTGGTTGGCGTCGGTGACGAAGCAGCCGTTGGCGAGCATGCAGTGCTCGCCGATCTCGACGAGGCCGACGGCCGCGACCTGGACGCCGAGGTTGAGGAACGTGCCGCCGCCGATGACGATCCGCCCGGGCGCGGTGGCGGTGAGCCAGACGCCCGGCTCGAGCAGCACGTGCTCGCCGAGCACGAGGCGGTCCTCGGCGAACATCTCGAGCAGGTTGCCGTGCACCGGCCAGCGGGCGAACGCGCGGCGGCGGGCGAACTCGAGGTGGATCCGGGCGCGGTTCCACGGGAGGGCGTTGCGCTCGTACCAGCGCCACTTCTGCGCCCAGAGCTTGGCGTCGGCGCGATCCACGGCGCGCACGCTACCGCGCAACGGAGCGTGCAGCGCGCCGTAACAACGCCCGGGCGCGGCAACGTCGCCTGCAGGGCTCCGTAAGCACGCGTGCGGCCGTGTGGTGCGCAGGAAAGGCGGCTATCGATGCAGACGCGCTCCAGTCGTCCGACCACGGAGGTCACCCCGTGCGCCGCAGCATCCTCATATCGGTTCTCGTCCTGCTTTCAGCGGCCGGGCCGGCGTCGGCCGCCGTGCCGCACACCGTGCAGCCCGGCGAGACGCTGTGGTCGATCGCGGCCGCGAACAACCTCACGACGCGGACGGTCGCGGCGTTCAACGGGCTGTCCGAGGACGCCCAGGTCGTGCTCGGCTCCACGATCCAGGTCCCGACCACGGTCGAGGGCTACGCGGCGCTCCAGACCGCGGGGCTCGTGCCGGCCGATCCGGCCGCGGCCGCGCCCGCCGCGGCCCCGGCCGCCGCCGACACCGCCCCGGCCTCGCCCGCGGGCGCCCCGCCCCCGGCCGGCGGCTACACCGTGCGGCCCGGCGACACGCTCTCGGCGCTCGCCGCGGGCGCCGGCGTCTCCGTCGCCGACATGGCGGCGATGAACGGCCTCGATCCCGCAGGGCTGCTCATCGCCGGCACCGTGATCAAGCTGCCGAGCGGCGCCCCGGCGCCCGCGTCCTCGTCCACGCCCGCGCCGGCCCCGGTCGTGCCGGCCGCCGACCCGGTGCCGACGGCGACGCGCGTGAGCGCCGCCGACATCCAGAACGTCGCCGCGCAGTACGGCGTCTCCCCCTCCCTCGCCGCCGCGATCGCGTGGCAGGAGAGCGGGTTCAACAACGACATGGTCTCCTCCGCCAACGCGCGCGGCGTGATGCAGGTGATGCCGGGGACGTGGGACTACGTGCAGCAGAACCTCGCGCAGCGGTCGCTCGACCCGGCGTCGGCGACGGACAACGTGCACGCGGGCGTGCTGTACCTCAAGCAGCTGCTCGACCAGACGGGCGGCGACGAGAGCTCCGCTATCGCGGGCTACTACCAGGGCATCTCCTCGGTCCAGAACCGGGGCATGTTCGACGACACGCAGCAATACGTGGCGAACGTGCAGGCGCTGCGGTCCCGCTTCGGCGGCTGAGCGCGCTCCGGGCGCGGGTCCCCGGCCCGCGCCCGGAGTCCGCCGCCGTGCGGCGGTCGGACCCCCTCCGACAGGCGGTATAGGGGCGCTCGACCGGGCACACGAAATTCGCGCGCAGAGCGGGATCAGCCCCTACCCTCGCGCCATGACGCGTCCACGCCAGATCGTCGCCTTCGGCGGGGGCGGGTTCTCCATGGAGGCAGGGAACCCGCTGCTCGACGACTACGTGCTGGGCCTGGCCGCGGCGGCCGGGCGCGACCGGCCCAAGGTGTGCTTCCTCCCCACCGCCTCCGGGGACGCCGACCACTACGTCGTCCGCTTCTACCGGCACTTCCCGGCGGGGCGCTGCGAGCCCTCGCACATCTCGCTCTTCCGCCGCGACTGCGGCACGGACGACATCCGCTCGCACCTGCTCGACCAGGATCTGATCTACGTCGGCGGCGGCAGCGTGATCTGCCTGATGGGCGTGCTCCGCGCGCACGGGCTCGACGTCGCGTTGCGCGAGGCATGGGAGGCGGGCGTCGTGCTCTGCGGGCTCAGCGCCGGCTCGCTGTGCTGGTTCGCGGAGGCGATGACGGGCTACCACGGCAACTCGCGCCCCGTGCAGGGGATCGGGCTGATCCCGAGATCGAACGCCGTGCACTACGACAAGGAGCCGCACCGGCGCCCGGCGTACCACGCGGCGGTGGCCGGCGGCATGCCGGGCGGCTTCGCGGCCGAGGACGGGGCGGCGCTCCACTTCGTCGGCGAGGAGCTCGCGCGCGTCGTGTCGTCGCGGCCGGAGTCGCGGGCGTTTAGAGTCGACCGCGTGGACGACGAGGTCGTGGAGACGCAGCTGGTGACGCACTACCTCGGGGCGGAGACGGCGGAGCCCGCGCTTGCGGCCTGAGCCCGGCTCCAGTTCCGCGCCCCGCAGGGCGGGGCGGCCTCCGACGATCTTCGCGATGGGCGGCGGCGGGTTCACGATGGAGCCGGAGAACCCGGCGCTCGACGACTACGTGCGGACGCTCGCGCCGGCGCGCGAGCCGCGGATCTGCCTGCTGCCCACGGCGGGCGGCGACTCCGAGGACCAGATCCGCCGCTTCCACACGGCGTTCTCGGACAAGCTCTGCGAGCCGACCCACATCTCGCTCTTCCGGCTCGGGACGCACCCGGTGCCGTTGCGAGAGCACCTGCTGGCGCAGGACATCATCTACGTCGGCGGCGGCTCGATGATCAACCTGCTGGCGCTGTGGCGGGCGCACGGGCTCGACGAGATCCTGCGCGAGGCGTGGCAGTCCGGGATCGTGCTCGCTGGGCTCAGCGCGGGGTCGATGTGCTGGTTCGAATGGGGCGTGACGAAGTCGGTCGGCGCGCCGGTGCCCGCGCGCGGGCTCGGGTTCCTGCCGGGCTCGAACTCCGTGCACTACGACGGCGAGCCGGAGCGGCGGCCGGTCTACCTCAGCTCCGTGGCGAGCGGGGCGATCCCGCCCGGCTGGGCGGTCGACGACAGCGCCGGCCTGCTCTTCCGCGGCGCCCGGCTTGCCGAGGTCGTGGCCTCGCGCCCCGGCGCACGGGCGTACCGCGTGCGGGCCGTGGACGGCGAGACGGTCGAGGAGGTCATCGAGCCGCGGCTGCTGAAGGCGCCGGCGCATGCGGATCCGACGGCGCCGCTGGCGGTCGAAGAGCTCCGGGCGCTCCATGCCGCGCGGCGCGGCCGCCGGCTCGATTGACGCCACCGGCGTTCCCCGACCGGCGCACTCGGCGGGCCGAACGTCAACACCGGCCGGGTAGGGAGGCGGTCCGTCGCCGGCGACCGCTCGTCGGCCGCGCGCCTCGACGCGCGCCTCCCGTCGGCGCCGATCGGCAGGATGTCCGCGTGGCCGAGGAGATCAGCAACCGCGCGCTGAACCGGGCGACGCTCGCGCGGCAGCTGCTGCTCGAGCGGGCGGAGGTCGGCGTGGCCGAGGCGGTCGGCGCGACCGGGCCGCTCCAGGCGCAAGAGCCGCGGCCGCCGTTCGTCGCGCTGTGGAGCCGGATCGCGGGCTTCGAGCGCGCGGCGCTCGCGGCCGCGCTCGCCGAGCGGCGCGTCGTGCGGGCGGTGTGGATGCGGGCGACGCTCCACCTCACGACCGCGGAGGACATGCTCGGGCTGCGGACGGCGATCCAGCCCGCGCTGAGCGCCGCCGCGGCCGGGATCGCGAAGCAGCGCGACACGACGGCGGATCCGGCCGACGTCGCCGCGGAGGCCCGGCGGCTGCTCGCGGAGGGGCCGCTCGACCGCGCCGAGCTCGCGACGGGGCTCGCCGCCGCGTTCCCGGACGGCGAGGAGCGGGCGCTGAGCTACATGGCCCGGATGCACCTCCCGCTCGTCGCCGTGCCGACGGACGACGCGTGGTCGTTCGGCCGCTCGAGCCGGTTCGCCGACGCGGAGCGCTGGCTCGGCGCGCCCGTCGCGGCCGGGCCGGCGGACGAGGCCCTCGCCCGCCGCTACCTCGCCGCGTTCGGCCCGGCGAGCGCGGCCGACCTCAAGGCGTTCGCCGGCGTCGGCGACGCGCGCGCGCTGCTGGAGGGGATGGCGGACGAGCTCGTGGTGCTGCGGGCCGGGCGGCGGACGCTCTACGACCTGCCGGACGCCCCGCGGCCGGGCGAGGACACGCCGGCCCCGCCGCGCCTGCTCGCCCCGTTCGACTCCGTCCTGCTCGCCCACCAGGACCGCTCGCGGCTCGTGGCCGACGAGCACCGCTCGGCCCTGATCTCCAAGAACCTCCGGATCCCCGCGACGTTCCTGGTCGACGGCGCGGTCGGCGGGATCTGGACGCTCGAGCGCGGCAAGGTCGCCCTCGCCCCGTTCGGCCGGCTCGCCGCGCGCGACCGGCGCGCGCTCGAGGCCGAGGCGCGCGCGCTCGAAGGGTTCCTGGCGGGCTGAACGTCAACTCCGGCTGGGTAGGACGGCGGGTCTGACGCCGCGAGTTGCACGTTGACCCCAATAGTTGTGGTCAACGTGCAAGTGATTGCGACGTTGACGTTCGTCAAGCGCCGCGTCAGGCAGCGGCGGGCACGCGCCGGCGCCTCGTCCCACCGCGGGACTTCGGCGCCTTCGGCTCGACCAGGCCCGCCAGGAACCGGCCCGTCGCCGACTCCGGCACCGCCGCGACCTCCTCGGGCGTGCCCGCGGCCATGAGGATGCCGCCCTCCTCGCCGCCCTCCGGGCCCATGTCGATGAGCCGGTCGGCGGTCTTGATGACGTCGAGGTTGTGCTCGATGACCACGACGGTGTTGCCCTGGTCGACGAGGGTCTGGAGCACCTCGAGCAGCTTCTCGATGTCGGCGAAGTGGAGGCCGGTCGTCGGCTCGTCGAGGATGTAGAGCGTCCGCCCCGTCGCGACCTTGCAGAGCTCGCTCGCGAGCTTGACGCGCTGGGCCTCGCCGCCCGAGAGCGTCGTGGCCGGCTGGCCGAGGCGCATGTAGTCGAGCCCCACGTCGTGGAGCGTCTGCAGCCGGCGCTTGATCTTCGGGATGTGGGCGAAGAACTCGAGCGCCTCCTCGATCGGCATCTCGAGCACGTCCGCGATCGTCTTGCCCTTGAAGCGGATGTCGAGCGTCTCGCGGTTGTAGCGCTTGCCGTGGCACTGCTCGCACGGCACGTAGACGTCGGGCAGGAAGTGCATCTCGATCTTGATCTGCCCGTCGCCGCGGCAGACCTCGCAGCGCCCGCCCTTGACGTTGAACGAGAACCGCCCCGCCTTGTAGCCGCGCGCCCGCGCCTCCTGCGTCTTGGAGAACAGGTCGCGGATCTGGTCGAACAGCCCGATGTAGGTCGCCGGGTTGGACCGCGGCGTGCGGCCGATCGGCGACTGATCGACGCTGATGATCTTGTCGAGCTGCTCGAGGCCGTCGATGCGCTTGTGCGCCCCCGGCCGCATCCGCGCCCGGTTGA
>JBEVIG010000088.1:0-13197 GCA_040510855.1 Solirubrobacteraceae bacterium
GTCGCCGTCTACGACGCGGATCCCGCGAAGCGGCTCGCGGCGGCGGAGCGGCTGGGCCTGAGCCCCGACCTGCCGTCCGACACGGCCGTCTGCGCGCACCCGGACGTCGACCTCGTGCTCGTGCTCACGAGCATGACCGAGCACGGCCGGCTCGCCCGCGCGGCGCTCGAGGCGGGCAAGCACGTGCTCGTCGAGAAGCCGGTCGCGACGACGCTCGAGGAGGCCGCGGAGGTGCTCGCGGTCGCGGCGTCGGCGCCCGGCCACCTGCTCTGCGCGCCGCACATCCTGCTCTCCCCCACCTACCGGGCGATGCACGCGCACGTCCGCGAGGGGGCGATCGGCGGGCTGCTCACCGCCCGCGGCCGCTACGGCTGGGCGGGGCCGGACTGGAGCCGCTGGTTCTACGAGCCGGGCGGCGGCGCGCTGTTCGACCTCGGCGTCTACAACGTCACGACGATGTGCGGCTTCTTCGGGCCGGCGCGCCGGGTGACGGCGATGACGGGCGTGGCGATCCCCGAGCGCGTGATCAACGGCGAGCCGATGCGGGTCGAGGCCGAGGACAACGCGCACGTGCTGATCGACTTCGGCGACGCGCGCTTCGCGGTCGTCACCACGGGCTTCACGCTGCAGCAGTACCGCTCGCCGTGCGTCGAGCTGTACGGGACGCACGGCGTGCTGCAGATGCTCGGCGACGACTGGGCGCCGGAGGGCTATGAGCTGTGGCGCAACGACCGCGCGGTCTGGGAGCTCCACCCGGAGACGGACCCGGCGTGGCCGTGGACCGACGGGCTGCGCCACCTCGTCGAGTGCATCGAGACCGGCGAGGAGCCCGTCACGCGGCCCGAGCACGCGTACCACGCGCTCGAGATCATGCTCGCCGCGCAGGCCGCGGGTGCGGACGGCCGCGCGCGCGAGATCCACTCGGACTTCCCCGCCCCCGACCTCGAGCGGCTCGGGCCGGTGGGCGGCGGCGGGTCCGAGCGCGTCCACGACCCGCGGAGCGCGTCGTGACGCTCGTCGAGCGCCCGGCGCCGCCGAAGTCGTCGCCGCGGCCCGTGTTCGACGGGCCGGCGCTGATCCGGCGCGCCGACGTCACCCGCCACATCTGGGGCGATCCCGGGGCGGGCGAGGTGTTCGACTGGATCTACGCCTCGACGGAGCGGGTGCACATGCTCGTCTTCGGGCTGCCGCCCGGCGGCGCGTTCCGCCACTCCGAGGACTTCCGGACGATCTTCGCCGCCGACGAGCTGCTGCACGTGCTCGAGGGCGTGCTCGTCGTCGCCGACCCCGAGACGGGCGAGGTCCAGCGGGCGGCCGCGGGCGAGAGCGTCTTCTTCCGCCGCGACACCTGGCACCACGCGTTCGCGCTCGGGCCCGAGCCGCTGCGCGTGCTCGAGCTGTTCGCGCCGCCGCCGGCGGCGGGCGCGTCGAGCGCGTACGCGCGGGCGCAGCCGTACCTCGAGACGTCGCGCTACGCCGACGACGAGCTGCTCGGGAGCTGGCCGCCGCCCGCGCCGCTGAGGAAGCGGCTTCACGTGCTGCGGCCGGACGACGTCCTCTACCGCCGCGACCTCGGCGTCCTGTGCGGCGTCCTGATCAGCACGGAGCACCTGACGGCGGCGACGCTCGAGCTCGGCCCGGGCGAGGCGGCCGCCGCGCACGTCCACGGCGGCGACGAGGTGCTGATGGCGCTCGAGGGCCGGCTCTGGGTGCGGGCATGGCACGAGGACCGGGTGCACGTCTTCGAGCTCGAGCCCGAGGACGCGTGCTACCTGCCGATGGGCAGCCGCCACGAGTACCGCAACGCGGGCGCCGGCACCGCGCGGGCCATCTGCGGGATCGCGCCCAGCTACACGCCGTGAGCGTCGCGGTCGGCGTCGACGTCGGGGCGACCAAGCTCGCCGCCGCGCGCGTCGACACCGCGTCCGGCGCGATCCTCGCCGCGCTGCGACGGCCGACGCTGCCCGCGCGCGGCGGCGACGCGGTGCTCGCCGACGTGCACGCGATGGCGGAGGAGCTGGGCGGCCGCGCCGGGCTGGCGGTGTGCGAGCTGGTCGGGCCGGACGGGCGCGTGCGCAGCGCGGAGACCGTCGACTGGCGCGGCGCGGACCTCGGCGCGTTCGCGGCCGTGGAGTCCGACGTCCGCGCCGCGGCGATCGCGGAGGCCCGCTTCGGCGCGGGCCGCGCGCAGCCCGACTTCCTCTACGTCAGCGTCGGCAGCGGCATCAGCCACTGCCTCGTCGCGGACGGCCGCCCGCGCGCCGGCGTGCACGGCAGCGCGATCTGCACGGGCGCGCCGCTCGTCGAGGAGTGGTCGAGCGGGCTCGCGCTCGCCCGGCGCTCCGGCCACGCGACGGCGGAGGAGGCGCTGGCCGACCCCGCGGCGGAGGCGGTCGTCGAGGAGGGCGCGGCGCGGCTCGGCATCGTGCTCGCCGTGCTCGTCAACGCGCTCGACCCGGGCGCCGTGGTCGTCGGCGGCGGCCTCGGGCTCCACGACGGCTATCGCGGGCGGGTGGAGCGCGCCCTGCGCGGCGCGGTCTACGACGACGCCGTGCGCGAGCTGCCGGTCGTCCCGGCCGCGCTGGGCGCGGACGCACCCGTCATCGGCGCCGCGCTCGCCGCCACACCGTGATCAACGCCCCATCGCGACGTGCGTCGGCATGGCCGGACGGTGCGGCCGCTCGGCGCTCGAGGCGCGGCCTCGGAGCCGGCTGAGAGCGGGGTACGGCTGGCCGCCCCTCGATCGGCGGGGTCGCCCCTCGCGGTTGGCGGGCTCGCTCCATGTGCCGGACGTCACGTACGTGGGAATTTCATCCCATGCCCGATCACCACATCTCATACATCGAGAGCGACATCCCCACCGGGCTCACCATCGCCGAGTGGCGCCTCGCCCGCCGCGCCGACCGCCCCGTCCGCACGCGCCGCCGCAGCTGGCGCCTCGCGTTCGCCTAGGCCGCCTCAGCCGTAGGGAAGCCGCACCGGCCGCGCACCGCCCAGCGCCGGAAGCCACTTCCGCAGCGCGGTGTCGCACATCACGTAGCCCCAGTCGACGAGCCGCTCCTGGACCGCCGGCGGCAGCGCGCGCAGCCGCGTCGGCGTCGCCGCCAGCGCGGCGCCCTCGTCCGGGTCGAACGGCAGCGGGTCGGCCAGCCCGTAGTCGGCCACCGCGGAGCGGATCCCCCAGTAGGTGCCGTCGCGCAGCCCCGCCCGGTAGCTCCCCACCGCCTGGCGCTTGCGCAGCTCGCGGACCTGGTTGTCGATGACCTTCAGCACCCGGAGGATCTGGCGCGGCCAGTCCGCGGGCGGATCGTCGTCGTCGGCCGCCTGGCCGCCGCCGTCGGAGATCAGCACGGTGCGGCACGAGCGCCAGACCGTCTCGAGCCCGAGGTTGTCGTACACCCCGCCGTCGGAGAGCTTGATCTCGCCGCGCCACCGCGGGTCGACGAGGTCGTTCCCGTCCTCGGTCTCCCACCCCGCCCCGCGCAGGTCGAGCTCGAACGGCGAGAGGATCGGCGGGAACGCCGAGGAGGCCGCGACCGCGTCGGAGAGCGCCACGGCCGGCGCCTTCACCATCCCGACGCGGTAGTCGGCGACGTACGGCCGCGAGAAGCGGAACGACACGCCGGACTCGAGGTTGGTCGCGCAGATCACGAACCGGGGCCCCTCGCCCGCCTTGTCGTCGGGCAGCGCCTGCAGCGTCGCGTCGCCGAACAGGTGCTCGCGGTACGCGTCCGCCACGCGCTCTCCGACGGTGTCGAACGAGAACACCCCCTCGAGCACCGACGAGACGTCGATCGTCTCGCCGGCCATCCCGCGCACCGGCGCCACGACGACGCGCTCGAAGTTCCCCGCGCGCCCGCGCGGATCCCAGTCGAGCTCGCGCCAGCGGAGCCCGAGCGTCGCCGCGGTGATCGAGCCGCCCGAGACGCTCGAGATCCGGTCGAGCCGGCGCAGCGCGCACGCGTCGTTGAGCCGCCACAGCGAGCCGAGGTGGAAGAGCATCGCCCGGTAGCCGCCACCGGAGAGGCAGAGGCCGATCCCGCCGGCCGGCGGCGTGTCCGGCAGCTGGGAGACCGGCTGCAGCGAGCGGACGGCGGCCGCGTCGAACTCGGCCATCATCCGACCTCGAAGCTCGAGTCCGCGAGGAACCGGCTCGCCATCCGCCCGCCGGCGCGGCCCTCGAGCTGCGCGACGAGCACCTCGACCTCGGCCATGTGCTGCTTTCCCTTCGCGTCCTCGGACGCCGTCGAGCTGCTGTTGAACCAGAACGTGAACGGCGGGCCGGCAGCGCCCTCCGCGTCGCGCGCGTCGAACAGCGCGCGCACGATCCGCAGGTCGGGGTTCGCGTGCTCGCCGTTCGCGCAGAACACGTAGTGGTCGGCGGTGACCCGCGCGGCGAAGTCCGCGTCGAGGTTGTGCTCGGACCCGTGGTGCGGGACCTTCAGCACGTCGACGTGGATCCGCCCGGAGCGGTCGAGCTTGCGCGCGCGCTCGAGCCCGCGCAGGACGTCGGCGCCGTGACCGTCGCCGGTGAGCAGCACCCGGTGCCCGTCCTCCTCGGCGAGGAGCATGATCGAGACGAGGTTCTCGACGGTGACGTTCGTGCGCCGGCCGAGCTCGTCCGCGCGCACCGCGAGACCGCGTCGGAACGCGTCGATCTCCCCGGTCGCGAGCCGCTCCGCGTCCTCCTGCATCCGAGCTCGCAGCCGCTCGACCGACTCGCCGTTCTCGGCCAGCCAGTCGTTCCACTTCCCGCGGAACTTCTCGAGGTCCTCCTCGAACGGCCCGAGCAGCGTGAGCCGCAGGCCCGCCCCGAGCCGCACGGTCCGCCGCCGCGGCCGCACCATCGCCAGCTTGCCGCCGAACTCCCGGTTGAGCGGGATCCCGAGCTGCGCCGGCGCGAGCCGCGCGGAGAGCTGGAGCCCCTCGGCGATGCTCGTCGCCAGCCCGCGCTGCAGCGCCGCCGCGACGCGCTCCGCCTCCCCCGGCTCGAGCACCGCGGCGCTCGCGGCGAGCGCGTCGGCGATCGGCCCCGCGTTGTCGCCGACGACGTCGTGGAAGCCGTTGTGCCACACGCGCGCGACCGCCGGCGGGCGCGGGTTCGCCGGCTCGGGGAAGCCGGCGTTGCCGCTGCCGTGCTGGAAGTCCGCCACGCGCCAGGCGACCTCGTCGGCCATGAGCTGCAGCACGCCGGCGATGTGGTCCTGGTCGATGTGGGACACGCAGACGAGGTCGAGCCGCCCGCCCGCCGCCGCGATCGCGCCCAGCGCGGGCGCGACGTGCTTGGAGTAGGAGCCGCGCATCCCGCCGTCGACCAGCACGCGCGTGCCGTCGCCCGCCGTGAGCAGCAGGCAGTCGCCCTTGTCGGACTGGAACGCCTCGAGCTTCACGTGACGTCCTCGCGCACGCGCATCACCACGGCCTGCTCGACGCAGCCGACGGGGTCGATCGCCCCGGCGCCCGCGTCGTCGTACCAGGAGAAGTCGGCCCCCGGGAGCGGTTGCGCGCAGCGGCGGATGATCCCGCCGACCTGGGCGCCGGTGAGCTGCGGGTTCGCCGCGAGCATGAGCGCGACGACCCCGGCGACGTAGGGGCTCGCCATGCTCGTCCCCGTCATCCCCACCCACGGCGCGCCCGGCGAGAAGCCGCTCGCGGCGACGACGTCCGTGCCCGGCGCGGCGATGTCGGGCTTCTGGCGCCCGTCGCGCGTCGGCCCCTGGCTGCTGGTGATGTTGATCCGCCGGCGCTGCTCGTCGAAGTTCGCGACGGAGACGATCCGCTGCCCGCACGCGAGCGTGCTCACCGTCGAGCGGTCGACGAACGAGCTCTCGGAGAAGAACGACGGGAAGACCCACGCCTCGCGCTCGCCGATGCGGCCGACGCGGCGCGGGTCGTCGCGCTCGATCCAGGCGTGGAAGCTCCCGTCGCGGACGTCGAGCCCGCGCAGCCGGACGAGCCACTGCCCGGCCGGGACGCCGACGATCTCGGGCTCGCGCAGCTGCGGGCTGAGGTAGACGGCGATCGAGTTCGCGCCGTTCGACGCGTTGTAGATCTCGTTGTAGACGCTGAGGAACGAGCCGTCCGCGAGCTGGCGGTTCTCGACGAACTGCCCGGGCTCGACGACCTCCGTCCACGGCTGGCCGGGCGGCTTGACCTGCACCGCGAAGCGGTCGCGCGCCTCGTACCAGATCTCGAGCTCGTTCTCCGAGATGTCGAGCAGGCCGTTGCCGACCACGTTCCACTCCAGGTCGCACACGAGCTCGCGCGCGGGGATCTTCCCGCTCGCGTGCACGCGGCCCATGACGAAGCCGACGTCGTCGTCGTGCTCCGCGCGCTCCTGGCCGGCGTTGCCGGCGGCGACGCACAGGCTGCGGCCGGGCACGGTGAGCGCCGCGTCGATCCAGCGGTTGATCGCGCTCGAGTCGTCGTGCGCGTGGCCGTTCGTGCCGAGGGAGACGTTGATCGAGACGGGCAGGCCCAGCTCGCGGCCGACGTCGAGCAGGTACTCGACGGCGTGCGCGAGCCGGCTCGAGTCGTAGAAGGAGAGCCGGCGCTCGGCGTCCTCGCCCGGGATGGCGATCAGCACCGCGGCGATCAGCGCCTTGCGCGCGACCCCGCGGTTGCCGGCGGCGATCGAGGCGACGTGCGTGCCGTGCGAGCCGGGAGACATCTCGGACTGCGGCTCGAGCAGGGTCGCGGGCAGGCCGACCTCCGGCGCGCTCTCGATCGCGTGGTCGAGCTCCGCCTTGATCAGCTCGGAGCCGTAGTCGAACACGGACGTCCCGCGCTGCCGGGGCGACGGCCGGGTCGCGCCGCCCTGGTCCCAGATCCGCTCGAAGCGGGTGCCGCCGGCGGCGTCGAGGAAGTCCGGGTGCGCGAAGTCGAAGCCGCCGACGTCGATGAGCCCGACGAGCACGCCCTCGCCCGACCGGTGCGCGCGGCCCCGCACCTTGCGCAGGGCGGTGGTCGGCGCGCCGGGGCCCGTCGCGGTGACGATCTGGTCGGGCAGCCGGAGCGGCTGGCCGAGCTCGACGCTCATGACCTTCGGGTCGCGCGCGAGCTCGAGCGCCTCGGTGACGGAGACCTCGACGGTGCGGACGTTCGCCTTGGCCGCGGTCTCCCCCGGCAGCTTGCGCGGCGTGTCGCCGGCCGCCTCGTCGGAGAGCTGGACGAACGCGCTCACGCGGGCCTGCGGCGGTGCGGAGAGCTGCCCGCGCTCGATCTTGCGCGGGAGCTGGCGCTTGCCGACCGGCACGGCGCCCTCCGACCGCAGCGGCGCGACCTGCTCGGCGACCGCGGGCGTCACCGCCACGGCGCAGGCGTGCTCGGCCCGGAGCGCGTTCACCTCGTCGCTCCCGTTGGCGATCATGCGCAGCTTGGGCTGCACCTTGGCGCTCACACGCGCCGGCTTGGTGCTGCGTGGCATCCGGCCACTCCTGGGGGCTCGTCGGTGGTGGGGGGCCGCCCCGCACCGACCGTAACCGAGCCCGCGAGCGGCGGTCAAGCGCGCGGGCTCAGCCGCGCCGCACGACCTCGACCCGGCCGCCGCCCGCGCCCTTCGCGCGATAGGCGGCGGCATCGGCGTCCGCGAGCAGCGCATAGGGGTCGCGGCCGACCGCGATCCCGATGCTCGCCGACATCGCGAGCTCGCCGCCGTCGATGGCGATCGGCGGGCGGATCGCCTCCTGGATGCGGTCGGCGAGCGCGGCCGCCGCCGCGTCGTCCAGGTGGTCGCAGACCACGACGAACTCGTCGCCGCCGACCCGCGCCACCGTGTCGGCCGGGCGCACGGCGCCGCGCAGGCGGGCGGCGAACTCGACGAGCACCGCGTCGCCGGTGCCGTGGCCGAACGCGTCGTTGACCTGCTTGAAGTCGTCGAGATCGACGAACAGCACGCCCGTGTCGGCGTCGTCTCGCTCCACGCGCGCCCGGACCTGCTCGAGCCGGTCGCGCAGCAGCGTCCGGTTGGCGAGGCCGGTGAGCGGGTCGTGGACCGCGTCGTGGCGCATCTTCGCCTCGTCGCGCAGCCGGGCGAGCGCGACCGCGAGCGTGTTCGCGACCGCGCGGACGATGCTCATCTCCTCCGCCGTGAGGTCGCGCGACGGCGCCACGAGCAGGACGTCGCCGGTCCCGATCGGCAGCTCGATCGCGCCTCGCACGTCACCCGCGCCGGCGAGCGCCGTGCCGTCGTCGCGGCGCACCTCCACGCCGTCGACCGGGAGCCGCTCGCGGAGCAGCTGCACGGCCTCGTCGGCGAGCTCGCCGGGCGCCGCGCCGGCAAGTGCGCGCTCCCCCATCGCCGCGAGCGCGCGCACGCGCTCCTCCGCGGCGCGCCGGTCGGAGATGTCGCGGCCGATGGCGAGCAGCAGCGGCCCGGCCACGGTGTGCACGATGCCCCAGCTCATCTCGCCGATGAACTCCGTGCCGTCGCGGCGCAGCCCCCACGCCTCGGCGGTGAACCGCAGGGGGTGCTCCGTCGCGAAGTACAGGAGCAGGTTGCGCATGTAGCGGTCGCGCATCCGCTCCGCCCAGAGCATCCGCACGGACTCGCCGACGAGCTCCTCGCTCGAGTAGCCGAAGAGCTCCTCCGCGAGCGTGTTCACGAAGACGATCCGCCCGTCGGGCGCCATCGCGACCACCGCGTCGGGCAGCCCCTCGAGGATCGCCGCGGGCGCGACGAGGAGCGGGTCGTCCTTGCCGCCCGTCCTCCCTCCGGTTCGCTCCTCGGAGCCGTCCATGGCCTGAGGTGAGCGTAACCGGCTGGAAGCGCTTCCGCCAACCTTCGGGGTCAGAGCAATTCGGCCAGCAGCGCGGCCGCGCGGGCCGCGCCCCCGGCCGGGACCGGCTCGTAGGCGACCTCGCGGCCGATCTCCTCCGCGATCGCACGGGCGATCACCGACGGCGGCGACGCCTCGAAGTCCATCCGCCGCCCGGCGCCGTGGCGCTCGAGCCGGTGGTGCACGTGGATGGACTGCTCGAAGTGGTGCTTGAGCGGGAAGTAGAGGAACGGCCGCCCGTTCGCGGTCAGCTCCATCGACGTCGTGAGCCCGCCCTGCACGACGGCGAGGTCGCAGGCGGCGAGGTGCCGGTACAGGTCGTCGACGAACGCGCGCACCTCGATGCCGTCCGCCGCCGGGAGCGTGGCGGGATCGATACGCGGCCCGGCGACGACGATCATCCGCAGCCCGGGCACGAGCTGCTCGGCCTCCGCGTAGCTCGCCATCACCCGCCGCAGCAGCGCGCCGCCGACCCCCGAGCCGCCGACGGTGACGAGGCACACCTGCTCGCCGGGCGCGTAGCCCAGCTCGTGGCGCAGCCGCTCGCGGTCGGCGAACGCCGCGGGGTCGAAGCCCGTGACGTAGCCCGCGAAGTCGAAGTGCGCGCCCGTCCAGTCGCGGATCGCGGGCAGGCCGGGGCCGAAGTCGCGGCCGACGACGTCGGCCTCGTCGCCGACGAAGATCGCGCGGTCGCGGACGCGCGGGAAGCGCGCGATCTGCTCGATCATCTCGGCGTTGTAGTCGGCCGTGAGCTCGTGCTCGCGGCTGTCGGCCCCCGCCACCGGGAGCCAGCCGACGAAGTCCGTCAACCACGCGTAGGCCGCGGACTTGAGCTCCGGGTTCTCGTGCAGGAAGTGGTCGAGCTCCCACGCCTCGTCGCCGATCCAGAGGTCGTACGGGTCGTCGCGCACCACGTCGGTGAAGACCATGAAGTTCGCGACGAGGATCTCGTCCATCCGCCGGATGGCCTGGAAGCAGTGCAGGTCGTGCTCGGCGGACTCCGACTCGATGTGCGCCGACTCGTTCGCGAGGTAGGCGCTCGCCGGGTGGATCCGCTCGCCGCGCGCCGCGAGCATCGCCGTGACGGGGTGCTGCGCGAGCCAGTCGATCTCGAGCCCGGGATGGAGCAGCCGGAGCTCGTCGGCGATCGCGAGGTCGCGCCGCGCGTGGCCGAGGCCGATCGGGGAGGAGACGAACAGCGCGCGCCGGCCCCGCCGCGGCCCGCGCCGCCAGCGGGCCGCGGACGCCGGTGGCGCGATCAGGTCGCGCAGCAGCAGGTTGATCTTCACCGGGTCGCGCGCGACGGGGAGGTGGCCCGAGCCCTCCAGCGTGATCAGCGCGCCGCCGGTCGCGGCGGCGAGCGCGGCGCCCTGCGAGTGCGGCCGGATCCGGTCGTCGTCGCCGTGGATGACCACCGTGGGGCAGCGGATCCGCGCGAGCGCGTCGGTGAACGGCTCCTGCTCGACGTGCCACGCGCCGCGGAAGGTGTCGGCCAGGGTCTCCGGGGTCGTCTCCAGCCCCCAGCCGACGCAGTCCTCGATCTGCTTGGTCGAGTGCGGCTCGCAGCACGCCTGCGCGAAGAAGAACTCGAGGAACTCGCGGTAGTGCGACGACCAGTAGGGCGCGTTGAACTTCGCCCACCCCTCCGTCGTGTCGAGCGGCTCGTCGAACGGATGCGCCGTCCGCGCCGCGTGCTTGCCGCCGATCGGCACGGCGGGCGCGATGTACACGATGCCGTCGACGCGCTCGGGGTGCTCGGCCGCGAGCCGGCTGGCCCAGAGCGCGCCGCAGGAGAGGCAGACGACGGTCGCGCGCTCCATCCCCGTCGCGTCGAGCACCGCGAGCGCATCCGCCGCGAACTCCCCGACGGCGTACGACTCGGCGCCCTCCGGCCGGTCGGAGCGGCCGTTGCCGCGGCCGTCGAACGCGACCACGCGGCAGTGGCGGGCGAGGTAGGGGATCTGCGCCTTCCACAGCCGCGAGTGCACGATCGACCACGTCGGCAGCAGGATCACGGCCGGCCCGTCGTCGCCATAGACCTCGTAGGCGATGCGGACGCCGTCGCGCTCGACGTGCCCCTGCGCGTCCGGGTACCGGGCACGGGACTGCTCGCTCGGGGCGCCCGTGGGAGCTCGAGGCGGGCGCCCCGCGAGCGTCACGGCCGCGCCTCGAAGACGAGGTTGAAGGGCGTCTCGGCGACGCGCCGGAAGCGCGTGAACCCGCCTGCCTCGACGACGTCGCGGATCCGCGCCTCGCCCGCCTGCGCGCCGAGCGCGAGCCCGACCTCCTGGGAGAGCGACGCGGGCGTGCACAGCAGCGTGCTGAACGCGTAGTACGCGCGGCCGACCGGGTTGAAGTTGTCCTCCGTCCGGTCGCCGGCCTGCGGCTCGACGATCATCCACGTCCCGTCGGGGGCGAGCGTGGAGCGCACATGGCGGGCCGCCCCGACGGGGTCGCCCATGTCGTGCAGGCAGTCGAACATGGTCACGAGGTCGTAGCCGTCGCCACTGTACGCCGCGGCGGGCTCGACCGCGAAGCGCACCTGCTCCTCGACGCCCGCCTCGGCCGCACGCCGCCGCGCCGTCTCGATCGAGCCGGCGTGGTAGTCCGAGCCCACGAACCGCGAGCGCGGGAACCGCTCGCCCATGAGGATCGTCGACGAGCCGTGGCCGCAGCCGACGTCGGCCACCCGCGCGCCGCGCTCGAGCTTCTCGACCACGCCGTCGAGGGCCGGGAGCCACGCGGCGAGGAGGTTCGCGTTGTAGCCGGGGCGGAAGAAGCGCTCGCAGCCGTCGTGCACGTCGTGGACGTGCTCGTGCCAGCCGAGGCCGGCGCCCGAGCGCGCGACCTCGGTGATCCGCGGCGAGTCGATCACCGCGCCGAGCGCGAGCTGGAAGAAGCCCGGCAGGTACGCGGGGCTCTCGGGGTCGGTGAACGCGACCGCCTGCTCCGGCGCGAGCGCGTAGCGGCCCGAGTCGGCGTCGTAGCCGAGGTAGCCGCCGGCCGCCTGCGCGCTGCACCACTCGCGCACGTAGCGCTCCGCGGTGCCGGTCCGCGCCGCGAGCTCGTCCGGCGACTGCGGCCCTCCGTCGGCGAGCGCGCGGTACAGGCCGAGCTTGTCGCCCATCACGACGAGCGCCGCGTTCAGCGCCGCGCCGACCTCGTCGACGGCACGGAAGACGAACGCCATGAGCTTGTCGCCGTCGACCTCGACGGCACGGTCCAGGGTGGTCATGGCCCGACCGTATGACCCGTTCGCAGCGGTTCGCTTCAGGTGCCCCCCTGGGCTTCGGTCACCAGGTGGTAGCGTCGCGGAATGCTCGTGGGCCGGGACGCCGAGCGCGAGGCGGTCGGTCGCGCGCTCGCGGCCGCGCGATCGGGCGAGAGCGCCGTGCTCGCGCTCACCGGCGAGCCGGGGATCGGCAAGACCGCGCTGCTCGACCACGCGGCCGGCGAGGCCGCGGGGATGCGCGTGCTCCGCGCGCGCGGCATCGAGTCCGAGGCGCAGATCCCGTTCGGCTCGCTGCTGGAGCTGCTCCGGCCGGCGCTCGCCCTCGTGGAGCGCCTGCCGCCGCCGCAGGCCGCCGCGCTCGAGTCGGCGCTCGCGCTGCGCCCCGGCCCGGCGCAGGAGCGGTTCGCGGTCGGCGCCGCCACGCTCGGGCTGCTCGCCGCGCTGGGCGAGGAGCAGCCGGTCGCCGTGCTCGTCGACGACGCGCAGTGGCTCGACCACTCGAGCGCCCAGGCGCTGCTGTTCGCCGCGCGGCGGCTGGTCGCCGACCCGATCGCGGTGCTGCTCGCCGTACGGCCGGGCACGCCCTCGCTGCTCGACGGCGCGGACCTCCCCGCGCTCCCGCTCCCGGGGCTCACGCCGGCCGCGACGGCGGAGCTCCTCCCCGGCGTGGCGGCGGAGACGGTGGCGCGGCTGCACGAGGCCACGCGCGGCAACCCGCTCGCGCTGCTCGAGCTGCGCGACCGGGCGGACGAGCCGGTGCCCGCCGGGGCCCCGGTGCCCGTGCCCGCACGCATCATCCAGGCGTTCACGGCCCGGCTCGACGGGCTGGGCGACGCGACCCGCACCGCCCTCGTCCTCGCCGCGGCGAGCGACAGCACCGATCCGGCGCTGCTCGAGCGCGCGGCGGGTGCGCTGGGGGCCGACCTCGCGGCCCTCGCCGCCGCGGAGGAACGGGGCCTCGTGACGCTCGGCGGCGGCGCGGTCGCCTTCCCCCACCCGCTGGCGCGCTCGGCGGTCTACGCGGCCGCTGCGCCCGAGCAGCGGCGCGCCGCCCACCGCGCGCTCGCCGACGCGCTCGCCGGCCGGGGGCGCGACGACGAGCGGGCGTGGCAGCTCGCCGCGGCCGCGCTCGGGCCGGACGAGGAGGCCGCGACGGCGCTCGCCGAGGCGGCGCGCCGCACGCGCGCC
>JBEVIG010000089.1:0-6915 GCA_040510855.1 Solirubrobacteraceae bacterium
TGCAGCGTCTTGACCCGGCCGCCCATGATCTCGGGGAAGCCGGTGAAGTCCTCGATCGAGCGCACCGCGAGGCCAGCTTCCTCGAGCTCGCGCGCGGTGCCGCCGGTGGAGACGATCTCGATGCCGAGGCCGGCGAGGCCCTTCGCGAAATCGGCGATCCCGCGCTTGTCCGAGACGGACAGCAGCGCGCGGCGGATGCGGACCTCTCCCGGCTGGGTCATCGCTCCCGAACCCTACGCGACGCGGACATGCCGCGGATTGCCGGGATCGACCGCCACGCGGCCACGCGCGATGAGCTCGACGACCGCTGGGAGCAGCTCGTGCTCGAGCGGGCGGAGGGTGAGCCGGAGCCCCGCACCGTCGATGCCGTCGGGGACGTCGATCGCGCGCTGGGCGATGATCGGCCCGGTGTCGACGCCCTCGTCGACGAAGTGCACGGTGACGCCGGCGACCTTGACGCCGTAGGCGACCGCCTGCTCGACGGAGCCGATGCCGGGGAAGGCGGGCAGCAGCGCCGGGTGGACGTTGACCACCCGCTGCGGGAAGCGCGCGAGGAACGCGGGATCGAGCAGCTGCATATAGCCGGCGAGGACGACGAGCTCGACGCCGCGCTCCTCGAGCCAGCCGGCGATCGCGGCGTCGCGTGCGCGGCGGCCGTCGAAGTCCTCGACCGCGAAGACGCGGGCCGGCACGCCGGCCTCGGCGGCGCGGCGCAGCGCCCGGGCGTCCGCCTTGTCCGAGCCGACCGCGACGACGTCGACCTCGCCGCGCCCATGGAGCTTGTCGAGGATCGCCTGGAGGTTCGAGCCGTCGCCCGAGGCCAGGACGCCGACGTTCACGCCGGCACCGGCCGGCCGCGGCCGCTCACGCGGCCTCCAGGACCGGGTAGTGGCCGCCGCTCGACCGGATCGTGCCCGCCTCGAGCAGGGCGTCGACGCGCTCCAGCACCGATGGGCCGGCCATGTGGCCGAAGGCGCCGTAGTTGGGCAGGCCGTCCCAGCCGTGCTTGAGCAGCACCTTCGAGCGCCCGCCGCGGAGGACCTCGACCGCGCGCGTGCGCCCGAGCGCCGGCCGCGCGAGCGCCACCACCTCGATGATCGCCTCGTCGAGCGCCTCGAGGTCGCCGGGAGCGACCGGGCGCTGTGCGAGCTGGCGCGGCCCGCTCCCGCCGCGGCGCGCCGGGACCGCCGGCGGCGCGGGCGCGATCGAGGGGTCGCAGACGTCGCAGCACGGCCCCTCCGGCGTGGGGTCGCGGCGGTCGCCGAAGTGGCCGAGGATGCCGCGGCGCCGGCAGGCCGAGCCCTCGACCCAGGCCCACACCGCCCGGTACTGGCGCCAGCGGGCGCGCGTGCCCTCCTGCGCCGCGGAACGGCAGAGCGCGAGCGCGCGGCCGTCCCAGGCGCCCGCGATCTTGCCGAGCACGCGGTCGGGCGCGGAGGGGCTGGGATGGACGACGCCCGAGCGCGCCAGGTAGCCGACGATCGCGCGGACGACCTCCTCGTCGCAGCCGGCGTGGCGGGCGAGCGCCTCCGCGCTCGCGTCGTAGCGGCCGCGGTGGTCGGCCGAGCTGGTCAGCGCCCGCGCCACCGCCTTCAGCGCCGGCTCCTCGACGGTCGAGCGCTCGATGAAGAACACGTGCAGCCCCTTGTCGCGCGAGGATGCGAACAACAGGCAGCGGGCCGGCTTGCCGTCACGCCCCGCACGGCCGGCCTCCTGGTAGTAGGCCTCGAGCGAGCCGGGCACCGACTCGTGCAGCACGGTGCGCACGTCGGCCTTGTCGACGCCCATCCCGAACGCGTTGGTGGCGACGACGACGTCGACGTCGCCGGACATGAAGCGGCGCTGGGCCTCCGCGCGCGCGTCGCGCGGCAGGCCGGCGTGGTACGCCAGCACCGGTCGCTCGAGCTCGCTGCCGAGCCGCGCGGCCAGCTTGTCGCACTCCGCGCGCGTGCCCGCGTAGACGATCGCCGGCAGCGCCCCCGGCTCCTGCAGGACCGCGCCGATCCCGCGGTGGCCCGCCTCCTTGGTGGCGCACGGGACGACGGCGAACGACAGGTTCGGCCGGTCGAAGCCGGTGGCGATCCGCGCCGGGTCCTGCAACCCGAGCCGGGTGACGATGTCGTCGGCCACCTGCGGCGTCGCCGTCGCGGTCGAGGCCACGATGGCCTGCGCGCCGAGCCAGCGCGCCGCGTCGGCGAGCCGGAAGTAGTCCGGCCGGAAGTCGTGCCCCCACTGGGAGACGCAGTGCGCCTCGTCGACGACGAAGAGCCCGACCTTCGCCTGCCGGATCCGGTCGAGGAAGCCGGGCGACGAGAACCGCTCGGGCGCGACGTAGAGCAGCCGCGCGCGGCCGGACACGGCGCGGTCGAGCGCGGCCCGGTTCGTCGCGCTGTCCTGCTGTGCGTTGACCATCGCCACCCGCCCGGGCGCGACGCGCTCGAGCGCCTCGACCTGGTCCTGCATGAGCGACACGAGCGGCGAGACCACGATCGTCAGGTCCGCGCGCATGAGCGCGGGGAGCTGGTAGCAGAGCGACTTGCCCGATCCGGTGGGCATCACCACGAGCACGTCGCGGCCGGCGATCGCGGCCTCGACCGCGTCCTGCTGGCCGGGGCGGAACGCCGGGAAGCCGAACACCTCGTGCAGCGCCTCCGCCGGGTCCGTGGCGCGCGCGAACGGGGTCGGCGGCTCGGGCCCGAGCCCGGGCAGCGCCGGTGCGACGAGCGGATCGGTGACGAGGGGGGCGCTCACGGGATCGACGACCATAGCCCCCGGTCCGGTCGCCACGGGCGGGTCCTCCCGGGATGTCACGAAGTTGATGCAAAGTCGGCACGGATTCGTCACAGAGCGCGGCATCCACGGCACAGGAGAGCCGTCATGCTTGCCCCATGCCGATCGACCGCGACCGCCTCGAAGCGCTCCACGCCCGCGAGTCGGATTCCTTCGCGAGCCGCACCATGCGGTCGGCCGAGCACCTCGCCCGCGCCCGCGAGCGGATGCCCGACGGCGTGCCGATGGCGTGGATGGCCGGGCTCGTCGACCACACGCCGATCGTGGTGGCCGAGGGCACGGGCTGCCGCTTCACCGACCTCGACGGCAACGCGTACCTCGACTTCAACCAGGCCGACCTGAGCGCGAGCTGCGGCTTCGCGCCGGCCCCCGTGCTCGAGGCGATCGCGGAGCGGGCGCCGCGCGGGCTCCAGTTCCTGCTGCCCGTGGAGGAGGGGCTCGCCGCCGCGGAGGAGCTCGCCGAGCGCTACGCGCTGCCCGGGTGGCAGTTCACGCTCTCGGCCTCCGGCGCCAACCAGGAGGCGATCCGGCTCGCGCGCCACTTCACCGGCCGCGAGGTCATCGTCGTCTTCGGCGGCCACTACCACGGGCACCTCGACGACACGCTCGTGGACGGCGACGAGGACGGCGCGCGGCCCGGCAACCTCGGGCTGAACGCGCGCGCGGCGGCCGGCACGCGGATCGTGCCCTTCAACGACGCGGAGGCGCTCGCGCGCGTGCTCGCGCGCGGGGAGGTCGCCGCGGTGATCACGGAGCCGGCGCTGACGAACGTCGGCGTCGTCCTGCCCGTACCCGGCTTCCACGAGGAGGTCCGGCGGCTCACGCGCAAGCACGGCGCGCTGCTCGTGCTCGACGAGACCCACACCCAGACGGTCGCGTACGGCGGCTGCACCCGCGCGTGGGGCCTCGCGCCGGACGTCGTCACGCTCGGCAAGAGCCTCGGCGGCGGCGTGCCGGTCGGCGCGTACGGGATGACGGCGGAGCTGCGCGACCACCTCGAGCGCCATCGCGACGCGCACGGCCGCGTGGCGGGGATCGCCACCGGCGGGACCACGTACGCGAACCCGCTGTCCCTCGCCGCGACCGTGGCGACGCTGACGCGGATCCAGACGCCCGAGGCGTTCGAGCGCACGGCCGCGCTCGGCGCCCAGCTGGCGGACGGGATCGAGGCCGCCGCGACGCGGCACGGCCTGCCCTGGCGCGCGCACCGGCTCGGCGGGCGCTCGGGCTACTGCCTCGAGCCCCAGCTGCCGCGCACCGCCGAGGACGCGGCGCGGTCGCTCGACGCGCGGCTGATCGACGCGCGGCGTCTGTTCATGGCCAACCGCGGCATCTGGGAGGCGATCGCCAGCGCCGGCCCGGCGGTCTCCTTCGCCCACGAGGCGGCGGACGTCGACGCCTACCTCGCCGTCCTGGGCGCGTTCCTCGAGGAGGTGGTGGCCGCCTAGGCGCGCGCGATGAGGGCTCAGGCCCGGGCGCTAGGCGCGGGCGAGCGGGAGCTCGAGGAGGTCCTTGGTCTGCGTCTCGCCCGTGTTCGCGAGCGGGTAGTCGCCCGAGAAGCAGGCGTCGCAGTGCGTCGCCCGCGTGCCGCGGATCGCCTCGTAGACCCCGGCGAGCGACAGGTACGCGAGGGAGTCGGCGCCGAGCTCCGCGGCGACCTCCGCCTCCGTGCGGTCGTGGGCGATCATCTCCTCGCGCGTGGACATGTCGATCCCGTAGTGGCAGGGGTTGCGGATCGGCGGCGCGGAGATGCGCATGTGGACCTCGCGCGCGCCCGCGTCGCGCAGCATCTGGACGATCTGCCGCGTCGTGTTGCCGCGGACGATCGAGTCGTCGACCACGACGAGGCGCTGGCCCGCCACGACCTCGGGCAGCGGGTTGAACTTCAGCCGCAGGCCGTGCTTGCGCAGCTCCTGGCCAGGCTGGATGAACGTCCGCGCCACGTAGCGGTTCTTGACGAAGCCGTCGTCCTGCGGCAGGCCGCTCCCCCGGGCGTAGCCGCGCGCGGCGGCGTTGCCCGAGTCGGGCACCGCGATGACGAGGTCGGCCTCGGCCGGCGACTCGCGGGCGAGGATCTCGCCCATGCGCCCGCGCGAGACCTGGAGCACCTGGCCGCCCAGGCGCGAGTCCGGCCGTGCGAAGTAGATGTGCTCGAAGACGCAGAGCGCGTGGCGGGCGCCCTCGACCGCCATCCGCGTCTCGATCCGGCCGGGTGTCAGCGAGACGACCTCGCCGGGCTGGACGTCGCGGAGGAAGCGCGCGCCGATGATGTCGAACGCGCAGGTCTCGGACGCGACGCAGTAGTGGTCGCCGAGCATGCCCAGCGAGAGCGGGCGCAGGCCGGCCGGATCGCGGAACGCGACGACGCGGTCGCCCGTGCTGACGACCGTCGAGTAGGCGCCCTCGAGCCGCGTCATGACGTCGGCCACCGCGTCCTCGATCCGCTCCGCGGGGTGCGTCGAGAGCAGCGCGGCGATGATCTCGGAGTCCGAGGTCGACCGGAACGTCACGCCCTGCGCGCGGAGCTCCCCGTGGAGCTCGACCGCGTTGACCAGGTTGCCGTTGTGGGCGAGCGCGACCTCGCGCCGGTCGGCGCGCCAGACGGGCTGCGTGTTCTCCCACGAGTTCGCGCCCGTCGTCGAGTAGCGGACGTGCCCGACCGCCAGGTCGCCGTGCAGCGCGCGCAGCTTCTGCTCGTCGAAGACCTGGTTGACCAGGCCCTTGTCGCGCATGGCCATGATGTGGCCGCCCTGGGATACGGCGATGCCCGCCGACTCCTGCCCGCGGTGTTGCAGGGCATAGAGGGCGAAGTAGGCGAGGCGGGCGACATCGGAGCCAGGGGCGCTGATGCCGAAGACGCCGCACTCGTCGCGCGGTCCGTCGCGAAGCTCGAACACTGGAAGGGCGGAGGATAGCGGCGCGCCCGGCGAGAACTGCCCGTATGGATGTCCGCTCGCCGTTGACTTTTCCCGCTCGCAGCGCGGAGGATCGCGCGACACCCCCACCAGCCTCCGGAGGCTTCGTTGTCACGCAGAGCACGCATGCTCGCCACCGCGGCCGTCGTCACGTTCGGGACAGGGGCGGCGTCCGCCGACGCCGCGATCTGGACCCCGGTCGACAGCGGCACGACCGAGGAGATCTCGGCCATCGAGTACCAGTCGGGTTCGCGCTTCTGGTTCACGACCAAGAACGGCTCCGTCTACACCCGCCAGCCCGACGGGAGCTTCGCCCGCAAGCTCGGCCCCACGGGCCTCGCGCTCAACGACATCGAGTTCCAGGCGGGCGGCAACGTCGGCCTCGCGGTCGGCGCGGCCGGCCAGGTGTACCGCTCCAGCGACGCCGGCAACACGTGGAGCGCCAACCTCGGCGGCGGCGTCCCCGTCTCCAAGAAGGGCACCACGTTCGTGGACTGCACCCAGCAGCAGCCGCTCGGCGACGTCTACTCCGTGCGCTTCGCCGGCAACGCCCGCGCGTGGCTGTTCGCCGAGGGCTCGCAGCTCGCCCGCTCCGCGCCGGCCGACCCGGCCAACGTGGGCTCCGCCGCGACCTGGGCCGACGCCAACTGGCAGGACAACGCCCCGGGCGGCCGGGACACCAACGACACCTGCAAGGTCAGCCCGGCCTACGCGGACGGCTACTCCGACGGCTTCTTCAACCCGGCGAACCCCGACGTCGGCTACATCGTCGCCGCGTCGTTCAGCGAGGTCTTCCGCACCGCGGACAACCTCGTCGGCGCCGCCGCGGAGCTCACGGGCGACGCGGGCAACGCGGGCAACCCGTTCCGCAACGTCGCCGGCGACCCGGCGAACCCGAGCCGGATGTGGGCCGTCGCCCCCGAGAACTACGGCATCTCCGTGACCGCCTACACCCAGGACGGCTTCCAGACCGACAGCGACCGCTTCGCGATCGCCAACGAGAGCGTCCGCGGGTTCGCGCTCCCCTACGACGTCGACTACGCCGGCGGCACCGTCCTCGTGGCGGGTGACGCCGGGATGGTCCTGAACTCGATCGACGGCGCGAACTTCTTCTACAACGACGCCGCCGGCGCGCTCGCCACGACGCCCTGGCGCGCGGTCGGGCTCGCGAGCGGCACGCAGGGCGCGATCGGCGGCGTGGGCGGCAAGC
>JBEVIG010000090.1:0-29218 GCA_040510855.1 Solirubrobacteraceae bacterium
GGCTACATCTACGACCCGGCTCGGCCGGAACGGCCACCGGGTGCTGCCGACGATCCGATTGCGGCTATCCCGGGCGAGCTCGCCGACGTCGTGAGGCGGATCTGCAACGTCACAGGAACGCCCGGCCTCACCGCCGAGCAGCACGCGGCCGTCTTCGGCGCCCTCGCCGATCACCTCGCCGCACACCCCTACGCGATCAGCGAGACCTCCAAGGCGGTCCGTGATCGCTGTGGTGAACGCGGGCAGAAGATCTCGCGGCAGTCGATCAACTTCATCCTGAAGGGCATCGCGTATCGCCGAGGGCTGAGCCAGGGGGCGCCGAAGGACGCGCGGTCGCTGGCCCAGGTGCACGCCGACAACGTCCTCGGGCTCGCGGACGCGGCTCAGCTCGCGCTCACCGACGAGGAGCGGGCGCAGGCGAGGCGCTGGCTCACCGGCAACTCCTGATCCACCGGCTCAGATCCCGAGCTTCTCGCCGACGTCGGTGAAGTAGAAGGCGCCCGCCATGTCGAACCAGACGGCGGCGAGCAGCACGGAGCTTCCCGTGACGACGCCCCAGGCGAGCCGTTCCCGCCCGCGTGGCACGGCGACCGCGACGGCCACGGCGAGCGCGGGCAGCACCGGGTAGAGGTAGCGGAGGTTGAAGCTCGGCCAGTTCGCGCTCAGGAGCGTGAGCACGAGCATCGCGTAGCCCGTCAGGACCGGGAGCGCGAAGAACCAGATGACGCGCCGGCGCGGCGAGGTGATCGCCAGGACGACCGCGGGCACGACGAGCGCGGCGACGACGAGCGCCGTCGCGACGCGGACCCAGGCGACGTCGAGCTGACCGAGGAACTCGACCGGCAGGATCTGGTCGAGCATCCGCCCGGTCCGCTCGACCGCGTCGCCCACGCCGTACTGCACGTCGTCGGGGTTCACGAACGGCCGCTGCTGCTCGCGCGCCGCGGCGGCGGGCGTGAGCGCGTCGTAGTGGGCGACGTTGAACGCGAGCCACGGCGCCAGCAGCGCCGCCGGCAGCGCGACCAGCAGGCCGGTGCCGACGCCGTCGCGGTGGCGCCGCCAGTCGACCGCTCCGACGAGGAGGACGAGGGGCGCAAGCGAGATGAGCGTCGACTTCGTGAGCAGGCACGCGCCGAGCAGGACGCCCGCGAGCACGCGCGTGCCCCGCCGCGGCTCGGTGCCGAGCCGCCAGGTGACGAGCAGCAGCGCGGTGACGAGCGGCAGCTCGAGCGCCGCGTTGGAGACGGTGATGCCGCGTACGAGCACGCCCGGCCACAGCACGACGACCAGCCCGGCGCTGAAGGCGAGCAGCCGGTCCGCGGGCCGCAGCGCCCCGCTCAGCCGCCACAGCAGGGCGACCGCGGCGAGCACCAGCAGCAGGTCGAAGGCCCGCAGCACCTTCACCTTGCGCAGGTGGTCCGCCTCGACCAGGAAGGCGGGCGCCGCGACGAGGTAGTAGAGCGGCGGCTGGAAGGCCTCGTAGGAGCGGCCCGCGAGGCCCCGGATCGCCGGGTCGACCGGGCTCGGCTCCGGCCATGTCCGGTCCGTGATCGCCTGCACCTCCGGGCTGACCAGGTCGGTCAGCTCCGGCAGCCGCCCGTCCTCCGCGACGGCCTGGACGTAGTCGAAGTGCGGGCGCTCGTCCACGTCGGCCCAGACGTGGAAGCGCGCGACCGTCGCGGCGCCGAGCACCACGATGGCCAGGACCTGGAGCACGACCAGCGCGCGCCGCATGGGCGCGGGCTCAGCCCGCGGACGCCTCCGCGCCGAGGAACGGCGGGATGATCGCCAGCAGGAGCGCCGACCGGTCGAGCACGCCCGAGCCCGGCGGCATGAAGTGCGACGTGCCCGGGAGGACCGCGAGCTGGGACGGGCCGGGGGCGCTGAAGTCGCCGAACCCGCCGCCGCCCAGCAGCCGGTACATCTGCGCGGCGTGCTCGACGGTGACGACGTCGGAGTCGCCGACCACGACGAGCGCCGGCGCGGCGACGCCGCGGACCTCCTCCTCCGGCCACTCGAACGGGGTCGCGTCCAGCGCCTTGAGCTTTGCGACCAGCGCCTTGAAGCGCCCGGGATGCGGGGAGAGCTGCTTGTAGGCCTCCTCCATGGGCGAGCCGGCGAACATCTCGGGCGTGATCGTCGGGATCATGGCGAGCATCTCGGGCTGCATCCCGTCGTGCCGGTAGGACCCGGAGATCACGACCAGGCGCCGCACGGCCTCGGGATGGCGGATCGCCAGCTGCAGCGCGGCCCCCGAGCCCATGCTGAAGCCGACGACGTCGGCCGGCGCGACGCCGAGCTCCCAGATCAGCGCGGCCACGTCGTCGGCCATCTGCTCGTAGGTGATCGGGCGATCGGCGGGGTCGTTCGTCCGCCCGTGGCCCTGCAGCTCGGGCGCGATGACCTGCCGGGTGGCGGCGAGCCCGGGCAGGAGCGGGCCGAACATGTCCACGGTCATGTACGCGCCGTGCAGCAGCACGAGCGGCGGCCCCGAGCCGTGCACCTCGTAGTACATCTCGAGCTCGCCGATCGCTGCGTATCCGGTCTGCGCGTCGCTCATCGCCGTCTCCCTCCGTCGCTCCCGCCCGCGGAGCTTGCCAGACGGCCGCGAATGGGGATCGCCGCCCATGGAAGAACCGCGCGGCCGGCTCCACCCTGAGCTGGGTGATCGCGCTGATCGTCTGGGTCATGGTCGGCATCGCCCTGTGGCACTTCGCGGTGCTCGTGCCCGACCGCTTCGTCGGCGGCATCATCGGCGCGTTCCTCGCCGCCGTGGCCGGCGCCGTCCTGAGCGGCTACCTCCTGCCCACGCCCGGGTTCCCGCCGGGCAACCCACCGGGGATGCTCGAGGGCATCTTCGCCATCCCCGGCTCGCTGCTCTTCCTGGTCGCCGCGTACCGGATCGGCGCCCGCCGGGAGCCGTGACGTGGAGAACGAGCTCGCCATCCTCGGCGCCGCACTGCTGGTCGCCGGGATCTTCGCGCGGTTCGGCCGGAAGGTCGGGCTCCCGTCGATCCCGTTCTTCATCGTGGCCGGCATCGTCTTCGGGCCGCACACGCCCGGCGCGGTCATCCTCGACGACCCCGACTCGATCCACATGCTGGCGATGCTCGGGCTCGTCCTGCTGCTGTTCCACCTCGGCCTGGAGTTCTCGGTCGACGACCTGCTCGAGGGCGGCCGCAAGCTGCTCTGGGCGGGCGGCGCCTACATCGCGCTGAACTTCGGCGCCGGGCTCGTGCTCGGGTTCGCGCTCGGCTGGGGGACGCCCGAGATGTTCGTCGTCGCGGGCATGATCGGCACGTCGTCGACGGCGATCGTCACGAAGCTGCTGCTCGACCTGAAGCGGATCTCCAACCCGGAGACGGGGATGATCCTGGGGATCATCGTCGTCGAGGACGTCTTCCTCGCCTTCTACCTCGCGCTGCTCGCGCCGATCATCGGCGACAGCGAGGGGACGGCGGAGACGGTCCTGGCGGTCGGCGTCGCGATGGGGTTCCTGCTCGGGCTCTTCGCGCTCGCCCGCTGGGGCGCGCGGGTCGTGCGGCCGGTGATCGACGCGGGCGACTCGGAGCTCACGACGGTGCTGCTGGTGGGCTTCGGCGTGTTCGTGGCGGGCTTCGCGCACAGCGCCGGCGCGTCGGAGGCGGTGGGCGCGCTGCTCGCCGGCATGGTCGTCGCGGGCGCCGGCCTGGGCCGGAGGCTCGAGCGGCTGATCGTGCCGCTGCGCGACGTCTTCGCGGCGATCTTCTTCTTCTGGTTCGGGATGACGATCGCGCCGAGCGCGCTGGGGAGCATCGCGCTGCCGGTCGCGGTCGCGGTGGTCGTGACGGTGATCTTCAACGTGATCGCGGGCATCGTCGCCACGCGCGTGTACGGCTACGGGCGCGAGGCGGCGACGAACACCGCGCTGCTGCTGATGAGCCGCGGCGAGTTCGAGCTGATCCTGGCGTCGCTCGCGGTGGCGGCAGGGCTCGACAGCCGGGTGGCGCCGTTCGCCGCGCTCTACGTGCTCGTGCTCTCGATCCTCTCCCCCGTCTCCTCGGCGCACTCGCCGCGGCTGGCGCGGATGCTCCCCGCACGGTGGTTCTCCGCGCCCCTGCCGGTGGCGGTAGTGTCGGGCGATGACCGTCCTGCGGAGCGTCCGGGTGGCGGCGATCCAGGCGACGCCGGCGATCCTCGACGCGGAGGCGAGCGTCGCGAAGGCAGCCCGGCTGCTGCAGGAAGCCGCTGACGCGGGCGCCGAGCTCGCGGTGCTGCCGGAGTGCTTCGTCTCGCTCTACCCGTCGAACGCGTGGGCGCGCGCGTCCGCGTCGTTCTCGGGATCGGACGCGCTGTGGGAGCGGATGTGGCTCAGCTCGGTCGACGTGCCGGGGCCGCTTGTGGACACGCTCGCGGCGGCGTGCCGGCGGGCCGGGCTGCATGCGGTGGTCGGGGTGAACGAGCGCGAGTCCGGCCGGCCGGGGACGCTCTACAACACGATGCTCGTGCTCGGGCCGGGCGGGCTCCTGCACAAGCACCGGAAGCTGATGCCGACGCAGCACGAGCGGCTCTTCCACGGGATCGGGCCGGGTGACGACCTGCAGGTGGTCGAGACGCCGGCCGGCCGGGTCGGCGGGCTGATCTGCTGGGAGAACCGGATGCCGCTCGCGCGATACGCGCTGTACCGGCAGGGCGTGCAGCTCTGGGTGGCGCCGACGGCCGACGACTCCGACGGCTGGGTCGCCCACATGCGGGCGATCGCGATCGAGTCGGGGGCGTTCGTGGTCGCGGTGCCGCAGTACATCCCGCGCTCCGCGTTCCCCGAGGACTTCCCGGTGCCGCTGCCCGACCGCGAGGTGCTCGGCCGCGGCGGCGCCGTGATCGTCGAGCCCACGTGGGGCGAGATCGTCGCCGGTCCCCTGTACGGCGAGGAGGGCATGGTCGTGTTCGACTGCGACCTGCGCGCGGGGCTGCACGCCAAGCGGTGGTTCGACTCCGTCGGGCACTACAGCCGGGAGGACGTCCTCGCGCCCACCGAGGGCGGGCTCTAGAGCGGGGACGGCTCGGCGACGCGGCCGCGCCTGCGACCGAGCGCTGCGAGTCGTTCGAGCAGGGCTCGCTGCGCAGGGATCGGGATCCCGGCGAACCAGGTGCCGGGCATGAGCGTCTCAGACAGCGTGACCGCCTCCTGGAGCGGGTCCTTGATCCGGCCGAAGCGGTCGACGCGGCCCTGGGCGGCGAGGCTCGAGACCGTCTCGAAGTACCGCTCCACGCCGCGCAGGAGCGCCGGGTCCGCCGCGTCGACCTGAATCCACTGGCGCACGACGAGCGGCTCCTCGCCCACGTTGCCGGGATGGACGTGCGCGGTGCCGGCCGGGACGACCCACCCGTCCCCGGCGCGGGCGAGCAGCCGCCGCCGCCCGAGCCAGTGGCGCGCCGTCCCTGCCTCGATCAGGAAGTGCTCGTCGACGTCGGCGTGCACGTGCGGGAGGGCGACCAGCCGCGCGCCGACGGGCACGTGCCAAAGCAGCTCGAGCGCCCGGTCCCCGCTCGCCTCCGCGGCGACCACGACCTCCATCTCGACGCCGCCGGGATAGCGATGCCGGTCACCGGGCCTGGCCATCGTCCAACCCTAGTGCTCAGCTCCAGAAGTCGGGGAACCGCTCGCTGTCCGGGCCGTCCGGCTTGCGGCCGCCGATGCAGATGACGTCGAGCCCGTCCGGGCCGGCCTCGAACGAGCGGATCACCTCCGGGGCGACGCGGAGCGCGTCCCACGCCTCGAGCTCGATCACCTCGTCGTCGAGCTTCGCCCGGCCGGAGCCCGCGACGACGACGTAGAGCTCCTCCTGCTCGCGGTGCCGGTGGCCCCAGGGCATCCGCGCGCCCGGCTCGTAGGTGAAGCGGCTCACGCCCAGCTCGGGCGATCCGAGCGCGGCCCGCGCAAAGCGCCACTCGATCGCCACGGACGGCGGGCTGACGTCGCGGACGGCGTTGAAGTTCTTCCGGGTCCAGTTGGGCATCGCGGCCAGCGTACGCGCGATTCCGGTCGTGCGGAGACCGTAGACTCGCGGGCATCGAGCCCCCGGCAGAGCCGCACCGATCCGAGCGCGGAGGGCGACTGCAGGCGCTGATCGACTCCTCGCCCCTCGCGCTCGTCGAGTTCGACCTCGACACGCGCATCCGGCTGTGGAACCCGGCCGCGCAGCGCATCTTCGGCTGGTCGAGCGAGGAGATGATCGGCCGCGGCGGCCTGCCCATGGCGCCGCCGGCCAGGCGCGCTGAGGCGGAGGACCTGTTCGCGCGGGTGCGGGCGGGCGAGTGGGTCAACGACTACGAGACGGAGCGGCTGCGCAAGGACGGGACGCTCGTGGCGGTCTCGATCGCGGCCGCGCCGGTGCGGGACCCGTCCGGGCGCGTGCTCGGCAACATGGTCGCCTACACCGACATCACGGAGCGCAAGGCGCAGGCGGCGGAGGTGCACCGCCTCAACGACGAGCTCCGGGCCCGGGTCGAGGAGCTCGCCGCCTCGCGGGCGCGGATCGTCGCCGCCGGGGACGTCGAGCGGCGGCGCCTCGAGCGCAACCTGCACGACGGCGCGCAGCAGCGGCTCGTCGCGCTGTCGTTCTCGCTGCGGCTCGCGCGCACCAAGCTCGACGAGGATCCGGCCGCGGCGCAGGCGCTGCTCGGCAGCGCCGGCGAGGAGCTCGCGCTCGCGCTGCAGGAGCTGCGCGAGCTCGCGCGCGGCCTCCACCCCGCGCTCCTGACCGACCGCGGCCTGAGGGCAGCCGTCGACGCGCTGGCCGCGCGCTCGCCGCTGCCGGTCGAGCTGGAGGCGCTCCCGGACGAGCGCCTGCCCGGCCCCGTCGAGGCCGCCGCGTACTACCTGATCGCCGAGGCGCTGACCAACGTCGCCAAGTACGCGCAGGCGACCACGGTGCGCGTGCGTGTCGCGGCCGGCGAGGACGAGGTGGTGGTCGAGGTGTCCGACGACGGCGTCGGCGGCGCCGACCCGGAGGGAGGATCGGGCCTGCGCGGCCTCGCCGACCGGGTGGAGGCCCTCGGCGGCTCGCTCGCGATCGTCAGCGCCGCCGGGGCCGGCACCACGCTGCGGGCCGTGATCCCGCGCGAATGAAGAAGGTCGCCAGCAGCGCTCAGGCGGCCGCGCCGAGGGCCGTCGCGACGCGCTCGAGCGCCACGGCATAGCCCACGCGCGACCCGGTCCCGATCGCGTTGGCCACCGAGCGCGAGCTCGGGGTCGCGGCGTCGCCGGCGGCGTAGACGCCTTGGACGTTGGTCCGCCCGTCGCCGTCGATGACGATCGTGCCCGCCGGGGTCAGCTCGCAGCCCAGAGCGGCGGCGAACCCGTTCGGCTGGTCCCGCAGCGTGTTGACGAACAGCGCCTCGCGCCGCTCGGGCGGGCCGTGCGTGAACTCGATCTGCGTGAGGCGGCCGCCGGCGCCGGCGAGCCGGGCGATCGGCTCGGTCCGGACGCGCACGCCCGCCGCCGCGAGCAGCTCGCCGCCGGGGTCCGGCGCGCCGTCCGTGCAGAGCACGACGTCGTTCGTCCAGCCCGCGAGCACGAGCGCCGAGCGCGCGCCCGCCGGGCCGCTGCCGTGGAAGGCCAGCGGCCGGTCGCGCACCTCCCAGCCGTCGCAGAATGCGCAGTGGAACACGGAGCTCCCCCACAGGGCCTCGATCCCGGCGAGCGGCGGCGGGTCGTAGCGCAGGCCGTGGGCCAGCACGATCGCATGGGCGCGCACGGGCGGCCCGTCCTCCGGCGTCACGACGAACGTGTCGCCGACCCGCTCCGCGTCCTCGACGGCGCCGTGGCGGAACTCGACGTTCGCGTGCTCCGCGAGCTGGCGCCGGCCGCTCTCCCGCAGGACCGCGGGCTTGACCCGGTCGTGCCCGAGCAGGCCGCCGACGCCTTGCGAGACGGCATTCGCCGGCCGGTCGTCGTCGACGACCAGCACCCGCTTGCGCGCGCGGCCCAGCACGAGCGCAGCGCTCAGGCCCGCGGGGCCGCCGCCGACGATCACCGCGTCGTACGGGGCGCTGCGCCAGGCATCGAGTTGGTGGAGCCGGTCGGTCATCGCACAAGAGACGCCGGGACCCACCGGAATTCATCCCTCGCCCCGGAAATCCGGGAGGTAACCGCACCAGCGCACCCGGTGGGTTAGCGTGACGGGAGTCGGATCGCGGCCGGCAGGGGTGTCGGGCCGCGACACACACGCTCTGGGAGGGAGCTTGATATGCGCAGGTTCACGACGCTCTTGGCCGCGGTCGCCGCGGTCCTCGGAGGCGTCCCCGCGGTCGCGGGCGCAGCGGATCGCATCGACGTCGTCGCGCACCGCGGCGCCTCCGGCGACGCGCCGGAGAACACGCTCGCCGCGATCCGCGAGGCCGCCCGCCAGGACGCGGACTGGGCGGAGATCGACGTCGTGATGAGCAAGGACGGGGTGCCCGTCCTGCTGCACGACACGAACCTGGCCCGGACGACCGACGTCGAGGAGAAGTTCCCCGACCGGGCGCCGTGGCTGGTCGAGGACTTCACGGTGGCCGAGCTCGAGCAGCTCGATGCGGGGTCGTGGTTCGACGCGCGCTTCGCCGGCGAGCCGGTCCCGACGTTCCGCGAGGCCCTGCTCGCGTTCGACGAGCACGACCTCGGGCTGTGGCTCGAGATCAAGAGCCCGGAGCGCTACCCGGGCGTCGAGGCCGCGATGGCCGAGGTGCTCCGGACGACCCCGGGCGGCTGGCTCACCGCGCCCGACCGCGCGGAGTTCTTCAAGGCGACGTCGTTCAACTTCGACAGCCTGCGCGCGTTCGCGGAGGAGATCGATCACGCGGTGCCCGTCGGCGGCATCGCGAGCACCGTCGCGGACGACGCGACGCTGCGCGAGCTCGCGACGTGGATGGAGTACTACATCGTCGACCACCTCCGGCTGCAGGAGGACGACATCGCGCGCCTCGACGCGGCGGGCCTGAAGTCGGCCGCGGTCTGGACGGTCAACGACCCGCGGGCGGTCGTGGAGCTCGCCGCGGCCGGCGCGGACGCCGCGATCGGCAACTACCCGGAGTCCGCCCGGCGGGCGTTGATGGGCATGGACCCGTTCCCGTCGCGTGACTCCGTGGTCGTCGACCAGCTGGTCAACGACGTCCCGGGGGACGACGTGCAGCCCGAGAACGGCGAGCACGTCGTGCTGCGCAACGTGTGGCGGAAGCCCGTCGACGTCGGCGGCTGGTACATGCGCGACGCCGCCTACAACCTGCTCCCGATCGCCGAGGGCTACGTGATCCCCGCCGGCGGGACGCTCCGCGTCTACGTCGGCCCCGGCACCAACACCGCGGACCGCTACTACCTCGGCGGCTCGGCCGCCATCCTCAACAACGGCGGGGACAGCATCGCGCTGCACCGCCCCGACCACTCGATCGCCGACATCGCGAGCAACGACCTGACGCCCTGAGGACGCCACCCGGCGGCGGCGAGCTCACATGCCGCCGCCGCCCAGTCCTCCGCCGCCGTGGCCGCCGCCCATCGGCGTGCTGCCGGAGCGATGGCGCTCCGTGTCGGCGCTGACCCGGGACGCCTCCTTCATGTCGCGGTACTCGCGGCGGGTGCGACGTACGTCCTTGCGGTAGGCGCGATAGTCGCGCAGTCGCTGCATGAGGCGCATGCGACCAGTCCTTTCCTCGGTCCTATCGACCGTACGCCGATCCTGATCGCGAAGCAAACCGGCTGACGGTGGTCGGGTTGACCCGGTGCGCGGACCCGGAGTAGCGTCGACCGGACGCCACATCACCGACCAAGGAGTGGCGATGTCGAACAGTCTGCGTTGCCGACTGGGCAGGCACGTGTGGAACTCGCGTGGCCGCGGCGATGCCCTCACCTACATCTGCCGCCACTGCGGCAAGACTCGCGACAGCGCGCCGCGACGGCGATGGGGCGGCTCGGAAGCCCCGATCCCGCCGGGCGGTGGCGGAGGTGGCGGCGGCTGAGCCGCGCTCTGCCCGGCGTATGCTCCGGGCGTGCTCGACGCGGCGCTGATCCACGCCGTCCATGCCGCGACGGGGAACGGCGCCGTGTTCCAGACGTCGACGTTGGAGGCGCTGCTGCACGGCGCGTACGAGGGCGACGTGACGGTCGCCGAGCTGGCGCGTCGCGGCGACCTCGGGCTCGGCACGTTCGACGCGCTCGACGGTGAGCTGATCGCCGTCGACGGTCTCGTGTACCGGGCCGCCGCGGATGGGACCGTCGCGCCCGCCGAGCCGGACCGGCGCTGCCCGTTCGCGGTCGTCACGCGGTTCTGCGCGCGGGTGGAGAGGACGGTCGGCGCGCTGGACTTCGACGCGCTGCTGGAGGTGCTGGACCGCGATGTCCCGCGCACGGGCGTGTGCGCCGCCGTGCGCCTCGACGGGCGCTTCGCGCATGTGCGGCTGCGCTCGGTTCCCGCGCAGCGGCCGCCGTGGCGCACGCTCGACGAGGTCCTCGCCGAGCAGCGCATCTTCGAGGCGAGCGACGTCGAGGGCACCGTGGTCGGGTTCCGCTTCCTGCCCGGCGCCGCGGGCCTCGACTTCCCCGGCTTCCACCTGCACTTCATCCGCGCCGATCGCCGCTTCGGCGGCCATCTGCTCAGCTGCCGCACGCAGTCGGTCCGGGCGACGCTCGACTTCGACGCCGACCTCGACCTCGAGCTGCCGCCCGGCGTGCAACTCCCGGCCGGCGACGAGGACCTGGAGAGCCTCGCGGCGCTCGAGCGCGACGACTGACCTACACGGTCCCGGGCGCGCTGCAGTGGGCGTCGCGGGCGGCCGTCTCGTCCGGGGTGGCCGGGAACGCCGCCCGGATCCGGCGCGCCATCTCGGTCGCGTGGCGCTCTATGCGGGCGGCGACCCGCTGCCGCGCGGCGCGCGACGGCGCGGCCCGGAGCCGCTTCGCGTTGCGCCAGGCGCGCTCGCGCCAGGCCACGATGTCGAGCGACAGCTCCGGGTCGCGTGAGCGCTGCGTGGGCAGCGCCGGGTCGTAGCGGTCGATCAGCTCCGGCAGCACCGTCGACTGCACGTTCGCCAGCACCGTGTTGACGACCAGGTGGTCGGCGTGGCTGCGCACGCGGAAGCGCGCGTAGACGTACGCCAGGTCGCGGTTGACGTGGGCGCTGACGCCGAGGAACACGTCGCCCAGCGTCGCGACCCGCTTCTCACGCGCGGCCTCGAAGGCGATCCGCCATGCCCTCGGCACGCGCGACCGGTGCCCCGTCCGCCACGCGGCGGCCGCGTCGAGGTAGTACCGGCCGAACCCGGTCGTGACCTGGTTCCACAGCGGCCGGTCACTGAACGCGCCGGCCCGGAGCGCGTCGCGGATGCCCTCCGTCGTGCGCTCGTAGAGCAGCGCGAAGGGGGCGTCGTGCCGGCAGCCGAGCCGATCGATGTTCCGCTGCATCTCGACGATCAGCCGGTCGACGCACGCGTCGCGCTGCGAGCCGCAGATCTCCTTCGCGGGCGCGGACGTGGCCGGCGCGGCGGCCAGGACGATCGCCATCAGCGTCAGGGTCAAGGTGCGCATCCCGGTTCCGGCCCACTCTACGCCCGCGACGCGGGTGTAGGGTCGATCCGATGTCGCATCCGGACCCCGCGGCGGCCCCCGACACCCGGCCGATCGAGCCAGGCGAGGTCTGGGAGAACCCGGTGACGCTGGAGCGGGCCGTGATCGTCGAGCTGCCGTGGCGCAACGACGAGGGTCGCGTCGTCGCCGAGCTGACGGCGCTGCCCGGCGCGCGCGTGGTCGGCGAGCACCTCCACCCCGCGCTGCACGAGCGCTTCACCGTCCAGGAGGGCGAGCTGACGATGCTGCTGGACGGGCAGCGGTCGGTGCTGCGGGCCGGCGAGCAGGCGCACATCGAGCCGGGCGTGTGGCACGACTGGTGGAACGCGGGCGACAAGGACGCGATCGTGCGCGTGGAGATCACGCCCGGTGAGCGGTTCGCCCACATGATCGAGACGCTGTTCGGGCTCGCACGCGAGGGTCACGTGAACAAGCGCGGGATGCCCGATCCGCTGCAGCTGGCGCTCTTCGCGACGGAGTTCTCCGACGTCGCCGTCTTCCGCAAGCCGCCGGCCGCCGTGCAGCGCGTCGTGTTCGGCGCGCTCGCGCCGATCGCCCGCCGCCGCGGGTACCGCGCGACCTACCCGAGCATGTCGAGGACGACGCTCGCTCCCCGCAGCTGAGCGCGTCTCAGGCCCCGACGAGGACCTGGAACGCACGCCACTCGTCCGGGCAGTAGTCCCCGGTCGCCAGCCGGTAGCAGGGGAAGAGCGTCCACAGCCCCTCGGCGTCGAAGCTCCTCGAGCCCTCGACGGTCATCGTGTCGCCGGGCTGCAGGACGAGCGGCTCGTCGGAGCTGGCGAAGTCGCCGTTCCCGCCGCCGGGTATCCGCACGCCGACGAACGCATCGTCGAGCGAGATCGCGTCGGCGCCCGCGTTGCGCAGGGTGAACTCGACCTCGACGCCGTCGCCGACGGCCGGATCCGCTCCGTCCGACGTCGCGAGCAGGCCGGAGACCTCGAGACCGTCGGGCGACACGGCGGACTCGCCGCGCGCGTCGTGCAGGCTCCCGCCGGGCGCGGCCGCGGCGTGGCCGATCGACGCCGAGGTGCGGACCCCGGGCAGCGGCGCGGCGTCCGAGCGCAGCGCCTCCGTGAAGTAGGGCACGACGAGCGCCACGCCCACGGCCAGCGACGCGACACGGCCCCAGCCGGGCACGCCGGGGATCGCGATCTCCTTCGCGGTGAACCCGCCGCCGACGACGGCGATCAGGAGGAACAGCAGACCTCCCACGAGCGCGACAGCTTCTGGCGACATGCCTCAGAGAGACGCGGCGGCGCGCTCAGATACATCGGGTCAGCCGGGCACGACGAGCACCGGTACCTCGGCGTTCTGGACCAGGCCCGACGAGACCGAGCCGACCAGCACGGACCGGGCGGAGCCGAGCCCTCGCGTGCCGATGGCGATGACGGACGCACGGTGCGCCCGCGCGGAGGCGGCGAGCGCCCGCCACACGCCGTGGTCCGACTCGACCGTGTCGCCCACCGCGTCGAGGCCGGCGGCGCGCGCAGCCGCCACCCCCTCCGCCGTCGTGGCCGCCGCGCCGTCCGCGAGGGAGTCGTGCAGCCGGCCGGCGATCTCGTGGAGGTCGTCGACCGACCCACCGGACTCGTGGGCGCGCGCGGCGAGCCGGCGGCGCGTCACGGGCTCCCACCCGTGCACGACGACCGTCGCCCGGCCGCGCAGGAGGCACCCGGCGGCCTGGATCGCCCGCCCGGCGCCCTCGGAGCCGTCGTAGCCCACGACGAGCGGCCCGTCGAGCGCGCCGCCGCCGTCGGGCACGACCAGCAGCGGGAGGTCCGTGTGATGGAGCAGGCTCGACGACGTCGAGCCGAGCAGCGCCCGCGTGAACGCGCCCCGGCCGCGGGTCCCGCAGATCAGCGCGTCCGCGCCGCTCGCGTGCGCGGCGTCGAGCAGCGCCGCCCACGGCGCCGCGGAGGGGTGCACGGGCACGGCCTCGGCGTCGAGGCCCAGCGCACGCGCCTGCTCGACCCCCTTCGCCGCGGTCTCGCCGGCCTGCCGCCGATCCTCGGCGCCAAGCGCGTCGAGCGTCTCCTGCACGGCGGCCGGCGACGTGCCCGGGAGCGCCGGGACCGCCCTGCCGGCGCGGACAGCCGACTGGTGCGGCACCACCGCGACGGACGCCTGCGCGCCGGGGAAGAGGCCCGCCGCAGCGCGCACGGCGGTCGCCGCGCTCGGCGAGTCGTCGTACGCGATCAGCAGCCGCATGCCGCGATCGCCGCGGCTAGCGCCGGCCTCCGCCCAGCAGGCCGCCGAGGACATCGCCGATGTCGAAGCCACCGCCCTTGCCGCCTCCGCCGCCGAGGACGCTGCCGAGGATGTCGCCGAGCCCGCCGCCCGCACCGCCCGGCGCGGTGCTCCGGGCGCCGGTCTGCTTCGCGAGGTACGACATGACGATCGGGGCGAGGAGCGGGAGGAGCTTCGCGACCAGGCCGGCGTCGACGCCCCCGCCCCCGCCTCCGCCGAGGCGGTTGACGACCGGGTCGCGCTGCGCCCCGAAGATGTGGCCGACGATCTTGTCGCCGTCCGCGGTGTCGACCTGGCCGAGGTCGACGCCGCCCTCGACGAGCCCCGGGTCGTGGTTGCCGACCGCGCGCTGGAGCGACGCGGCGCCCGCCGGGTCCTGCGCGTTGGCCTGCATGCCGCCGAAGAGCGCCGGGAGCGCGGTGCGCGCGGCCTGCTCCGCGGTCGCCTTGTCCACGCCGAGCTGTGCCGCCAAGCGGTCCATCGGGATGGTGGCCAGCACGTCGTCGATCGAGCTCATGCGGATCTCCCTGTCGCGGTCGAGCCGAAGCCTAACCGGCCTCAACCGGCGTCGACGCGGAGCGTGACGATCTCCCACGGCCGGAACGGGACGGCGATCGCGCCGTCGCGGAGCTCCGCCTCGCCCGTCGCCTCCTCGAGCAGGTTCGCGCGGAGCGCCGAGCGGACCGGGCGGTGCAACGCCACGGTCGCCGTGCCGCGGCCGCCGTGGGGCTCGTAGAGGCGGAGGACGAGGCCGCTGCCGTCCTCGGCGCGCTTGACCGTCTGGAGCACGAGCCCGCCGCCGACCGTGAGCCAGTCGCCGGGGACGAGCCCCGAGGCCCAGCGGACGCGGGCGTTGAACGCGGCCGCCTCCCCCACCACGCCCGCGTCCTGCCACGTCCCCTCGTGCGGCAACACCGCGTAGGCGAAGGCGTGGCGGCCGCGGTCGGCGGACGGGTCGGGCAGGCGCGGCGCGCGCAGCAGCGAGAGGCGGAGCGTCCCGCCGCGGGCGCTGTAGCCGTACGTGGAATCCGTCAGCAGCGCCGCGCCGAAGCCGTGCTCGCCCATGTCCGCCCACCGGTGGCCGGGGACCTCGTAGCGGGCGAGGTCGCGGTCCGTGGAGAAGTGGGTCGGCCGGCGCACGGCGCCGAACGCGACCTCGTACGTCGCCTCGTCCGCGTGCACCGCCAGCGGGAAGGCGACCTTGAGCAGCTTGTGGTCCTCCTGCCAGTCGACCTCCGTGTGGAGCTCGAGCCGCCGGGCGCCCGCGTCGAGCCGCACCCCCTGCCGGAGCGTCGAGCGCTCCCCCACCGCCAGCTCGAACCGCACCTCCCCGCGCAGCGGATCCGAGCGCACGTCGGCGATCCCCTCGGCCGCCGGCCGCGCGAGCAGCTGCTCGAGGTGCGCCGGATCCACGTCCCACGCGTCCCAGGCGACCGGATCGTCGTCGTAGAGCTCGAACCGGTTGCCGGGCGCCGCGAGCGTCTCCCGCCCGGACGACCGCAGCACCAGGCTGCGCAGCCGCCCGTCCGGGCCGACCGCGGCGCGGAGGTGCCCGTTCGAGAGCACGACCCCGCCGTCGTCGTCGCGCGACACCGCGACGCGATCGCCCGGCTCGACCACCCTCCCCGCCCCGCACGCCGGCAGCTCGGCGAGCACGAGCCGCCCGTCCGGCCGCGCGACCACGGACCGGCGCGCCGGCCCGCCGACCGAGACGGGTACCTCCCCCACCGGCCCGAGCACCCGCGCGGCGATCGCGTCGGCCCCTGCGATCACCTCCTCGAGGTCCGCCCGCGCCCGCTCGTAGACCTCGGTGATGCTCGACCCCGGCAGGATGTCGTGGAACTGGTTGAGCAGGAGCACCCGCCACAGGCGGTCGAGCTCCGCCTTCCCGCGCCCGTCGCCGCGGAGCGCGTCGAGCGTCTCCGCGTCCTGCAGCGCCCGCTCGCCGCGCCGGTTCCCGCGCTTCACCGCCGCCTGCGAGGTGTACGTCCCGCGGTGGTACTCGAAGTACAGCTCCCCCACCACCGTGCGCAGGTCCTCCGCGTCCGCCGCGAGGTCGTCGAAGAACTCCGACGGCGTCCGGAGCGCCGTCTCGGGCACCCCGGCGAGGTCGCGCATCCGCCGCAGCCGCTCCAGCATCTCCGCCGTCGGCCCGCCGCCGCCGTCCCCGTGCCCGAACACGAGCAGGGAGTGGCGCGAGCGCGGGTGGTCCTTGTAGCGCGCGACCGCGCCGCGGAGCTCGCCCACCGTCGCCTCCGCGTTGTACGTGTCGGCGGGCGGGAAGTGCGTGAGCACCTCGCTCCCGTCGATCCCCTGCCACACGAACGTGTGGCTCTCCGGCGACGTGAAGCGGTTCCAGGACAGCTTCTGCGTGAGGAAGCGGTCGATGCCCGCCCCCTGCATGAGCTGCGGCAGCTGCGCGGCGTACCCGAACACGTCGGGCAGCCACAGCTCCGTGCAGCGCCGGCCCAGGTGCTCCTCGAACCACCGCTGCCCATAGAGCAGCTGCCGCGCGAGCGACTCGCCCGACGGGAGGTTGCAGTCGGGCTCCACCCACATCGCGCCGACCGGGATCCACTGGCCGCGGTCGACGGCCGCCCGCACCCGCGAGAACAGCGCCGGCGCCCGCTCCGCGAGCCACGCGTAGTGCTGCGCCTGCGAGTGTGCGAAGCGGTGCTCGGGATACGCCTCCAGCAGCCGCAGCTGCGTGGTCGTCGTCCGCACGAGCTTGCGCCACGTCTCCTCGAGCGGCCACAACCACGCCGTGTCGAGATGCGCATGGCCGATCGCGCTGACGTGGTGCAGCTCGCCCGAGCGGCGCGACAGCAGCTGCGCCAGCCGCCCGCGCTCGCCGTCGAGCGTGAAGGCGTGCAACTCGGCGAGGAGCAGCCCCGCCCAGGCGGGATCGACGCCGTCGTCGCGCTCGAGCGCGGCCAGCACCTCGAGGTCGTTCCACACCTGCCACGCCACCGGGTCGAAGCGGGCGAGCTCGCAGCCGCGCAGCGCGAACGAGGCCGCGGCGCCCTGCCCCGCCTCGCCGAACCCGAACAGGTCGTTGCAGGCGACCTCGAGCTCGAACGGGATCCGCTCGCCGCCCTCCGCGCGCGCCGCCAGCGTCGCCGCCGGGCGCACCATCCGCGGCCCCGAGTTGAGGCCCTGGACCGGCTCGCCGCCGAGCCACAGCGTCGCCTCGCCGCCCGTGTCGAGCAGCAGGTCGACGCGTGACCCGGCCCACCCCTCCGGCACCGCCGCGGTCCCGCGCAGCCAGTACGTGGTGAACAGCGGCCCGAGCGCCTCGCCCGGCACCGCCGCCCGGTACGCGAGCCCGAGCGCGTCCGAGCGCGCGATCCGTTCGACCGGCCCGGCGATCTCCAGCCCCTCGACCGGGACGCGCTCCGCGTGGACGCGCGCGCGTGCCCGCTCGGTCTCCCGGGCGATCCGGTCCCGCGCGTACCCACGGTGCGGCAGCACGGAGACTCTGGATACCCCGCTCGCGTAGAGTCCGCGCATGAGCGAGGCGGACGTCGTCTTCACGGGCGGGCGGGTGGTCACGATGGCCGGCGACGACGCCGAGGCCGTGGCGGTCCGCGACGGGCGGATCTCCTACGCCGGCACCGCGGCCGGCGCGCGCGAGCGGGTCGGGCCGGGCACGGAGGTCGTCGACCTCGCCGGGCGGATGCTGATGCCCGGCATCCACGACGCGCACCTGCACCCGCTCTCGGGCGGCGTCGTGCTCTCGCGGCCCACCCTCGGCTACGCGCGGCTCGACAAGGCCGCGTTCCTCGACGCCATGCGCGGGCTGATCGCCGGCGACGCCGATCGCGGCGCCGACGAGTGGATGGCCGTCGACCTCTGGGACGCCACCGCGATGGACGAGCAGCCGACGCGCGCCGACCTCGACGCGCTCCCGACGGAGCGGCCGATCCTCGTCGTCGCGCTCGACGGGCACATCGCCGTCGCGAACTCGCGCGCGCTCACGCTCGCCGGCGTGGCGGCGGGCACCGAGGACCCGCCCGGCGGCGTGATCCCCCGCGACGCCGAGGGCGAGCCGACGGGGATCCTGCTGGACACGGCGATCGCGCTGCTCGAGGCGGAGATGCCGTCGCCCACCGCGGAGAGCAACGCGACGGCGCTGCGCGCGGCGCACGAGGCGCTCGTGCGCGCCGGCGTCACCTCCTACATGGACGCGTCGGCCTTCGAGCCCGAGCTCGCGGCGGCCGCGGCGCTGAGCGACCGCGGCGGCCTGCTGGTCCGCACGTCGGCGGCGCTGACGATCCAGCCCGAGCAGGCCGAGGACCCCGAGGCGATGCTCGACCACCTCGACGAGCTCGTCGAGCGGTTCGGCCGTCCGGACCTCACGCTGCGCACGGCGAAGCTCTTCCTCGACGGCGTGATCGAGCACCCGACGCAGACCGCCGCGATGCTCGAGCCCTACCTCGTCGAGGAGGACGGCCGCTGGGTCGCGGGGCCGAGCAGCGGCCCGACGTACTTCCCCCAGCCCGTGCTGAACCGCGCCGTCGCGGCGCTCGACTCGGCCGGCTGGCAGGTCCACGTCCACGCGATCGGCGACCGGGCGACGCGCTCGGCGCTCGACGCCTTCGAGCACGCCCGCGGCCGCAACGGCGCGAGCGGCCTGCGCCACACGATCGCGCACCTCGAGGTCGTCGACCCCGCCGACCACGCGCGGCTGCGCGAGCTCCGCGTGCTCGCCAACCTCCAGCTCCAGTGGGCGCAGCGCGACCCGTACACCGTCGAGCACCTCGCGCCGTACCTCGGGCAGGAGCGCTGGGAGGACCTCTACCCCGCCGCCGCGCTGCGCGACGCGGGCGCGCTGCTGTGCGGCGGCAGCGACTGGCCCGTCGACGCGCTGCGCCCGTTCGCGCAGCTCGAGAGCGCGGTCACGCGGACGAGCGCCGGCCGCCACGGCGAGGAGGAGCCGCTCTTCCCCGCCCAGGCGATCACGCTGCGCGAGGCGCTGCACATGCACACCGCCGCGAGCGCGATCCAGCTCCACCAGGAGGAGATCACGGGCCGGATCGAGGCCGGGCTCGAGGCCGACCTCATCGTGCTCGACCGCGACCTCCTCGAGATCCCCGTCGGCGAGATCGCGCGCACGGGCGTCGACCTGACGATGATCGCGGGCCGGATCGTCCACCGGGCGTGAGCGGCCGCACGATCGTCATCGGCGCGGGCTTCGCGGGCCTCGCCGCCGCCGACCGGCTCGCGGAGCGCGGAGCGGACGTGCTCGTGCTGGAGGCGCGCGACCGCGTCGGCGGGCGCGTCTGGTCCGAGCGGCTCGCGGGCGCGGTGATCGAGCGCGGCGCGGAGTTCGTGCTCGACGGCTACGACGAGCTGCGCCGCCTCGCGGCGCGCGAGGGCCTCGCGCTCGCGGACACGGGCATGAGCTACTACGAGCGCGAGCCGCGCGGCGTCGCGGCCACGACGGGAGACCTTCAGGCGGCGGGCGGCGCACTCGCCGCGGCCGCCGGCAGCGACCGCTCGGTCGCCGAGCTCGTCCGCGGGCTCGGGCTGCCCGCGGCCGTCGCCGAGGCGGTCCTCGCGCGCGTCGAGATCTCCTCGGCCCAGGGCGCGGAGCGGCTCGCCGCGAGCGTGCTCGAGCACGTCGCCGCCTTCGCCCCGCTGCCCAGCCGCCGGATCGCGGGCGGGAACCAGGGGCTGGCGCTGGCGCTCGCCGCGCGGCTCGGCGACCGCGTCCGGCTCGGCACGCCCGTCCGCGCGGTCGAGGACGGCGTGGTGCGCACGGACGCCGGCGACCTCGAGGCCGGCCGCGTGATCCTCGCCGTCCCGCTCCCGGCCGTCGCGTCGCTCGCGACGCTGCCGGACTGGAAGCGCGACGCGCTCGCCCGGGTGGAGACCGGCCACGCGGCGAAGCTCCACGTGCCGTTGCGGACCACACCGCCCACCAGCGCCGTGATGAGCGTGCCGGACCGCTTCTGGTGCTGGACCGCCGAGGCCGCGCCCGGCGAGGTCGCGCCCGTGGCGAACTGCTTCGCCGGCTCGCCCCGCGCGCTCGAGGCGCTCGACCTGCCGAACGGCCCCTCGACGTGGCTCGCGCGCCTCCTCGCCGTCCGCCCCGAGCTCGCGCTCGCCACGGCCGAAGCCGTGCTCACGACCTGGGACGACGACCCGTGGACGGGCTTCGCCTACAGCTCCGACGGCCTCGCCGCCGGCGCCGGCGACGACGAGGCCCTCGCGGCGCCCGTCGGCACCCTGCACTTCGCCGGCGAGCACACCGCCGGCGCGTGGCGCGCACTCATGGAGGGCGCGCTGCGCAGCGGGATCCGCGCCGCGGACGAGGTGCTCACCGCGTCATGACGGACCGACGACCTGGAGCTGCCCGCCCGGGGTGACGATCCACGCCTCGTCGCCGACCGCGGCCATGCCGGCGACCCCGTAGCCGGGGAGGTCGATCGAGCCGAGCACCCGGCCGTCGAGCGCGTCGAGGCGCCACAGCCGGTCGCGCCCGCCGCTCGCCGGGCTGCCCTGGACCCAGAGCGTCGTGATGTCCGTCGCGATCGCGTTCACGCGCGCGACGCCCAGGCGCCGGAGCCAGCGCTGCTCGCCCGTCTCGGGATCCACCGTCGCGACCCCGTCCTCCGCCGCCAGGACCAGACCGCCGGCGGCGTACGCCGCGAGCGCGCCGGGCCGCTGCAGGCGGATCGTGCCCGTCCGCGTCCCGGACCCCGGGTCCAGGGCGAGGATCCGCGCGTCGGCGCGCTGCACGTAGAGCGCGTCGGGCCCGGCCGCGAACCCGGCGTTCATGAAGCTGCCGCGGTCGAGGCGCACGGTGCGGTCGACCACCATGCGCTCGGGATCGACGTGGCGGAGGCGCATCGCGTCGATGAGCCACACGGTGTCACCGGCCGCGACGGGCAACCCGAGGCCCTCGGGGCCGAGGCTCATGCGCCCGGTGGTCTCGCCCGAGGCGGGATCGATGCGCAGCAGCTCGCCGCCGGCGGTGGCCCAGAGGTAGCCGGCCGCGGCGCCGAGCCCGGCCTCGCCGCCGACGGGGATGCGCCGGCCGGTCGCCCGGGAGTCGCGATCCAGGCGGACGATCTCGCCGGCGGCCGGGTCCGACGCCCACACCGAACCGAACGCGGGCAGCAGCCGGCCGCCCGACTCGAGGGGCTGCGAGTCGGCGGCGAGGCGCAGGTCCCGGCCGGCGGGCAGCGTCTCGTCGCTCCGCAGGTAGGGGATCGCGACGAGCGCGAGCAGCGCGACCACGGCGGCGACCGCCATGCCGGCGATCGCCGGCCGGCTCGCATCCCACCGCAGCGCCTGCCAGAGCCGCCCGAGCGGCCCCCGGCGCGCCTCGCGGTCCGCAGCGTCGCGCAGTTGCAGCCGGAGCTGGGTCACGAAGTCCTCCCTCATCGTCGCGTTCCGATCCGTTCGCGGATGGCGGCGAGCCCGCGGCTCACCCGCTTGCGCACGACCGCCTCCGACACGTGCTGCTCCGCCGCGATGTCCCGGTACGGCACCTCGTGCAGGACATGGGCGCTGATCGCGGTGCGCTGGTCGGCCGGGAGGACCTGCAGCAGCGCGGTGGCGGTGCTCGATCCGCCGAGCGCCTCGATCCGCAGGACGTCGTCCTCGTCGAGCTCGATCCGCTCCATCCCCATGCGCTGCCGCGCGCGGCGCTCCGCGTAGCCGCGGCGCTGCGCGTCGGCGAGCTTCTTCATCGCGATGCCGTACAGCCAGGCGCCGCCGGCGCCCGCGGCCGGGCGGTACCGGCGGCGGGAGGCCAAGGCCGCCGCGAACGTCTCGGCGGTGAGGTCTGCGGCGAGCTCCGCGTCGCGCGTGCGCCGGGCGAAGAAACCCAGCACGGCCTCGACGTGGCGGCCGTAGAACTCCTCGAACGCAGCGGGGTCGCCGCTCGTCAGCAGCTCCTCGTCGGTGGTGATCCGGGAGGCCATGCACCTGTCACTTCGGAATCGGCCCGAGGTTGTGACCGACCCACGCTACGCCTCCCGGCGGCCCGGGATCAACCGAACCGCGGCGGCACGGCCGCGCCGCGGAGGCGGAGCTCGAAGTGGAGGTGCGGGCCGGTCGAGTTCCCCGTCGACCCGACGCGGCCGATGCGGTTGCCGGCCACCACGCACTGTCCGCGCCGGACCGAGATCCGCGAGAGGTGCGCGTAGTAGGACGTCATCCCGAGCCGGTGCGACACGATCACGAGGTTGCCGTAGCCGCCCGGGTCGTAGCCGGCGAAGGAGACGCAGCCGCGACCGGCGGCGCCGACGGGCGCGCCCGCCCCCGCGGGGTAGTCGATCCCCGTGTGGAAGCGGTCGCCGCGCGGGCCGAAGCGGTCCGTGGAGGCGATTCCCAGCGGCGGGGCGAAGATCAGCGGGCTCCGGGGCGGCGCCGCACGCAGCCGGGCGAGCGTCGCGGCGCCGGCCAGCCCGTCGGCGCCCAGCCCGGACCAGGCCTGGAAGCGGCGCAGCGCCGCGTCGGTGCGCGCGCCGAACCCGCCGTCCATCGGGCCCGACGGGAAGCCGTGGCGGCCGAGCTTGAACTGCAGCGCGGCGACGTCCCACCCGCGCTGGCCCTGGTGCATCACGCGGCTCCCGATCCCCGGGCGCCCGCGGCGGCGGAGCGCGCGGCGCGTCATCGGCCCCACGATCCCGTCGGCCACCAGGCCGCGGCGCGCCTGGAAGCGCCGGACCGAGGCGGCCGTCATCGGGCCGCGGACACCGTCGACCGTCCCGCGGTAGTCGCCCGTCGCGCGCAGCGCGACCTGGAGCGCCGCGACGTCCGCGCGCTGCGCGCCGGCGGCCGGCGCGCCGGCCAGCAGGGCGGCGGCCACCATGAGTCCGAGGACGGCCCGCATACTCCGGCGTTCAACGCCCGCACAGGCTCACCTTTTCAGCATTTCGTGTAGATGCGCCACGTTTCGTTTTCTGACAGCGGCGCGTAGCCGTCCGGCGGCGCCGTCTCGACGCGCCCCGGATTGCCCGGTCCGCCGCCCCCGATCCACGACTCGCCCACGCCCGTCGGCGTGACCAGACTCCCTCGGGGACCCGGCGGCGTGGCCACGACCTGCGCGGGTTCGAGCCCGGCCCAGAAGGCGACGAAGGGCACCGGCCGGATCGTCGGCACGTGGACGGGCGCACACGGCGGCGCCTCGCGCACGAGCTCCTCCAGCGCGGGCGCGTCGTCATCCAGCCGCTCGCGCGTGTCGGCGAGGTCGCCGGCCGCGTGGACCGCGGCGCCCACGAGCAACGCCGCGCCGATCCAGCGCCACCGCCCGGTCAGCGACACCCCCGCGAGCAGCGCCGCGACCGCGGCGATCCCGACGAGGTAGCGCGACTGCAGGCTCAGCCCCGCGACCGCGAGGAACAGGAAGCCGACGCCGATCAGCGCCGCGGGCGCGACGACCCACAGGGCGCGCCGGCCGAGCGTGATCGCGCCCACGACGGCCGCCGCGAGCACGAACGGGCCGACGAGGAAGTTGACGTGCCGGGGCAGCAGCTCGAGCGCGGCGCCGAGCCCCGTGTCGCGGTCGAGGATCTCCGTCCCGTCGCGCGTGTGCGTGACCGACCACAGCGGGTCGCCCGTCACGACGAGGTCGATGAGCGCCCACAGCACCGGCGCGGCGAGCGCGAGCGCGACCAGCCGGGGCTCGAAGCGGCGCAGCCACGCGAGGTAGGCGAGCGAGAGCAGCCATGCCTCCGGCCGCAGGAGGCCGGCGAGCGCGAGCAGGCCGAGGACGAGCGCCGGCGCCCGGCGCGGGCGGTCGAGCTCGATCGCGGCCGCCCAGACGATCAGCGCCAGCGCCGGCAGGTCCGCCCCGCCCTCGTGCACGAGCTCCACCACCGGCGGCGAGAGGAGCAGCACCGCCGCGGCCGCGAGCCCGGCGACCGGCCCGGCGAGCCCCCAGCCGATCCGGCACAGCCCCGCGCCGAGCGCACCCGCGGCGATCAGGCTGAAGACCCGCATCGCCTCGTCGCCCGCCGCGCCCGCGAGCGCCGCCACCGTGCCGGCCAGCACCAGCAGCGGATGCGGCGTCGGCGCGAGGTACACGTCGTAGTCCGGCGCCCGGCCGTGGACGAGGTCGGCGCCCCAGACCAGGTGGTACATCGCGTCGTAGCCGAGCACCCCGCCCGGCGCCGCCGCGAGGAGGAGGACCGCGCCCGCGAGCGCGACGGCCCATGCCGCGCGTGCCGTCAAGCCCCGCCGGCGGCGGCGTCGACCGCGCGGGCGGCGTGCCGGGCCATGAGCTCCTCCTGCGCGCGGCGCGGCGGGTCGCCCGGCGTGCGCCGCGTCCAGGTGCCTTCGGAGTCGAGCGTCCAGCCGTTCGTGTCGTCGGCCATGCAGCGCTCCATCGTGTCGGTGAGCTCCGCCCGCAGCGACGGCTCGCGCACGGGCGCGAGCAGCTCCACGCGCGTGTCGAGGTTGCGCGGCATCAGGTCGGCGGAGCCGATGTAGATCGTCTCCTCCTCGCCGCGCTTGAAGCCGTAGATGCGCGAGTGCTCGAGGAAGCGCCCGACGATCGAGACGACGGTGATGTTGTCCGAGACGCCCGGGACGCCCGGGCGCAGGCAGCAGATCCCGCGGATGTTGAGCTCGACGGGCACGCCGGCCTGCGACGCCCGGTAGAGCGCGCGGATGCAGCGCTTGTCCACCAGCGAGTTCATCTTCATCGCGATCCGCGCGTCCTCGCCCGCCTGCCTGGCGGCGATCGTGCGGTCGATCTCCTCGATGATCCCGTCGCGCATGTGGGCGGGCGCGAGCAGCACGCAGCGCGAGCCCGCCGGGCGGGCGAAGCCGGTGAGCTGGTTGAACATGTCGGCGACGTCGGCGCCGATCTCCTCGTCGCAGGTGAAGAGGCCGAAGTCCGTGTAGAGCCGCGCCGTGGCCGGGTGGTAGTTGCCCGTGCCGACGTGGACGTAGTGGCGGACGCCGTCGCCCTCGCGGCGGATGACGAGGATCGTCTTCGCATGCGTCTTCAGGCCCGGCAGGCCATAGACCACGTGCACGCCCGCCTGCTCCAGCGCCCGCGCCCAGCCGATGTTCGCGCGCTCGTCGAAGCGGGCCTTGAGCTCCACGAGACACACCGCCTGCTTTCCGCGCTCGGTCGCGCGGATCAACGCCGGGACGAGCGGCGAGTCGTCGCTCGTGCGGTACACGGTCTGCTTGATCGCGAGTACGTCGGGGTCGGCGACCGCCTGCTCGACGAAGCGCTCGACCGAGGTCGAGAACGAGTCGTAGGGGTGGTGGACCAGGATGTCGCCGCGGCGCATCGCGGCCATCACGTCGGGCGCCTCGTCCTCCGACGGCTGGAGGCGCGGATGCGTGACGGGCGTCCACGGAGGGTCGCGCAGCGTGCCGAAGCCGGGGACCTTGACGACGTCCCAGAGGTCCTTGAGGTCGAGCAGGCCGTCGACGTCGTACACGTCGCCGTCGTCGAGCTCGAGCGCGTGGAGCAGCGGCTCGCGCAGCGCCTCGCTCATCCCCGAGCCGACCTCGAGGCGCACGACCTCGCCGAAGCGGCGGCGGCGCAACTCCTGCTCGACCGCGCGCAGCAGGTCGTCGGCCTCGTCGTCGATCTCGAAGTCCGCGTCGCGCGTCACGCGGAAGACGTCGCAGTCGACGACCTCCATGCCGGGGAACAGCACGTCGAGGTGCTGCGCGATCAGGTCCTCGAGCGGCACGAACGTCCGCCCGTCGCCGATCGGCACGAAGCGCGGAAGCATCTCCTTCGGCACCTTGACGCGCGCGAAGGTCTCCTGCTCGGTCTCGGGGTCGCGCACGAGCACCGCCAGCGAGAGCGAGAGGTTGGAGATGTAGGGGAACGGCCGCCCCAGACCGACCGCGAGGGGAGTCAGCACGGGGAAGATCTGGCGCCGGAAGCGCTCGTCGAGCTCGCCGCGGTGCTCCGGGTCGACCTGATCGCAGGTGAGGATCCGGATGCCGTGCTCGGCCAGCGCGGGCCGCAGGTCGTCGTCGAGGCAGGCGGACTGGCGCCGCATCTGGTCGCGGACGCGCACGCCGATGGCCGCGACCGTCTCGGCCGGCGTGCGGCCGTCCTCCCGCGGGCGGACGATCCCCGCGTCGACGTACTCGAGCATCCCCGCCACGCGGACCATGAAGAACTCGTCGAGGTTGCTCGAGTAGATCGCGGCGAACTTCATCCGCTCGAGCAGCGGCACGCGCGGGTCCTCGGCGAGCTGGAGCACGCGGTCGTTGAAGTCCAGCCACGACAGCTCGCGGTTGAAGTACAGCGAGGGCTGCTCGAGGTCGACGGGCGGCGCCTCGGGCGCGGGCTGTTCGAGATCGGTCACGAAGGCTCCAGACTACGCCGTCCGCTCGCTCACGGCGTATTCGAGTCGTGCACGGAACCCCTTTCGCTCCAGCACGTCCCACTGCTCCAGGAAGCGGGCGAAGAGAACGCGGCGGCGGGCGCGGAGGTGGGCCTCGAGCGCGGCGACGCCGGTGTGGTCGAGGAGGTGCGGAGCCTGCCTGAGCAGCTCGGGGTCGAGGTCGTCCGCGTTGCCCGCGAGCGCGACGAGCGCCTCGGCGTCGGCCTCCAGCAGGCGCACCGCGGAGGCCGCGGTGGCGGGGATCTGGACGTCGCAGTCGTGGATCTCGCCGAGCAGGTCCTGGAGGTCCTTGGTGTGCTTGGTCGCGGACCTCGCGTACGGGCCGAAGACGTGGCCGGTCACCTCGAGGATGTAGCGGAGCCGCTTGGCGGCGATCCGCATGTCGTGGAGCGCGACCCATTCGGCCGGGTCGGCGGCCTGCGGCATGAAGCCGCACAGCTCGTCGAGCCGGACGAGGACGATCCGCTCCGCGTTGTCGGCGAGCGTCCCGTCCGCGTCGAGGCCGTCGATCTTCCGGGCCTTCACGCGTCCTCCTCCTCCACGCCCTCGGCCGCGTCGGCCAGGGCGAGCAGCCGCTCGCGCAGGCCGCGCTCCTCCATCCGCTGGAGCGCGGCGGCGAGCACCTCGTTGCCCGCCGTCTGCAGCTCGCGCTGCTCCGCGACGAGCCACGTCACGCCGCGGCGCTGCGTCGGCGTGAGCACCTTGCCGAAGGCCTGCAGCGCGGCGATGTGGACGTCGGGGTCGCGGCGCTCGCCGAGCGCGTCCGCGAGCGCCTTGACGTCCTTGAGCACGCCCTTGAACTCGGAGGGCGGGAAGCAGACGGCGAAGATCTCGAGCACCGCGCGCAGCCGGCGTGAGGCCACGCGCATGTCGTGGACCCGCTCGATGTCGCGCGTGTCGAGCACGCCGTCGGCGTGGGCGACGAGCTCCTCCGTCCGCGTCCGGACGATGCGCGCGGCGGCGAGCCGGAACGGCTCGTCCGCGGTGATGGAGATGTCCTCGGCCTTGGCCACGTGGGGTCGCGCTCAGGACGCGGCGAGCTCCAGCACCACGCCCTCGCGGAGCCCGCCGCGGCCGATCCGCAACGGGCGGCCGCCCAGGGCCTGGGCCGCCGCGTCGAGCACGAGTATCCCAGCGGGCAGGAGCTGCGTCCGCTCGTGGGCGAGTCCGTGCATGCGCGCCACCTCCGCGGCGGGCGCGCCCGCGAGGACGCCCAGCGCGCGCTCCAGCGCCGCCGCGTCGAGCACGGGCCCGACGATGAGCGGCAGCGACGCCGCGCTGCCGCCCACGGCGACCGCGTCGGCCGCAGCCGGGATGGCGGCGCCGGCGAAGCCTTCGCGCGCCCGCGCGCGCATGCGCGCCAGATCCAGCTCGCTGGGCGGGTCGCCGGCACAGGCCGCATGGAGCGAGCTCGAGCCGACGGGGAAGGAGTGCGCCCACCGCACGCCCCCGGCCAGCGAGCCGATCGCGATCTCGGTCGAGCCGCCGCCCACGTCGACGACGGCGAGCGTGCCCGGCGGCGGCGGGTCGAGCGTGCGGGCCGCGCCGTGGAAGGCGAGCCGCGCCTCGTCGTCCCCGCTCAGGACGTCGGCGTCCAGGCCGGTGCGCTCGCGCAGGGCGTGCACCAGCGCGGCGCCGTTGGCCGCCCGGCGGATCGCCGCCGTCGCGACCACCCGTATCCGCTCGCAGCCGTGCTCCTGCGCCGTCGCGCGCTGCTCGGCCACGACGTCGGCGACCGCGGCGATCGTCGCCTCCGGGATCGTCCCGAACGCGTCGAGGCTGCGGCCGATGCGCGTGAAGGCGCGCCGCTGCACGACCTCGGTGAGGCCGGCCGGGCCGGCCTCGGCCACCAGCAGCCGCGTCGTGTTCGACCCGATGTCGATGCAGGCGCAGCGCATGGGGAGGCGATGAAGGTTGCCATGATGGGGCCGTGCCCGCAGAGGCAGCCATCGAGGTGGAGGAGCTCCGCAAGGACTACGGCGACCACGCCGCGGTCCGCGGGATCTCGTTCACGGTCCGCCGTGGCGAGGTGTTCGGGCTGCTGGGCCCCAACGGCGCGGGCAAGACGACGACGGTCGAGATCCTCGAGGGCTTCCGCGAGCGCACGGGCGGCCGGGTCTCCGTGCTGGGCATGGACCCGGGCCCGCGGCCGGCGGCGCTCCGCTCACGCGTCGGGATCGTGCTCCAGGCGGCCGGGCTGTACCGCCACCTGACCGTGCGCGAGGCGGTCGCCCACTGGGCCGGGCTGTACCCGCGCCCGCGCGACGTCGAGGAGACGATCGCGCTCACCGGGCTCGAGGAGTCGGCGGAGAAGCGGACGCGGACGCTCTCGGGCGGCCAGCAGCGGCGGCTCGACTTCGCGCTCGCGCTCGTCGGCGACCCCGAGCTCGTCTTCCTCGACGAGCCGACGACGGGCTTCGACCCCGCCGCGCGACGCCAGGCGTGGGAGACGGTGCGGTCACTGCAGCGGCTCGGCAAGACCGTGCTCCTCACGACGCACTACCTCGACGAGGCGCAAGCGCTCGCCGACCGGGTCGCGATCGTCAAGGACGGCACGATCCTGGTCGAGGGCGCGCCGGGCGAGCTTGGCTCCACCAGGCGGCGGTCCCTGGTGAGCTGGCGCGACGAGAACGGCGTGCAGCAGGAGCGCGACGTCGAGGACCCGACCGCGCTGTTGCACGAGCTCACGTCGGCGGCGCTGGCGCGCGGCGGCCGCGTCGACGACCTGCGGGTCGTCCGGCCCTCGCTCGAGGACATCTACCTGGAGCTCACGGGGGCGTGAGCGATCACGTGCTCGACCAGGTCGCCGGCGCGACCAGCTCCCAGCGGCCGCGGCACGTGGCCTGGGGCCGCGCGGCGTGGCGCCAGTACCGGCTGGAGCGCCGGATGTTCTGGCGGAACCCGAGCGCCGCGTTCTTCAACTTCCTGCTGCCGCTGCTCTTCCTCGGGCTGTTCGGGGCGGTCTTCAGCGGCAACGAGGCCAACCTCCAGGTCATCGTGCCCGGGATCGCCGGCATGAGCGTGATGTCGA
>JBEVIG010000091.1:0-10311 GCA_040510855.1 Solirubrobacteraceae bacterium
TGGGGTGGCACTGCGAGCTTCGGTGAACGCCACCGGCGGACAGGTCGCCGGAACTGCAACGGTGATCGAGCCCGCGGGCCCGGGAAAGCGCATGGTCACGTTTGGCCGCAACCTCACCGGTTGCACACCGACCGCGACGCTCGCCCGCATCGGCTCCGATCCGGGCGCCGGCTCCATCGTGACGGCGATCGAGGGTGGCAAGGTCGCGGTCGAGATGTACAACGCCGCGGGCACAAAGACCAACCTCCCCTTCAATCTCCTCGTAGCCTGCTGAGGCATGGCACGAGACGGGATCGCGGGCAGCCCTGAGCTGCTCGCCTATCTGCACGAGTGGGGTGCGAGGACGGATGAGGTCCTCGATCGGGTGCGGGCCGAGACGGGCGAGATGGCGAACGCCGCGATGCAGGTGTCGCCCGATCAGGGCGCGTTGCTGACGTTCCTCGTGCGGTTGATCGGGGCGAAGAACGCGCTCGAGGTCGGGACGTTCACGGGGTACAGCGCGATCTGTATCGCCAGGGGGCTCGCCGAGGGTGGGCGGTTGACGTGTCTCGAGATGAGCGAAGAGTACGCGGCGATCGCGCAGCGGAACATCGAGGACGCGGGCGTGAGCGACCGGGTTGAGATCCGGGTCGGGCCGGCGAAGGACTCGCTGGTCGAGATGCCCGCCGAGCCGACGTACGACGTCGCGTTCATCGACGCCGACAAGCCGGGCTACCCCGCGTACTACGAGCTCGTGCTGGAACGGGTCCGCCAGGGCGGGCTGATCCTGCTCGACAACATGCTCCAGCGCGGCCGCGTGATCACGCGCGAGAGCGAGAACGCGAAGGTCGTGGATGACCTCAACCGCTCGATCCACGCGGACACCCGCGTCGACATGGCGATGACGATCAGCGCCGACGGGCTGACGCTCGTCAGGAAACGCTGAGCGCTACGCCGCGGTGACGAGCGGGTCGCGGCGGGCGAAGCGGCGCGCCTCGCCGTCCAGCGGCCGGCCGAGGAAGAAGCCCTGGCCCATGTCGCACTTGAGGTCGGCCAGTGCGTCGAGCTGGTCCTGGCGCTCGATGCCCTCGGCGACGACGGACACCCCGAACAGCGAGCCGAGCTCCATGATCATGGCCAGCAGCGCGTGGTCGTGCGGCGTGCGCCCCGCGCCGTCCACGAACGGCTTCGCGACCTTGAGGATGTCGACCGGCAGAGACCGCAGGCAGGCGAGCGACGAGTAGCCCGTCCCGAAGTCGTCCAGCGCGATCCGCACGCCGAGCTTCCGCAACGCGTTCAGGACGGGACCCGCAGTCGGCATCTCGGCGATGAGCACGCTCTCGGTGAGCTCGAGCACGAGCCGGCGCGGCGCCAGCCCCGTCCGCGCGAGCACGTCGGCGACGACGCCCACGAGTTCGGTCGTCCGTAGGCCCTCGCCGCTCAGGTTCACATGCACGGCCGCGTCCTTCGCGTAGCCGTCGTCCGTCGTCCACCCCGCGGCGGCCCGGCAGGCCTGCTCGAGCATGGCGCGGTCGATCGCGGGGATCGTCCCCGTCTGCTCGGCCGCCGGCACGAACGCGGACGGCGACAGGAGCCCATGGCGCGGGTGGTTCCACCGGACCAGCGCCTCCGCAGCCACGACCTCGCCCGTCCCCACCGCCACGATCGGCTGGTAGTGCGCGACGAACTGGCCCGCGTCCAGAGCCGCCAGCAGCTCATCGCGCGACGGCGCCTTGGTGAGCGAGTTCGGGTGCATCTCCGGCGTGAACGCCAGCACCTGCCCCTTGCCCGCCTCCTTCGCGCGGTACATGGCGATGTCGGCGTGCCGCATCAGGTCGTCGGCGTCCATGCCCGACCCCGCGCGCGTCGACCCTATTCCGATGGACGCTCGCACCCAGTACGGCCGCCCGGAGATCGTCACGGCCTCGCTCAGCAGCGCCACGATCCGATGCGCGATCTCCTCGCCGTGGCGCTCGTCGGCGTCCTCCAAAAGCACCGCGAACTCGTCGCCGCCCAGCCGCGCGGCCAGATCCGTCGGCCGCACGCAGCGGCGGATCCGCTCGGCGGCCGCGATCAGCACCGCGTCGCCGGCGGCGTGCCCGGCATGGTCGTTGACCCGCTTGAAGTCGTCGAGGTCGAGGAAGAGCACCGTCGTCGACCCCGCGGGCCGCGACAAGGACTCGTGCACCCGCCGCATGAACAGCGCGCGGTTCGCGAGGTCCGTCAGCGGATCGCGGAAGGCCTGGCGCTCCAGCGCGCCCTGCAGCGCCCGCATCCGGCGGATCGCCTGCTCGAGCCGGTCGAACTCCAGCGACATGCCGGCGTGGCCGGCGAGCGTCTCGAACAGCCGCAGGTCGGCGGGCGTGAAGCCCGAGGTCGCGCCACGGCGGTCGGACAGCAGCATCACGCCGACCAGCCGCGTCTCACCCGGCACCGGCGCGATCGCGAGGAGCTCCGTGCCCTCCGCGTCCATGAACGCCGCCAGCGCGGGACCCGCGTCGGCGCGCCGCACGGTCCGGGCGTGCTCGTCGCGCACCACCACGCGCAGCTCGTCGGCCAGCTCGTGCGCGGCCGGCTGCATCGTCTGCGACTCGGCGCCCTCGCGCAGCGAGGTCCGCAGCGGCAGGTCGTTCGACGCCCCGAACAGGATGATGTCGGCCGAGCCCACGTTGAACGCCTCGCGCGTGCGGCCCAGCAGGTCGACCAGCGCCGTCTCGATGTCCGGCGCCCGCGTCAGCGACCGCGCCACGCCGTAGAGGAACTCCAGCGAGCGATGCTTCGTGTGCTCGGACAGGTACGCCCGGTAGGCGAGCATCAGCACCGCGGCGGGCGGCAGGATGAGCCACCCCGCGCTCCAGTCCTGCGCGATCAGCGTCGCGCCCGCGAGCCCGATGCTCGTGTTCGTCAGCGAGACCACGAGGTCCGCGCCGAACATCCGCAGCGTCTCCATCCCCGGCAGCGCGCCCTCGGCCAGCGAGATCACCGCGAGGGTCAGGCCCGCGCCCACGAGCGAGCCCACGGCGACGGCCACGAACGTGGCGGTCCAGACGCCCGGCCCGATCTCGGCCGGCGCCGGCACCATCGCGTGGAGCACGAGCACGGTGATCGTCGCGGTCAGCGTGAACTGCGCGATGTTGAAGGCGACCTTGATCGGCTCCGTCCCGCGCACCCACAGCAGGACGAGCAGCGGCCCGAGCACCTGGGCGAGGATGAGCTCGGTCGGCAGCCCGAGCAGGAGGCCGATGACGAGCGGGATCTCCGACAGCGACAGCGTGTGCGCGCTCCCGCGGAAGTGCGCGTGGATGACGAAGACCTCCGCGGCGGCGAACCCGGCGGCGAGCGCCCACCACGGCACGTGGAAGCCGTCGGTGTACGGCTCCAGCGACGGCACGAAATTCAGGTACAGCCCCACCGCGGTGGCGGCGGTCGCGACGACGAGCAGCCAGATCGCGGCTGTCCGGCGGCGCTCAGCCCTGCTGGCTTCCATCCGTGGCTCCCCAGTCGTCCCCCGACCAGCGCCGACCAGACCAGCGCCGTCCCGACCACCTGCGCCCGGACCAGCGGCGCCCCGTCCATCCGTTCTCCCCCGTCCCCACGGTCGTGCCCTCGCCCTGTGACTCGGAGAGCAGGTCCCGCCAGAGGTTCTTCAGATCCAGCACCGCGCGCTGGAAGGGCTGCGCGGCGGCCTCGCTGCTCGGCGTCTGCAGCGCGAGCGTGCGGGCCAGGTTCACGCGGCCGGCGCCGTCCGCGGACACGTCGTCCGGGAGGTCCACCGCGCCGCCGCGGAGCAGCGCCTTCAGCTGGTTCGGCGTGAGCCCCGGGCGCGCCTCGAGCAGCAGCGCGGCCATGCCGGAGACGACCGCCGCCGCCTGCGACGTGCCGCTGCCGCGGAAGAACCCGTCGCCGATGCGGGCGACCGCGAACTCCTCGTCGAGCGTCGAGCCGGGGACGCGCATGGAGATCACCGACGTGCCCGGCGCCACGAAGTCGGGCGGGCGGACCGCGTCACGCGACGAGAAGTCGGCGACGTGATCCTCGTCCGTGACCGACGCGCCGACCGCGATGAGCCACGGGTCGGAGGCGGGCAGGTCGAGCCGGCCCGTGCCGTCGGCCTGGTTGCCGGCCGCCGCGACCACGGCCACGCCGCGGTGCCAGAGCGCCTCGGCGGCGTACGCGAGCGGCTCGGCGACGTAGGAGCGCTGCGAGTCGACGCCCAGCGAGAGGTTGAGCACGCGGATCTTGAGGCCGTTCGCGTCGCGGTTGCGGCGCACCCAGTCGAGCGCCATGAGCACGCGCACGAGCGAGGTGAGGCCGTCCGCGCCGGAGACCTTGACGCTGACCAGGCGGGCGCCCGGCGCCACGCCGCGGTAGCCCGTGGCCGGATCGTCGCCGGCGATCACGCCGGCCATGTGCGAGCCGTGGCCGAAGGTGTCGAGGCCGCGCAGCTCGGGCGTGAAGGCGTCCTCGGAGAAGTCGGGACCGCGGACGAGCTTGCCGGCGCCGCCGAGCGCGCCGACGCCGATCACGCCCGAGTCGATGATCGCGACGTCCACGCCGGCGCCGGTGAGCCCGGAGCCGGTGGCGCCGATCCCGGCGCGGATGGCGTCCATCGAGGCGCGGGCGCGGGCGGCGCCGTCCTCGGGCTGGGGCTCGACCGGCGCCGTGGGGTCGAGGACGGCGTCCTGGCCCGCGGCAACGGGCTCGGGCTCGACGTCCTCGCCGGCGGCGACGGGGTCGGGGGCGAGCGACCCCACCGTCGTGTCCTCGGTCGCGTCCTGCAGGACCTCGTGGGCCACGTCGTCGGCGGGCGCGTCGGTCGGGATGATGGCCGGCGGCGGTTCGATCGGCGCGGCGGCCGAGTCCATGACCGCCGTGTCGGAGAGATGGAGCGTGACGTCGCGCACCACGGAGCGGATCGCGTCCGCGCGGCGCAGCCGGGTGATCGCGGCGCGCGGCACCCGCGCGGTGAAGCCGTGGACCACGTCGAGGCGCCCGCCGACGGTGCCGCCGGCGCGCTTGACGGCGGCACGCGCGTCGGCGCGCTTGCCGGGCTGGGCGCTGACGACGACGGTGACGTCGGAAGGGCGTGCGTCCGCGGCCTCGGCACCGAACAACCCGAGCATGAGGACGAGGGCGAGGAGTGGACGCATGACCGAGCGGGTCATGTCCGCCATATCGGCCCTTCCGCGAGAACCTTTAGCCCTCTCGCGAAATTTCTTGCAAAGCCCCGCTCAGAGCGGGAAAAACGGCGGCCGGACGCGGTCCGGCCGCCATCGGACAAGCGTCCAGAAGGCGTGGATCGATCGATCATCCGTGGAGCCTCGGCGTCGTGGGCGCCGCCGGGGTCGAGCGGCTGAGCATCCGCAGGGTGGTTCCCTTCGGAGCTCAGCCGATCGGCATCCGGAGGTGATCCACGGCGGCGAGACGCCGCGGGAATCGGCGGATCCGGCCTCACCCGCGCGGCGTCAGCGTCGCCCGCAGCGTGGCGTGCGTCAGCCGCCCGTCCTGGAGGATGCGGACGGCCACGCCCGGCCCGGGGTGCGGGACGGTGCGCTGGGGCCGCGGCGCCCTGGACGGGACGAGCAGCGCGCCCGGCCCGGCCCGCACGTCCGTGACGGCGTAGCCGGAGTCCGCGCTCGCCCCGAGCTCGATCCGGTCCACGCCCTCGAGCGGCACGGGCGCCGCGCCGGGGACCGCCAGCGGGAACGCGGCGTCGCGCGCGAAGGCCTCGATCGACGCGTGCTCGCCCCAGGTCGGGAGCTGCACGTCGACGTCGTAGCCCGCGCAGCCGCCGCCCGGGCAGCGGACGTCCCAGCGCTCCTCGATCGTCCGCGAGCGGAACGTGTGCGTCGTGGTCACCTGCACGCGCCCGGCGCGGATCGTCCCGATCGCGGTGAGCGCCTTGAACGAGCCCGTCGACGTCCGCCCGTGCTCGAGCCGCAGGCTCGCGTTGCGCGGCCGCCCGGGCTGCGAGGCGAGCACGACCCGGTCCGCGGCGTCGCGGACGACGACGCCGAAGCCGGCGGGCGGGACGCCGCCGGTGGTCGCGGCGACCGCGCCGCGCGGGCCGAGCAGGCGGGCGAGCTCGATCCCGCCGTACTGGAACGCGTCGTGCGTGCGCGGCACGATCGCGGTCGAGTAGGAGGGCGTGGAGACGGCGAGCCGCTGGAGCTCGCGGTCGTAGGAGTAGAACGGCGGCGGGTCGGTGGAGGACGCGGAGCCGAGGCCGAGGCGGATCGCGCGCATCGCGTTCGCCGCCATCCGGCTCGCGTAGAGGTCGTGGTCGCGGTGCGCCGAGACCATGTCGAACGGCAGCTGCGGGGCGACGAGCTCGCCGGCCTCGTCCGCCCAGCGGGCGTAGAGCCGCAGCCCGCGGTCGAAGATGGCCTTCGCCCAGCGCGGGTGCTGGGGCCGCGCCGCGAACTCCGTCGCCGCGGCGATCGTGAGGAGCCCCTGCATGCTCCACGCCCAGTACTGGCCGGAGTGCAGGCGCTGCATGCCGTGCCCCGTGTCCCAATTGAGGTAGCCGGCGTGCGTCCAGTTGCCGAGCAGCAGGCGCGTCGTCCAGCGCTTGAGCAGCGCGACGTCGGCCGCCGGGAGCGGCTTCATCCCCGCCGCGCGCGCCTCGCGGTGGTAGAGCAGCGTCGTGGCGACGATGTGGCTGTACTCGGGCGTGTCGAAGTTCGTCGGCCGCTCCTCGGCCAGCTCCGGGCTGTAGTGGAAGCCGAAGCCGTCGCCGAGGTTCGTGGTCGGCATGCCGTGCAGCGGCCGGCGCACGCCGCGCAGGAACCGCACCAGGTGGCGGCGGTAGTCGCGGCGCAGCAGGTGGCCGTTGCCCGTCATCCGCGCCACGGACGCGTAGAGCTGCGCGTTCCAGTTGATCTGGTTCTTCAGCGCGTACGGGAATCGCCACTGGCGGTGCCACGCGCAGGCGGTGACGACGCGGCGCGCCGCCTCGGCGACGGCGCGCGGGAGCGCGAGCTCGGCCCGGGCGCGCCACGCCCACTCGAGCGCCTCCGCGATCTGGGAATCCAGCGAGGCGTGGTCGCGCTCGCCGCCCCTGAGCGTCTTGCGCCAGCAGCGGCTGCGGTTGCGCTCCAGCCAGGGCCGCGTGATGGCCAGCATCGGCGGGCGGGTGAGCGCCGTCGCGATCAGCCGCGCGCGGTGGTCGTTGCGGGCCCGGCCCCCGTGGCCGAGCGTCGCCGCCCCGGCATGGACGAGCAACATGTTCGCGTTGGTCCGCGCGGTCGCGCCCTTGTCGCGGCTGACGTAGCCGCCCGCGGCCTCGTCCCAGCGGACCTCCAGGCCGGCGGCGATGCGGTCCGCGAACGCGAGGTACCCCGCGTCGTCGAGCGGCTCGCCCGCCCGCGCCGCGGGCGCGGCCAGCAGGAGCGCGCCGACGACCGCGATCGCCATCCGTAGCGCCATCCCGGCGAAGCGTAGTCCCGGGTGAGGCGTCCGTCGCCGCGCGCGCCCCATCGCCTACCCTCGGATGCGATGGGGATGCACTTCGTGCGCTACGGGATCCCGGCGGTCTTGATCGTCGCGGGCTTCGTCGTGCTCTTCGTGGTCGACGACAGCACGAAGTGGGAGGGCTGGGCGGGCCTCGTCGGGGCCGGCCTCGCGGTGCTCCTGCTCAACTGGCTGTTCCGCGTCGGCGCGGAGGGCGACCGCGAGCGCCAGGAGGAGGAGGCGGCGCGCGAGTTCTTCTCCGCGCACGGGCACTGGCCCGACGAGCCGCCGCCCGCCGAGCGCCGGCGGGGCTAGCGCAGCGCGCCCGCGAGGCTCGGGCGCACGGGCAGGCCGGGGATGAGCGTCGCCTGCAGCGCGTGGTAGACGTCCGGGCGGCCCTGCCAGGTGCGCGCCGACGGGCGGTTCTCCGGGTCGAGCTCGTGCTGCCAGCCGCCGTGCTGGCGATCGATGAAGTGGTGCTCGGCGAAGTCGCGCGCGCGGGCCTCGCGCTCCGCGTCCCCCAGCACACCGGCGGTGGCGATCGCCTCGCAGACGACCCAGTGGAAGCGGTCGGCGACGACCGGGCGGCCGTCGTGGTCCGTCGTGTAGGCGAACCCGCCACGCTCCTCGTCCCAGCCGTCGGCCCACGCCCGGTCGGCGAGCCCGCGGGCCGCGGGCTCGAGCCAGTCCGGCGGGTCGTCGAGTGCCGCCCGCAGGTGCAGCAGCAGCCGCGCCCACTCCAGCCCGTGGCCGGGCGTCACGCCGTACGGGCGGAACGGGTGGCGCGGCTCGTCCGCGTTGTAGCCGGGGAGCGGCGTCCAGCGCTCGTCGAAGTGCTCGGGCACGCGCCAGTCGCCGGCCCGGGCGGCCTCCATGAGGCGGGTGGCGATCCGCAGCGCCCGCTGCGCCCAGAGGTCGTCGCCCGTGGCGTCGTAGGCGGCGAGGAAGGCCTCGACCATGTGCATGTTCGCGTTGGCGCCGCGGTAGGGCTCGTCGTCGGCGACCGCGCCCTCGTCCTCGCGCCAGAACCGCCGCTCGGCGGTCGCGCACGCCTCGGCGAGCGCCTCCTCGGCGCGCGGTCGGCCGGCGATCGCCGCGGAGGCGGCGGCGAGGATCGCGAAGGCGTGCGCATAGGCGTCCTCCCCGCCCTGCGGCGGCAGCGTGGCGAGGCCGTGGTCGGCATAGGCGGCGCTGTCGGGATGGCCGAGCAGCACGCCGAGCGCGAAGCAGTGCGTCATCCGCCCGCCGATCCACAGCGGCGTGCCGCGCTCCGGGTCCGTCGTGCCGTCGGCCCGCAGCCAGCCGAACCCGCCCGGCACGCGGGAGCGCTTGGCGAACTCGAGCAGCCGGCCGGCGTCGTCCACGGCGCCGAGTATCGCGCGCCGCCGCACCCTCGGCGCCGCGGGCGGTCGTGGGTGGATAGCGTCTCGGGCATGCAGAGCTACGGCGTGACCTCCATGACCGCCCCGCTCCGCCGCGTGCTCGTGCGCAAGCCGGCGCTGCACGGCGACTTCGCGGGCGCGGCGTGGCGGGAGCCCGACCCGGCGGCGCTGGCGCGCCCGCACGAGGCGTTCGTCGAGCTGCTCGACCGGCTCGGGCCGTCCGTCGAGGTCGCGGACGCGCTCGACGGCCAGGTCGACTCGGTCTACATGCACGACCCCGTGCTCGTGACCGGCCGCGGCGCGATCCCGCTGCGGATGGCGAAGCCCGCCCGGCAGGCCGAGCCGGCCGCGATGGCGGCCGAGCTGGAGCGGCTCGGCGTCCCCGTGCTGGGGATGCTCGACGCGCCCGCCTACGCCGACGGCGGCGACCGCTTCTGGCTCGACGACGCGACGATGGCGATCGGCCTCGGCTACCGGACCAACCTCGCGGGCGTCGACGCGGTCCGGCGGATCGTCGAGCCCGAGGGCGTGACGGTCGAGGCGTACGACATGCCGCACGACCCGGGCCCGGGGTTCGTGCTGCACCTCCAGTCGTTCCTCTCCGGCGTCAGCGACGACCTCTGCGTGGTCTACGAGCCGCTCGCGCCGGTCCGGCTGCTGCAGGACCTGCGGGCCCGCGGCTTCGACTGGGTCGCGATCTCGCACGACGACTACCTCGCGATGGGCTGCAACATCCTGGCGGTGCGGCCCGGCGTGGTGGTGATGGTCGACGGCGTGCCCGCCGTGCGGCGCGCGCACGAGGCGCGCGGCGTCGAGGTCCACGTCTACGACGGCTCGGAGCTGTCGCTCAAGGGCGACGGCGGGCCGACGTGCCTGACGGCGCCGCTGCTGCGGGGTGAGCGCTGATGCCCGTCTACGGCTACAAGGCCTCGGCGGAGCAGTTCGGGCCGTCCGCGCTGCTCGACTTCAGCGTCAAGGCCGAGGCGGCCGGGCTGGAGATCGTGGCGCTCTCCGACCACTTCCAGCCGTGGCGCCACCACGGCGGGCACTCGCCGGCCGCGCTGCCGTGGCTCGGCGCCGCGGGGCAGCGGACGACGACCGCGCGGCTCGGGACGAGCGTGCTCACGCCGACCCTGCGCTACCAGCCGGCGGTGATCGCACAGGCCTTCGCGACGCTCGGCTGCCAGACGCCCGGCCGGGTGTTCCTCGGCGTCGGGACGGGCGAGGCGATGAACGAGACGCCGGTGACGGGCGGCGCGTTCCCGGGGCGCAAGGAGCGCCGGATGCGGCTGGCCGAGGCGATCAAGCTGATCCGCCTGCTGTGGTCGGAGGAGCGGGTCGACTTCGAGGGCGAGTACTACACGACGCAGCGCGCGACGGTCTACGACCGGCCCGACGAGCCCGTGCCGATCTACGTGGCGGCCTCCGGTCCGCTGGCCGCCAAGCTCGCCGGACGCGTCGGGGACGGCTTCATCTGCACGAGCGGCAAGGACCCGGC
>JBEVIG010000092.1:0-6264 GCA_040510855.1 Solirubrobacteraceae bacterium
GTCCGGGTGGGGGGGGGGGGCCCCGGTGGGCGGGGTTTCCTCCCGGGGGGCCGCGCCTTCGAGGCGGTGCCGCGGCGCGTTTGCCCCCCCCCGGGTTGAACTGGGCGCCACGGCGCGCATCCCGTCCTTTCGCCCAGTAGATCGCGGACCGCCGGCGGAGCTAGCGTCGGTGACGAAGACCTCAGGTGCAGTCCATCGACGGAAGGGAGATGGAATGAAGCGTCTAGGTGTCGTCGCGGTCTCCGTCGCGCTGTTCGCCGGCGCGGGGGCGGGCACCGCCTCCGCGGGCGAGGTGAAGGGGCCGCCGAACCAGCCGGACAACACGAACGAGACGGCGGCGCTCGCGCACGCGAACTCCGCCTGCGCCGCGAGCGGGCTGAACGACTTCGACTCGCTCGACCCGATGGGCCAGGTCTCGTCGCAGGTGCAGACCGCGGCCGACTCGTGGAAGTTCTACGGGCTCCCCAAGGGCTCGGTCGGCACGCTCGGGCTCTGCCGCGGCGGCACCGGGCAGCGCTGAGACCGTCGGTGGCTCCGGCGTCCGGGCCGGGGCCACCGTCCTCCGCTCACTGCGCGCAGGCGCCGATGACCTCCTGCCACCAGGCGCGCTCCGCGTCGTCGGTGGCGGCGTTGAGGCGGCGGCGGGCCTGGGCCTGGAGCTGGCCGGGCGGGCCGACCATGAGCAGGGGACCCGTCACGGCGTAGCGGCCGTCCTCGAGGATGACGAGGGCGCCCGGGACGTCGCGGCGGGTGCGGAGGTGCTCGACGACCTCATGGCCGCGGAGCTCGCGCGGGTGGGCCGGGTCGCCGTCGGCGTCCGACCACGGGCGGGCGGAGTAGACCGGGACGGAGCCCGTGTAGGTGCGGGGCGGGCGGACCGGGCGCGCGACCGGGCCGGTCCGCCAGCGGTCGAGGATCAGCGGGAGCTGATCGCGGACCTCGCGGCGGACGAGGACGTGCATGCGGTCGCCGGCCTCGAGGCGCGTGGAGCCGCGCGGCAGCAGCACCTCGTCGCCGCGCACGATCAGCGAGACAAGCGCGTCGCGCGGCAGCCCCAGGTCGCGCAGGAGCGCGCCCGCCGCGGCGTCGCCGGGCCGCACCAGGTGCTCGACGACGTCGCCGCCCAGCTCGCGCACGCGCCCGACCTCGATGATCCGCTCGGGCGCCGGCGCCTCGTCGGACGTCACGCCCAGCTTCCGCGCCACGAGGTCGATCGTGGTCCCCTGCAGCAACGTCGACAACAGCACGGCGAAGAAGACGATGTTGAAGAAGTCCTGGTCGTGCCGGATGTCCTCGAGCACGGGGAACGTCGCGAGCACGACCGGGACGGCGCCGCGCAGGCCCGCCCAGCCGAGGAACGTCTTCTCCCGCACGTCGAAGCCGCTCCCGATCGTCGCGATCGCCGTCGCGACCGGCCGCGCGACGAAGACGACGATGAGCGCGAGCAGCGTGCCCGTGCCGGCGATCTCGCCGAGCTGCGACGGGAAGACGAGCAGACCCAGCGTGAGGAACATCCCGAGCTGCGCGACCCACGCCAGGCCCTCGTGGAACGCCGTGACCGTGCGCTTCGCGGGCAGGTCGGCCGAGCCGAGCATGAGGCCGCAGAGGTAGACGGCGAGGAAGCCCGAGCCGTGCAGCGCCGCCGCCGCGCCGAACGAGAGCGCCGCCGCCGCCAGCGTCGCGACCGGGTACAGGCCGGGGGTGGAGAGTCGCACGCGCAGGAACGCCTGCTGCGCGAGCGTTCCGACCAGGAGCCCGGCGACGAGGCCGATGAAGAGCTGCTGGCCGAACAGCACGACCATGTCGGCGAGCCCGTAGTCGGGCTCCTTGACCCATTCGATGAACCCGAGCACCAGGAGCACCGCGATCGGGTCGTTGAGGCCCGCCTCGCCCTCGAGCGTGCGTTCCAGCCGCCGCCGGAGCCCGGCCCCGCGCAGCAGCGAGAACACCGCCGCGCCGTCCGTCGAGGCGACGATCGAGCCGAGCAACAGGCCCTCGAGCAGCGAGAAGTCGAAGAGCCAGGACGCGGCGAGACCCGTGACGACCGCCGTGATGAGCGTCCCGGGCACGGCCAGCGCGATCGCCGGCCGCAGCACCGGCCGGATCTCGCCCCAGCCCGCCGTGAGGCCGCCCTCGAAGAGGATCAGCGCCAGGGCGATGACGCCGACGGATTCCGCCAGCTTGTAGTTGTTGAAGGGGATCCAGCCGAGCCCGTCGGACCCCACGAGCATCCCGAGCCCGAGGAACAGGACGAGGCCGGGAAGGCGGAGCCGGCCCGCGATCAGCGAGGCGGCGAGCGCGGCGGCCAGAAGCGCGCCGACAATGAGGACTGTCGCGCTGTCGTGCAGAGCGGCAGCATGTCAGCCGGAGTCACTCCGGCGTCGTGTAGGCCTGCGAGATGCCCCCGTCGACCATGAACTGCGTGGCGTTCACGTAGCTGGACTCGTCCGAGGCGAGGAAGAGCACCGCGTTCGCGATCTCCCGCACCTCGGCGAACCGGCCGGTCGGCACGTGGACGAGCCGCCGCGCGGCCGCGACCGGGTCCTTCGCGAACAGCTCCCGGAGCAGCGGCGTGTTGACCGGACCGGGGCAGAGCGCGTTGACCCGCACGCCCCGGCGCGCGAACTCGATCCCCAGCTCGCGCGAGAGCGCGAGCACGCCGCCCTTGGACGCCGTGTAGGAGATCTGCGACGTCGCCGATCCCATCGTCGCCACGAACGACGCGGTGTTGATCACGGACCCGCCGCCGTTCTCGATCAGGTGCGGGATGCCGTGCTTGCAGCAGAGGAAGACCGACTTGAGGTTGACGTCCTGCACGCGCTGCCAGGCCTCGAGCGACGTCTCGAGCACCGACGCGTCGTCCGTCGGCGAGATGCCGGCGTTGTTGAAGAGCACGTCGATCCGGCCGTACTCAGAGCGCACGCGCCGGTAGAGGTCGCCCACGGCCTGCTCGTCGGCCACGTCGCACGCGAGCGCGAGCGTGCCCACGCCGTCCTCGCGCAGGTCGACGCCGACGACCGTCGCACCCTCGTCGAGGAAGACCTGCGCGGTCGCGGCCCCGATGCCGCTCGACGCGCCGGTGATGACGCAGACCTTCCCGTCAAGCCGTGCCACTCATGCTCCCTCTGTCGAATAGAAGACCGACTTCACCTCGGTGTAGTGCTCGAGCGCGTGCGGGCCCAGCTCGCGCCCGACGCCCGACTGCTTGAAGCCGCCGAACGGCGTGGTCACCCGGACGGACGAGTTCGAGTTGATCGAGAGCACGCCTGCCTCGACCGCGCGCGCGACCCGCAGCGCGCGGGCGCCGTCGCGCGTCCAGATCGAGCCCGAGAGCCCGTAGATCGTGTCGTTGGCCAGGCGGATCGCCTCCGCCTCGTCGCGGAACGGGATCACGCACGCGACCGGGCCGAAGATCTCCTCGCGCACCGCGCGGTCGTCCGGATCGACGGGGCAGAGGACCGTCGGCGGGAACCAGAAGCCCGGGCCGTCGGGGACGCTCCCGCGCGCGGCCCCGGCCGCGCCCTCGGCCACGTAGGACCCCACGGTCTCGCGCTGCCCGGCGGAGATCAGCGGGCCCATCTGCGTCGCCTCGTCGAGCGGGTCGCCGACCCGCATCCCCTCGACCACCGTCTTCAGCGCCGACAGGAAGTCGTCGAGCACGCGCTCCTCGACGAAGATCCGCGAGCGCGCGCAGCAGTCCTGGCCGGCGTTGCCGAACACCGCCCACGGCGCCGCCGCGGCCGCGGCCTCGACGTCCGCGTCGGCGAACACGAGGTTGGGCGACTTGCCGCCCAGCTCGAGCGTGACCCGCTTGATCGTCGCCGCGGCGCCCGCGGCGATCGATCGCCCGACGGCCGTCGAGCCCGTGAACGCGACCTTCGCCACGTCGGGGTGCTCCACGAGCCGCGCGCCGCAGGTCGAGCCCGGGCCGGCGACGACGTTGACGACGCCCTCCGGGATCCCGGCCTCCAGCGCCAGGCGCTCGAACTCCAGCGCGGTGAGCGGCGTGAGCTCGGCCGGCTTGAGCACGACCGTGTTCCCCGCCGCCAGGCACGGCCCGAGCTTCCACGAGGCGATCGTCAGCGGGAAGTTCCACGGCGTGATCAGCGCGACCACGCCGAGCGGCTCGCGGAACGTCATCGCGACCCCGCCGGCGACCGGGATCGTGTCGCCGAGCAGCCGCTCGACCGCGCCCGCGTAGTACCGGAACGTGTCGACGACCATGCCCATCTCGCCGCGCGCGTCGCCGATCGGCTTGCCCGCGTTGCGCGCCTCGAGCACCGCGAGGCGTTCGAGCTCGCGCTCCAGCACCGCGGCGAGCTCGTGCAGCAGCCGCGCCCGGTCGCCCGGCGCGAGCGCGCGCCACCCCGGGTATGCCGCCTTCGCGCGCGCCACCGCGGCGTCGGTCTCCGCGACCCCCGCGCGCGGGAGCTCCGCGAGCACCGCCTCCGTGGCGGGCTCGAGCACGGTGAGCGTCACACGCGCTCCCCGCTGCCGAGCCGCTCGGCCCGGTACGCGCGCGCCTCCTCGACCAGCGCGCCGATGATGCGCGACGTCTCGTCCGCCTCCGGGTGCCACTGCACGCCGAGCGAGAAGCGGTTGCCCGGGACCTCGAGCACCTCCGGCAGGTCGTCGAGCGTCGACCAGCCCGTGACGGCGAGCCCGTCGCCGATCCGGGCGACGCCCTGGTGGTGGTGCGACTTCGTGCCGTGGCGGGCCTCGCCCGCCGCCCGCGCGGCCAGCGACCCCTCCTCGAGCCGCACGTCGTGGTCGGAGTTCTCGAAGGTCCCGAGCGCGCGGCGGTGGTCCTCGTGGCCGTAGTGCTCGGGCAGGTGCTGGACGAGCGTCCCGCCCCGCGCCACGTTCATCATCTGCATCCCGCGGCAGATCCCGAGGAACGGCATGTCGCGCTCCATCGCCCGAGCGGCCAGCGCGAGCTCGAACGCGTCGCGCTCGGGCACCGTGTTCCGGGTCTCCGGATGCGCCTCCTCGCCGTAGCTCGCCGGGTCGATGTCCGCGCCGCCGGCGAGCACGAGCGCGTCGAGCAGGTCGAGCAACTGGTCGGGCTCCTCCAGCGCGACCGAGTCCGCCGGCAGCATCAGGGCGATGCCGCCGGCCCGGTGCACGGCGTCGACGTACGAGCGCGCCAGCAGGAACGCCTGCTGCTCCCAGACGCCCCACTGGGCGCGCTCCAGCGCCGTGCAGAGCCCGATGACGGGCCGGTCCGACATGACCTACAGGCTAGGCGGCGGGCGTCGGCTCTTCGCTGACGATGCCCGCGGCCTCGTCGAACTGGATCTGGCGGACCGGCCCCGTGAACGACTTGCGCGCGCTCACGAGCCACCAGATGCCGACGGCCAGGATCAGCCCGCCGACCGTCAGCGGCGCGTAGTTGACGGAGCTCCAGGTGAAGTCGTCGTTCCACGGCACGCCCGCAGGGGTGAACGGCAGGCAGAAGATCACGGTGATGATCCCGACCCAGATCGTCGCGGCGAGGTTCATCCACTTGTACTTCGGGCCGTTGGTCCACGGGCCGGCCTTGAACGCGTCGCCGACCCGCCAGCGCAGGAAGATCGGGATGGCGTACGCGATGTAGAGGCCGATGACGCAGACGGAGACGACGGCGAAGAAGGCGACGGGGATGCCCTCCTCGACGTTCCACAGCGCCGGCAGCGTGATGAGCGCGGCGCACGCGACCACGAAGAGCACGGCGCCGACCGGCGTGCGCCGGTGGTTCAGCTTCGTCCACAGGCGCCAGCCGGGGATCGCGCGATCGCGCGAGAACGCGTAGGTCATGCGCGACGCGCTCGTCACGCAGGCCATGCCGCAGAACAGCTGGCCGATGCAGGAGATGAGGATCACGAGCTCGGCCGCGGTGGCCGACAGCGCGGTGTCGAGGATCGCCAGCGAGCCGCCGCCGCCGTCGTTGATCGCGGTCGTGTCGGTCGCCGCGAACGTCAGCGCCAGCAGCAGCACCCAGCCGATCAGGGCGGAGTAGAAGACCGAGCGCCAGACGCCCTTCGGCGCCGCCTCCTCCGCGCCGTGCGTCTCCTCGGAGATGTGCGCGGAGGCGTCGAAGCCGGTGATCGTGTACTGCGTCAGCAGGAAGCCGAGCGGCAGCACGTAGAGCCAGAACATGCCCTCGCTGAAGCCCGAGTTGTTGATCGTCTCGGTGAAGACGAACGACGCGCTCTGGTGGCTCTCCGGCCCGAAGATGAGGATCGCGATGATCACCGTGACGCCGGCCACGTGCCACCACACGGA
>JBEVIG010000093.1:0-35881 GCA_040510855.1 Solirubrobacteraceae bacterium
GGCGACGGCAGGCCCTGGAGCCGGTTGTGGAAGGCGGAGGCGACGCGCAGCGCGTGCACCTTGGCGAGGTTCGCCGTCTCGCCCTCGAACAGCTCGTCGACGGTGCCGAACCAGAGCTGGAGCCAGCGGTCGAAGTGGCCGCGCTTGAGCTCGACGCGGGCGTGCAGGTGGGCGTGCGGCCCGAACGCGCCGCCGTTGTACGTCTTCTCGCCGAGCAGCACGGTCTGCCAGAACGACGTGATCCGCGGCACGTGCGCCTCGAGGTCGAGCTTCGCGACGTCCGTGAAGATGAAGCCGATGATCGGGTCCTCGAGCGCCTTGCCGTAGAAGGCGCGCACGAGCCGCTCGCAGTCGGCCCGGTCGCGGATGTCATGGCGCTCGTCCATCACGCCCATTGTGGCGAGTGGCCGCTCAGTGCCCGACGCGATCGGCCCGGATCCGCGCGCGGGCCTCGGCGTAGCGGACCGCCTCGAAGGCGATCAGCGCGACGCAGACCGCGAGGAGCAGCGCGAGCGAGGTGACGCCCGCCACCGACGTCGCGACGGGGATCAGCGCGAGGCACACGACGCCGGCGACGATCCGCGGGACGTTCAGCGTGCCCGTGTTGCGCAGCCGGAAGGCGACGTGCGCGAGCAGGTAGAGCGCGATGCCGCCGCAGAGCGCGAACGCGGGCATGTCCTTGAGCGGGTCGCCCGTGTGCTCGAGCACCTTCTTGACCCCGAGGGCGAAGAGCACGACGCCGGCGATCATCGGCAGGTGGAGCAGCGCGTAGGAGTCGCGCGCCATCTTGAGCTGCGCCACGCCGGTCGCGGCCGTGAACCGCTCCTCCGCGACGACCGCGACGACGTCGAAGTACGCCCACCAGAGCGCGCAGACGACGCCCGCGGCCAGCAGCGCCGCCACGACGGCCTCCAGCCCGAGCTCGATCCCCTCGGCGCCGACGCCGATCGCGACGATCGACTCGCCGAAGGCGATGATCATCACCAGCCCGAAGCGCTCGGCGAAGTGGCGCGCGTGCACGTGCCAGCCCTCGACGCCGGCGGCGAGCACGAGCCCGTAGTCGAGGATCACGGCGAGCACCCAGAGCACGTCGCGCGCGGTGCCGTCGAACGCGGTGCTCGCGAGGATGATCAGGCCCGCGCCCGGGATCAGCGAGCGCACGAGGGACAGCACGACGCGCGCCAGGTTCGGGTCGCCGCGCGCGGCGAGCGCGAACAGCGCCGCGTGCAGCAGGCGCACCGCGAGGTACCCGAGCCCCCACAGCAGCCCGTCGTCGCCGAACGCGCCGGGCGTCGCGAGCGCCACGACGAGCATCGCGCCCATGGCCGCGAACATCACGAGCCGCGGCAGCAGCAGCTCGGGGTCGACGGTGCTCGTGAGCCAGGTGTAGCCCGACCACGCCCACCAGATCAGCGCGAGGATGAGCATCCCGCGGCCGAGCTGCGCGAACGTCGGGTCCTCGGCCATGAAGGCCGTGACCTGCGTGAGCGCGAACACGAAGACGAGGTCGAAGAAGAGCTCGAGCGGCGAGACGAGCGCGTCATGCGGGTCCGCCCGGACGAGCCGGCTGCGGCCCCGCGGCTGGTCCGTCGTCGTCATCCGCGGCGAGTCTACGTCAGCGCCCGCAGCCGCTCGCCGAGGAACTCCTGCTCGGCGGCGTTGCCCGCGAGCTCGAGCGCCTCGCGGTACGCGGCGGCCGCCTCGGCGGGGCGGTCGAGCCGCTGCAGGAGGTCCGCCTTCGTGGAGTGCAGGTAGCGGTAGCCGGCGAGCCGGCCGTCCTCCTCGAGCGCCTCGACGGCCGCGAGCCCGGCCGCCGGCCCGTCGACCTCCGCGAGCGCGACCGCGCGGTTGAGCGCGACGACCGGCGAGGGCCAGACGCGGAGCAGCTCGCCGTAGAGCGCGAGGATCTGCGGCCAGTCCGTCGCGTCGTAGCTCGGCGCCTGCGCGTGGAGCGCGGCGATCGCGGCCTGGAGCACGAAGCGGCCTGGCGGCCCGGCCTCCAGCGCGCCGACGATCAGCGCGTCCGCCTGCGCGATCAGCGCCTGGTCCCACGCGCTGCGGTCCTGGTCGGCGAGCCGCAGGAAGCGCCCCTCGGCGTCGGTCCGCGACCGCCGCCGCGCCTCGTGCACGAGCAGGAGCGCGAGCAGCCCCGCCGCCTCGCGCTCGCGCGGCAGCAGCGCGACGAGCATGCGCGCGAGGCCGAGCGCGCGGCCCGTGAGCTCGTCGCGCACCAGCGACTCGCCCGACGGCGCGGTGTGGCCGGTCGCGTAGAGGAGGTGGATGACCGCGAGGGCGGCGTCGAGCCGCGCGGGGAGCTCCTCCGCCGCGGGCACCGCGAACGGGATCCGCGCCGCCGCGATCTTCTTCTTCGCGCGGGTCAGCCGCGCGGCCATCGTCGGCTCGCTCACCAGGAAGGCCTGCGCGACGTCGGGCGTGACCACGCCGCAGACGAGCCGGAGCGTGAGCGCGACCTGCGCCTCGCGCCCGAGCGCCGGGTGGCAGCAGATGAAGATCAGCCGCAGCCGGTCGTCGGGGAACAGCGCATCGCCCTCCTCGTCCTCCTCCCCGCCGCGCTCCACGAGGAGGGGCAGCTTCGCCTCGAGCGTCCGGCGGCGGCGCAGGAGGTTCAGCGCCGTCCGCTTCGCCACCGTCACGAGCCACGCGGCCGGCCGGTCGGGCACGCCGTCGCGCGGCCACGTGCGCAGCGCGCGCTCGTAGGCGTCCTGGACCGCCTCCTCGGCCAGGTCGAGGTCGCGCGTGACGCGCACCGTCGCGGCGAGCACGGCGGCCCACTCGCGGCGGTGCGCGTCGGCGACCGCGGCCGCGGCGCTCAGGGCGCCTCCAGCACGGCGAAGTCGATCAGCGGGCGGACCTCCACGCCGCCGTCGACGATCGGCGTCATCCCCGCGAGCGCGAGCGCGTGGTCGAGGTCGCGGGCCTCGAGGAGGTAGATCCCGCCGAGCGCCTCCTTCGTCTCGATGAACGGCCCGTCCGTGAGGACGTCGCCGCGGATCGAGGTGGCGGTGGCCTCCGGCTCGAGCGCGAGCCCGGCCAGGACGCGGCCGCCGCGCTCCGCGATCCGGTCGGGCAGCTCCATGTGCCCGCGCATGACCTCGGGCGGGAGCTGCTCCGGGGGCACCTTCTCGAAGATCAGAACCGCGTAGCGGGCCATCAGCGCGCCTCCTCGTGCTCGACGGCGTAGTGCAGCACAACGACGCCCGAGTCCAGCGGCCGGGCCTCGAGCAGCCGCAGCTCGAGCGCGTCGGAGAGGAGCGGCCGGCCCTCACCGATCGTCCGCGGGTTGAGGTGGATCAGCAGCTCGTCGAGCAGCCCGGCGCGGGCGAGCGCGCTCGCGATGCCGATGCCGCCCGTGACGAAGACGTGCCCGTCGACCGCGTCGAGCCGCTCGCGCAGCGCCTCGACGTCGCGGACGATCTCCGTCCGCGGCCAGCTGTCGTCCGGCGCCTCGATCGTGCGCGACAGCACCAGCTTGTCCGTGTCGCGGAACCAGCCCGCGAGCCGCCGCGCGTCGGCCGAGACGGCCTCGCTCGTGACCGCCGCGGGCCAGAAGTCGAGGAACTCCTCGTAGAGCCGGCCGCCGATGACCACGGCGCCGCACGTCGCGGTGACCTCGTGCGTGACGCCCCAGGTGCCGGCGTCGACGGTGGCCCACTCCATCGCGTTGCCGGGGTCGGCGCCCTGCCCGTTCAGGGTCGACTGCATGTACAGGACGGTCTTGCGCATTCCAAGTGCTCCTCTCGGTCCGGAAGGGTGTTCTCGCTCAACCGACACGCGGGCGGCGACGAATTCGACAAGTCCGGAACCTTCAAGAACCGGGCGCGCCGATCGCCCACCATGCGGGGATGGTCGATCTCGCACTGGCAACCGACTTCCTGACCACCCACGCGCGCGTCCTGGAGCGGCGGCGGCTCGAGCGCCTGCTCGGGCGCGGCGGCGGGGACGGCGTGCTCGCCGCGCTCTCCGCCTACGGCAACGCCGACGGCGGCTACGGCTGGGGGCTGGAGCCCGACCTGCGCGTGCCGGGCAGCCAGCCCGCGGGCGCGCTGCACGCGTTCGAGGCGATGGCCGAGGCGGGCGGCGGCCACGCCGCCACCGTCATCGCGCTGTGCGACTGGCTCGACCGCGTCGCGCTGCCCGACGGCGGGCTGCCCTTCGCGCTGCCCGACGATCGGCCGGCCGGCTTCGCGGGGCCGTGGAGCGGCGTCGACCCGTCGGTCTCCTCGCTCCACATGACCGCCGCCGTGTGCGAGCAGGCGCACCGCCTGCCGGCCGCGGCCGGGCACCCGTGGCTCGAGCACGCGACCGCCTTCTGCGTCGCCGCGATCCGCGCGCAGGACGAGCCCGGCGGCTCGTACGAGCTGAAGTTCTCGCTCGCCCTGCTCGACGCGATCGGCGCGCAGGAGGACCTGGAGCGGCTCGCGGCGCACCTGCCGCGCTCGGGCGTCCGCGGGGTCGCCGGCGGCATCGAGGGCGAGGCGCTGCGCCCGCTGGACTTCTCCCCGCGACCCGACCGCCCGCTGCGGGCGCTGCTCGCGCCCGAGGCGATCGAGGCCGACCTCGACCGGCTCGCCGCCGGCCAGCAGGACGACGGCGGCTGGACGATCGACTTCCGGTCGGGCTCCCCCGCCGCCGCGCTGGAGTGGCGCGGCGTCTTCACCGTGCACGCGATCGCGACGCTGCGGGCGCACGGGCGGGTCGGCTGAGCCGGGACCATCGCCCGGCTCGGTTCAGCGCTCGCGCTGGAGCGCGAGCCGCGCGAGCTCGACGCGGGAGTTGATCCCCAGCTTCGCGAAGACGTGCCGCAGGTGGGTGCTGACCGTGTGCGGCGAGATGAAGAGGCGCTCGGCCGCCTCGCGGTTGGTGAGCCCGTTCGCGATCAGCGCGACGACCTCGTGCTCTGAGCCGGTGAGCGCCTCCCAGCCGCGCTCGGGCCGCTCGGCGGCCGCGATCCGCCGCCGGACGCCGAGGCGGCGCAGGCGGCCGCGGAGCCGCCGCGCGTCCCAGGTCGCGCCGCAGCGCGCGCAGAGCTCGAGCGCGCGGCCGAGCGCCTCGACGCCCGCGTCGGCGTCACCGCCCGCAACGAGCTCGCGGCCGAGGTCCTCCAGCGCGGAGGCGAGCGCGAGCGGGCGAGGCGCCTCCTCGAGCGCCTCGACGGCCGCGGTCAGCTCCGCCAGGTCGCCGCGGCGCAGGCCGCGCGCGTGGGCGGCGGCGCCGACGATCGCGGCCACGTCCGGGTTGGCCGCCGCGCGGCGCTCCGCGGCGTCGACCGCCTCGTGGGCGAGCCGCTCGTCGCCCGCCAGCAGCGCGGCGCGGACGAGCTGGGGCTCGTCGCAGGGCTCGCGCACGAGCAGCGGCAGCACCGACTCGGCCGCCTGCGGGCCGAGCAGCGCGAACGCGGAGCGCACGCCCGCGGCGTCCTCGCGGGCCATCGCCTGCAGCGCGAGCAGCCACGTGAGCTGGCGCCGGCCGTCGGAGCGGTCGGCGGCGAGCGTCGTGCGCGCGATCTCCGCGCAGCGCTGGCCGAGCTGCTCGTTGCCCGTATGGACGGCGATGCGGCCGAGGGCGAGCAGGCCCGCGCAGTCGGGCGGGATCGGCAGTGGCACGGTGATCACGCCGTCGAGCAGGACGCCCTCGAGCGCCGCCTCCGCGTCGGACAGCCGCCCGAGCTGGAGCAGCGCCCGCCCGCGGCTGAGCTCCCAGCGCGGCACCGCGAGCGTGTGGCGGTTGGCCCGCGTGCGCCGGATGCCGTCGCCGATGAGTTCGAGCGCCTCCTCGAGGCGGTCGAGGCCGGTCAGCGCGTTCGCGCTGAACCACTGCAGCGCGTGCGCGACCGCCTGGTCCTGCGCGCTGCCCTCGAGGCGGCCGAAGCGGCGCGCCCGGTCGAGCATCGCCGCGTAGCGGCCCGCGACCTCGTCGAGCGCGAGCCGGCTCATCTCCAGCGTGCGGGCCGCGGCGGGCTCCCCGGCCTCCGCCACGAGCGCCACGGCGCGCCGCTCGGCGTCCAGCGCCTCGCGCCCCGCGCCCGCCGCGACGAGGTTGAGCACGAGGATCGCGGCGTGGAGCGCGCGCAGGCCGGGCGGGACGCCGTCGAGCGCGAGCGCGCCCTGGCCCGCCTCGACCCGCAGCGGCGGCGGGAGCGCGAACATCGTCGCCGTGGCGAGCGCGACCTCCGCGCGCTCGGCCGGCGTGAGCGCGTGCACGATCGCGTCGGCGGCGAACGCCCGTGCGGCCTCGACCCGGCCGGAGAGGTGGAGCAGCAGCGCCGTCTCCTTCACGAGCTCCACCCGCTCGGGCGCGTCGTCGGCGACGAGCTCGAGCGCCTTGACGCTGAAGTCGCAGGCGGCGGCGAGGTCGGAGGCCGCGAGCGTCCGCGCCGCCTGGTGCAGCACCTGCGCGGCGACGGCGTCGCCCGCCTCGGCGCTGTCGGCCAGCCGCGCGGCGATCTCCACGGGCAGCGCGCCGGCGCGCAGGAGCACCTCGGCCGCCTGGCGGTCGAGCGCGCGCCGCGCGGGCGCGGGCACGGTGTCGAGCACGGCCTCGCAGATGAGGTCGTGGCGGAAGCGGAGCCCGTCGGCGTCCTCGGCGAGGATGTCGGCGCGCACGAGCTCCTCCACGGCCTCGAGCAGCGGCGCGGGCGCTACGCCGAGCATCGCCGCGAGGTCGTCGAAGCGGAACGCGCGGCCGAGCACGGCCGCGACCGTCGCGGCCCGGCGTGCCTCGGGCGACATGCCCTCCAGCCGCTCGCGCATCGAGCGCGCGACCCGTCCCGGCAGCCGGGCGGTGCGGAGCGCCGCGCGCCCGCCCCCGACGTGGACGAGGTCCTCCTCGGCGAGGCCGAGCAGCAGCTCGTGCAGGAGGAACGGGTTGCCGTGGGCGCGGGCGGCGAGCGTGAGCAGCTCCGCGTCGGGCGCCGCGCGCAGGACGTCCTCCGCGATCGCGCGGACGGCCGGCGGGCCGAGCGGCGCGAGCCGCAGCCACCGGGCGCCCTGGACGGCGAGCTCGTCGGCGGCGCGCAGCAGCGCCATCGGCGCCTCGCCGGAGCGGAGCGCGACGAGCCACACGACGGGATGCCCGGCGAGCGACGACGCGAGCGTGCGGAGGCCCTCGATCGTCCCCGGATCGGCCCACTGGAGGTCGTCGAGGACGACGAGCACCGGCGCGGCGGCCGCCCGGCGCTCGAGCAGCTCCTGGAGCTCCTGCAGCAGCCAGTAGCGCTGCTCGGGAACCGTCTCCAGGTCGGCGCGGCGCAGCAGCGGCTCAGGCCCGTCGAAGAGCGCGGAGAGCAGCGGGCCCATCGGGATGACGGCCGGCCCGGGCCGCGCCCCGCCTCGGCCGGCGGCGATGCCGAGCCGGCGGGCGATCCGCAGCGACTCGTCGAGCAGCCGCGTCTTGCCCAGCCCGGCGGCGCCCTCGACGAGCAGCACGCCGCCCGTGCCGTCGCGCGCGGCGCCGAGGACCTCCCCGATGAGGGCGGCCTCGCCGTCGCGGCCTCGCAGCGTGGCCGGCGGCATCGCGGGTGGCGCGTCCATGCCGCGCGCAACCCTACCCGCCCGGTCTAAGACCGGGTCAACCGGTTCCCGCGGCGTGGATCCCGGCTACGCGATCATCGTGGCGACGCCGGGCTCGAGCCAGCGGATGCTGCGGCGGACGCGCTCCGGCGCGGTCGCGAGCTCCCGCTCGACCGCATCGCGGCCCTGCTTGAAGTGCGACCAGCCCTCGTAATGCACGGGGACGACGGTGCGCGCGCCCGCGACCTCGCAGAGCTGCACCGCCTCGCGCGCGCTGAGCGTGTAGTGCGCGGGGCCCGTGATCGGGAAGTGCACGTCGCCGAGGTGCAGCAGCATCGTGTCGACGTCGAGGCGCTCGGCCGCGTCGCGGACGCCGTCGTAGAGCACGGTGTCGCCCGTGACCCACAGGACGCCGTGGTCCTGCCCGTCCCAGGCCAGCGCGAAGCCGATCACGTCGCCGACGAGCACGCGGCTGAGCGGCGGGCCGTGGCGGCACGGGGTCGCGGTGATCGTCAGCGGCGGCTTCCCCTCCGCCTCGAGCGTCGTCGACTCCCACGGCGCGAGCCCGCGCGCGTTCCCGCCGAGCCGCGTCGCGCCCGAGGCGGTCGTGACGACGGCGCCCGCCGCGGGCAGCAGCGCGCGGCCGGCCGCGTCCAGGTTGTCGTCGTGGTGGTCGTGGGTGAGCAGCACCGCGTCGAGCGCGCCGACGTCGGCGGCGGCGATCGCCGGACCGCCCGTCTTGCGCGAGCCGGTGCCGTACCCGAACTTGTACTTCCCGCCCGGTGCGTCGAACGTCGGGTCGGTGAGCAGGCGCCAGCCGCCGACCTCGATCAGCGCGGTCGGACCGCCGACGTGGGTGATCAGGACGTGCACGGTCTGGGTAGCGATACCGGGAGGCACCTCCGGCGGCATCGCACGGTCGTGCGATGCACCCGCGAAGACCATAATCCCGACCGAGTTAGTCGTGTAAGGTGATCCACGTGGCACTCCCCTCCCGCTCGTACCTCGTCTGCGCCACCCCGCGCAGCGGCAGCACGCTCCTGTGCCATCTCCTCGACCAGACCGGCCTCGCCGGCCATCCGGAGGAGTACTTCGAGGCGCTGCGCCACTCCGGCGTGCCGCGGCGCCCGCACGAGTACTTCGACCCGGAGCGCCACGCGAACATCATCGAGCGCCTCGCCTTCCGCGAGATGCCCGACGGGCCGATGCCCGAGCCGAGCCCGCTGTGGCAGCCCGACGCGTACGAGCGCTACCTCGAGTGGACGCTCGAGCAGGGCACGACGCCGAACGGCGTCTTCGGCGCCAAGCTGATGTGGGGCTACCTCGGCGACTTCGCGACGCTCCTGCGCGGGATCGAGGGCAACGCCGGCCGCCCGGTCCCGGAGCTGCTGGCGCGCTCGTTCCCCGGCCTCCGCTACGTGCAGATCACCCGCGAGGACAAGGTCCGGCAGGCCGTCTCGCTGTGGAAGGCCGTGCAGACGCAGGCCTGGCGCCAGGACGGCGGCGGCGCGGCCGGTGAGAAGGCCGAGCCCGTCTTCTCCTTCCGCGCGATCAACTTCCTCGTCCGCCAGCTCACGGCGCACGACGCCTCCTGGGACGCGTACTTCCTCGGGCTCGGCGTCGAGTCGCTGAAGGTCACCTACGAGGAGCTCGCCGCGGACCCCGACCCGGTCATCCGGCGCGTGCTCGCACACGTCGGCGCGGAGGTGCCGGCGGACCTGCGGATCGACGCGCCGAAGCTCCAGGTGCAGGCCGACGCCCGCTCGGAGGAGTGGGTGCAGCGCGTGCACGACCACCTCGCGGCGCTCGAGGCGCCGAGCGCCGTCACCGCCGCCTAGGCCGGCGGCGCGCCGCCGCCGGCGCTCCAGTCGGGCTTGCCGCCCGCCGCGTTCGACGTCACCGCCGTGCCGACGATGAGGAAGCGCGCGTCCCCGTCCGCCCGCGGGCGGTGCTCTGTGCCGCGCGGCACGATGAGCATCTCGCCCGCCTCGAGCGTCACGTCGCCCGACCGCAGCTCGACGACGAGCGTGCCGCCCGTGACGAGGAAGACCTCGTCCATGTCCTCGTGGCTGTGCCACAGCGTCGAGCCCGTGCCCTTGGCGACCTTGAACAGGCTGCCGTTGGCCTCGCCCAGCACCTGCTGGGACCAGTACTCCGGCCGCGCCGCGGCCGCCTCGTCGAGCCGCACCTTCCGCAAGGGCTCCATCACGCCACCTCCTGTCGTTCCGCGGGGACGGGCCGGATCTCCAGCTGCGCGATGCGCGCGCCGTCGACCTCCCGGACGGCGAGTTCGAGCGTGCCCACCACGACCCGCTCGCCGGTTTCGGGCCGGCGGCCGAGCGCGTCGAAGACGAGGCCCGCGAGCGTGTGCGCGCCGTCCTGGGGCAGCGCGTTGCCGGTCATCTCGTTGAAGTCGTCGACGGTCATCGAGCCGGCAACGCGCAGCGCGCCGTCCTCGAGTCGCTCGATCGAGTTGTCGGGCAGGTCGTACTCGTCCTCGATCTCGCCCACGATCTCCTCGAGGATGTCCTCGACCGTGACGAGGCCGACGGTCCGGCCGTACTCGTCGGCGACGACCGCCACCTGCTGGTGCTGCTCGCGCAGGTCGCGGAGCAGCGCGCCGAGGTCCTTCGTCTCGGGCACGAGCGCCGCCTCCCGGGCGACCTCCTCGACGGTGGGCCGCGGGTCGGCCTGCGCGCCCGCCGCGAGCTCGCGCACGTGCACGACGCCGACGACGTGGTCGAGCGAGCCGCGCCCGACCGGGAAGCGGCTGTGCGGCCGCTCGAGCGCCAGCGCGAGCGCGTCGCCGGCGCTCGCCTCCGCGGGCAGCCACGCGACCTCGGCGGCGGGGACCATCACGTCGCGCGCCTCCCGGCCGGCGAAGTCGAACACGTTGTGCAGGAGCTCCTCCTGGGCGCGCGGGATCAGGCCGCCCGCCTCGGCCTCGTCGACCAGCGCGCGCAGCTCGTCGGCGCTGCGGATGCTGTCGCCCGCGACGACGTCGCGCACGCCGAACGGCCGCAGGAGCCACTGCGCGGAGCCCTGCAGGACCCAGACGACCGGGCGCAGGACCTTGGCCATCAGCTCGACCGGCGGCGCCACCCAGACCGCGAGCCGCTCCGCGCGGTCGAGCGTGAGCGCCTTCGGCACCAGCTCGCCGAGCACGACCGAGAGGTAGGTGACGACGCCGAAGGCGATCACGAACCCGGCCCAGTGGGGCAGGCCGTCGCCGAGCAGGTCGCGCACGAGCGGCTCGCCGATCGCGCCGGTGAGGATGCCGAGCGCGGTGATCCCGACCTGCACCGTGGAGATCACGCGGACGGGGTCGGCCATCAGGCGCAGCGCGGCGCGCGCGCCCGCCTTGCCCTCCGCCGCCATGGCCGCGATCGGGCCGCGGCGCGCCGTCACGATCGAGTACTCGCCGATGACGAAGAAGGCGTTCCCGCCGACGAGGGCGAGGACGGCGAGGATGCCGAGCAGATCGGACAACGGGGTGCTCCCGACGATAGCGGGGGCTAGTCCTCGCGCAGGCCCGCGCCGGCCTGCGCCAGGCAGGCGCGCATCAGGTCGAGCAGCACCTCGACCGGCTCGTCGCACTGCCAGCGCTCGTAGGCGGTCATGACGGCCGCGGCGGCGAGGTTGACCTGGAGGGTGGTGCGGAGCGCGTCGCCCGTCCGTGCCGCGGCCCACTCGCGCAGCTCGCCGTAGAAGCGGTCGCGGCGGTCGGCCATCCCCTGGGCGAGCGCCGGCGACGTGTCGCGCAGGCGGCGGCGCACGATGACGCGGTCGGCGGTGCGCTCCGTGTACTCGAGCAGCACCGCGGTCAGGCTCTCCCACACGGGCTCGCCGTCCGGCCGCGCCGCGAGCAGGGCGCGCCACTGCTCCGGCTCCTCCGGGTCCGGGTCGAAGACCACGGCCTCCTTCCCCGGGAAGTAGTTGAAGAACGTGGTCCGGGACACGCCGGCCGCGGCGACGATCTCGTCGATCGAGACCGCGTCGAAGCCGCGCTCGCCGAACAGCCGGAGCGCCGCGGCGCGGATCTCCCGCCACGTCGCCAGCTTCTTCCGCTCTCGGAGTCCGGGGGTGGTCATCACGGAAGAGTGTAACCGAACATGTACTTGGTACAACTATGTATTGAGACCACGATTACGGAAGCCGTGCCATGACCACCACCGCCCCCACCGCCACCCACGCCGACCCGCCGGCGATGACGCACCGCGAGGTGCTCGAGGCCATGTCCGGCCTCCTCCTCGGCATGTTCGTCGCGATCCTCTCGAGCACCGTCGTCTCGACGGCGCTGCCGGAGATCATCGGTGACCTGGGCGGCTCCCAGTCCTCCTACACCTGGGTCGTGACCGCGACGCTGCTCGCGCTCACCGTCTCGACGCCGATCTGGGGCAAGCTCGCCGACCTCTACGACCGCAAGACGCTCGTCCAGACCGGCCTCGTGATCTACACGGCCGGCTCGATCCTCGCCGGGCTCTCCGAGTCGACGTCCTTCCTGATCGGCTGTCGCGTGATCCAGGGCCTCGGGGTCGGCGGCCTCACGGCGCTCGTCCAGGTGATCCTCGCCGACCTCGTCTCCCCGCGCGAGCGCGGCCGCTACGCCGGCTACCTCGGCGCGGTCTTCGGCCTCGGCACCGTCGTCGGCCCGCTCATCGGCGGCGTGCTCACCGACGGGCTCGGCTGGCGCTGGTGCTTCTACGTCGGCGTCCCGTTCGCCGTCGCCGCGTTCATCGTCCTCCAGCGCACGCTGCACCTGCCGGCGAAGCCGCGGCGCAAGGTCTACCTCGACTTCCCCGGCGCCCTCTTCGTGTCCGGCGGCGTCGCGAGCCTCCTGATCTGGGTCTCGCTCGCCGGCACGCAGTTCGACTGGGTCTCGTGGCAGACGCTGCTGCTCGTCCTGCTCGGCCTGGCCCTCACCGTCGGCGCGGTGTTCGTGATGCGCCGCGCGCCCGAGCCGCTGATCCCGCTGCGCCTGTTCCGCGACCGCACGATCGTGATCGCCGTGCTGGCGAGCATCGCGGTCGGCGTCGCGATGTTCGGGACGACCGTCTTCCTCACGCAGTACATGCAGATCGCCCGGGCGAAGTCGCCGACCGAGAGCGGGCTGCTGACGATCCCGATGGTGGGCGGCCTGCTGCTGTCCTCGATCCTCGTCGGGCGGCGGGTCACGAAGACCGGCGTCTACAAGCCCTACATGGTCGCCGGCGCGACGCTCCTCACCGCCGGCCTGTTCCTGATGGGGACGCTCGACGAGACCACGCACCTCGGGATCCTCGCGGTGTTCATGGTCATCCTCGGCTCCGGCATCGGGATGCTGATGCAGAACCTCGTGCTGGTCGTGCAGAACTCGCTGCGGCTGGAGGACATCGGGGCCGGCTCCGCGCTCGTGGCCTTCATGCGGTCGCTCGGCGGCGCGGTCGGCGTCTCGGCGCTCGGCGCGCTGCTCGCCCACCACGCGACGACGACGATCGCCGCAGGCCTGTCGGACCTGGGGGTCAAGGCGGGCGCGGCCGGCGGGAACACGGTGCCCGACGTGTCGTCGCTCCCCGAGCCGGTCGCGCACGTCGTCGAGCACGGCTACGGGACCGCGATCGGCGAGATCTTCCTCGTCGCCGCGCCGCTCGGCCTGCTCGTCGTCTTCCTCATGCTCTCCCTGCCGGCGAAGCCGCTCGGCCGCCGGAGCGGGATCCAGCGCGCGGCGGAGGGCGCCGCGGCCGCCTAGGCGGCCGCGCGCTCCGCGTCGCGGGCGGCGGCCGTCAGGCCGTCGAGCCCGCGGGCCAGCTCGTCCATCCCCGGCCAGCCGAAGCCGAGGCGGAAGTGGCGGCGGTCCTGCTCGAACCAGTGGCCGGGGCCGACGTAGGTCCCGTGGTCGCGCAGCGCGGCGGTGTGGAACACCTCGGGGTCGGCGCCGCGCTCCGGCGCCAAGCGCGGGAAGCAGACCACGCCGGCCTGCGGCGGGTGCCACTCGAAGTGCTCGGACTCCGCCATCCAGCGGGTGACCGCGTCGCGGCGCTCGCGGACGGCGGCGAGCATGCCCGGGAGGACGTCGTCGCGGCGCTCGAGCACGCGGGCGGCCATCGTCTCGTCGACGAGCGAGCCCGCGAGCAGGACCTGCTCCTTCGCCGCGAGCAGCTGCTCCGCGAAGGCCGGGTCGGTGGTCGTGAGCCAGCCGATCCGCAGGCCGGGCAGGCCGTAGGCCTTGGAGAGCGAGGAGACGCCGACCGCCCGCGGCGAGAGCGAGGCGGCGAGCGGGAGCGGCGGCGCGTCGTAGGCGAGCTCGCGGTAGGTCTCGTCGACGAGCAGCCGCGCGGTCGGGTGGCGCTCGACGACGTCGACGATCGCCTGCAGGCGCGGCTCGTCGAGCGTGCGGCCCGTGGGGTTGTGGGGGACGCAGACGCTGACGAGCCTCGTGTCGGGCCGGAGCGCCGCGGCGATCCGCTCCGGGTCGAGCTCCCACGCGTCCTCCCAGCGGACGTCGAGGTACTCCACGCCGGCGCCGATCGCCCGCGGCGTCTCGACGTTGGTGGCGTAGTTGGGGCGGGTGACGAGCGCGTGGTCGCCCGGCTCGAGGAGGGTCGTGGCGACGAGGAACAGCGCGGGCGCTGCGCCGGGGACGACGAGCACGTCGCCCGGGTCGACGCCGTCGCGCGCGATCAGCTCGCGGAGCTCCGGCAGGCCGCGGTGGTCGCCGTACTGCAGGAGGATCTGCGAGACGTCGGCGTCGATGCCGAAGTCCGCCAGCCGGAGGTCGCTGAACGAGCTCTCCGCGAGGTTGTTCGCGATGGTGTCGTACCCGAGCTCCTCCGGGGACTCGACCTCGATCGGCATCCGCCGGTAGCGCACCTCAGTTCTCGACGATGAGAAGCTGCCACGTGTGCGGGCCGGCGATGCCGTCGGCGCTCAGGTGCACGCGCTCCTGGAAGGCGCGGACGGCCTTCTCGGTCGCCGGGCCGAAGATGCCGTCCGCCGGGGTCTTGACGAGCTCCTGCACCGCGGTGACGGGCTCGCCCTTCTGGCCGGGCTTCACGAGCACGACGACCTTGGTCCAGGTCGCGGTGCCGGCGACGCCGTCGGGGTCGAGCCCGTTCGCCTTCTGGAACGCCGTGAGCGCGGCGGTCGTGCCGGCTCCGAAGTCGCCGTCCGGCGTCAGGTCGGCGCCACGGCCCAGCAGCAGCCGCTGGAGGGCCTTCACCCGCGGCCCCTTCTGCCCCGCCTTCACCAGCGGCCATTCCGCGCTCATACCTGCTCCTTGGTCGATGAGGAGCGCGGATCCTACGTGCGCAGCGCGGCCGTGATCATCCAGAGGTGCCCGTCGGGGTCCGCGACGGTGGCGGCGTAGCCGCCCCACGACTGCCGCGCGGCCGGCACGACGACGTCCGCGCCGGCCGCCCGCGCGCGCTCGGCCAGCGCGTCGACCTCCGCGTCGGTGGCGGCCTCCACGGAGAGCAGGCACTCGCTGGTGCCGCGCTCCGCGACCGCGTTCGGCGTCGCCACCCAGCCGAAGCCCGTGCGGGGGATCAGCATGAGCCGCGCGTCGCCGTCCAGGACGAACTGCAGCGGCTCGGGCAAACCGTCGCTCGCGAGCTCGCCGACGGGCTCGAGGCCGAAGGCGGCGACGTAGAAGTCGTGGGCGGTGCGGCGGTCGGCGGTGGGCAGGCACAAGGTCACGGACGGCATGGGCGGTCCTCCTATCGGTCGGGTTCGGAGATGCAGACTGCCGCAGCGCGCCCGGCTCATCGTTCCGGCGATCCGCCGACCAAAGTCGATAGAGTCGATGTACAAAGTTGATGAAGAAGGCGGGGGATCGATGCAGCAGGCGGGAATGGACCGGCGGGGCTTCCTGGCGGGCGGGGCGGGCGCGGCCGCGGCGCTGACCTCGATGGCGGCGCTGAGCGAGCGCGCGGCGGCCGCCGGGCAGGAGCGGCCGAACTTCGTCTGGTTCCTCAGCGAGGACAACAACCCGTACATCGGGGCCTACGGCGACCCGGTCGCGCGCACGCCGGCGCTCGACAAGCTCGCCGCCGAGGGCATCCGCTACGAGTCCGTGCACTCGGCCGCGCCCGTGTGCGCGCCGTCGCGCTTCGCGCTGCTCACCGGCAAGTACGCAGAGACGTGCGGGCCCGCGCACAACATGCGCGCGATCGCCCGCAAGCCCGACTGGATCCGCGGCTTCCCCGAGTACCTGCGCGCGGCCGGCTACTACTGCACGAACAACGTCAAGACGGACTACAACGCGACGGTCGACCTCGCCGCGACGTGGGACGAGTCGAGCAACCGCGCGACGTGGCGCAACCGCCCGGCGGGGGCGTCGTTCTTCGCGATGTTCTCCTCGCAGGCGACGCACGAGTCGCGGCTGTTCCCGCGGACGCCGCTCGTCACCGATCCGGCGACGGTCCGCGTCCCGCCGTACGTCCCGGACACGCCGAGCATCCGCGAGGACCGCGCCCGCTCCTACGACAACATGGAGCGCATGGACGCCGAGCTCGCCGCGCGGCTGGCCGAGCTCGAGGCGGACGGCCTGGCCGAGGACACGATCGTCTTCTACTTCGGCGACAACGGCGGCGTGCTCCCGCGCTCGAAGCGCTTCGCGAACGACGACGGGCTCCGGGTCCCCCTCATCGTCCGCATCCCGCAGGGGTGGCGCCACCTCGCGCCGGCGCGGCCCGGCTCGGCGATCGACACGCCCGTCAGCTGCGTCGACCTCCCCGGGACCGTGCTCTCGCTCGCCGGCCTCCGGGTGCCCGAGCACTTCGACAGCGTCCCGTTCCTCGGGCGCAAGCGCCGCGAGCGCCGCTACGTCTTCGGCCAGCGCAGCCGGATGGACGAGCGCTACGACCTCCAGCGCTCCGTGCGCGACGAGCGCTACCTCTACGTCCGCAACTACATGCCGCACCGCCCCTACGGCCAGAGCATGGCCTACATGTGGCAGCAGCGCGGCTACCAGGACTGGGAGCAGGCCCACCTCGACGGGACGGTGACGCCCGTGCAGGAGGCGTTCTGGGACGAGAAGCCCGCGGAGGAGCTCTACGACCTCGACCGCGACCCGGACCAGATCGCGAACCTCGCCGGCACGCCGCGCCACCGCGACGAGCTCCAGCGGATGCGCAGGGCGCTCGACGCGCACCTGCTCGACACGAACGACAACGGCTTCATCCCGGAGGGCTCGCCGCTCGAGGGCTACGACGAGAGCCGCGCGCCCGGCGCCTTCCCGATCAAGAAGGTCCTCCGTGTCGCGGGGACCGCGATCGAGCGCGACCCGGACAACCTCGGCGACCTCGCCGGCGCGCTCGGCGACGACAACGAGGCCGTCCGCTACTGGGCCGCGCAGGGCCTGCTCATGCTGGGCGACGCCGCCGGCCCGGCGGTCGAGACGCTCGCCGCGGCGCTGGAGGACGACCCGTCGCCGCAGGTCCGCGTGGTCGTCGCCGAGACGCTCGCCCGGCTCGGCCACGGCGGCCGCCCGGTCGCGTTCCTCGCGGAGACGATCGACACGCACGCGAGCGTCCGCGTCCGCCTGCTGGCGCTCAACGCGCTGACCTACGTCGGCACGGCGGCGCTCCCGTACCTCGACGTCGTGGACCGCGCCGCGGCCCACAGCGACGAGTACGTCAACAACGCGGGCCGCTACCTCCAGCTCGTCCTGACCGGGACCTACACGCCGCAGACGCCGGTCTTCGACTGAGGAGGTCACGTTCCGGGCAGCCGTCTCGTCAAGGAGGCATGAGCTCGAACACCCCCATCGCCGCCCGATGAGCCCGCGCGCGGCCCTGGCCGACCGGTTCGCGGCCGCGCGCCCGCGGCTCCTCCGCCTCGCCTACAGCCAGCTCGGCGACCTGGGCGAGGCGGAGGACGTCGTGCAGGAGGCGTGGCTGCGGCTCGAGCGCGCCGGCGCGGAGTCGGTCGAGGACCTCGACGCCTGGCTGACGACCGTCGTGGGCCGGCTCGCGCTCGACGCGCTGCGCTCCGCCCGGGCGCGCCGCGAGCGCTACGTCGGCCCGTGGCTGCCCGAGCCCGTGATCGCGCCCGTCGCCGCCGCGACCCCGCCGCCCGATCCCGCCGACCGCGTCACGCTCGACGAGTCCGTGAGCTACGCGCTGCTGGCCGTGCTCGAGCAGCTCTCGCCCGCCGAGCGGACCGCGTTCGTGCTCCACGACGTGTTCGACGTGCCGTTCGCGGAGGTCGGCGAGATCGTCGGCCGAACGCCGGAGTCCGCGCGCCAGCTCGCCTCCCGCGCGCGCCGGCACGTCACCGCCGCGCGGCCCCGCCACCCCGTGGAGGCGGGCGAGCACCGCCGGCTCGTCGAGGCGTTCGCGAAGGCGACGGCGGAGGGCGACATGGCGCTGATGCTGGAGATCCTCGACCCCGACGTGACGTTCACGGCCGACGGCGGCGGCCGCGTGATCGCCGCGCGCAAGCCGCTGCACGGCGCCCGGCGGGTCGCGAAGGCGTGGCTGAAGATCAACCGCGAGACGCGGCACACCGCCCGGCGCGAGATCGTCGATCTCAACGGGCAGCCGGGCCTCGTCGTCCTCCGCCCGGACGGCGTGCCGTCCGTGCTCGCGTTCACCGTCGACGACGGCCGGATCGTGCGCGTCGACGTGATGCGCAACCCGGACAAGCTCCACCTGCGGGGGTAGGGTCCCGGTCGCCATGGCGATCCGCTACCCGGCGCCGCTGCGCGCGGGCGACCGCATCGGCGTCACCGCGCCGTCGAGCGGCGTCCCGCCCGCGCTGCGCCCGCGGCTCGAGGTCGGTGACGAGACGCGCCTCGTCCAGTCTTTCATTTGATCTCTAATCGTTAGACGTCTATACTTGACGGCATGACCCAGCCGCACGACATGCGCGTCGGCGACGCGGAGCGCGCCGCCGCCGCGGAGCGCCTCTCCGCCCACGCGGCGGCCGGGCGCCTGACGATGGAGGAGCTCGAGGAGCGCCTCGCCGCCGCGAACGCCGCGGTGCACGGGCGCGACCTCGCCGCCCTCGAGGCAGACCTCCCCGGCCCGCCCGCTCCCGCACCCCGCCGGCCGCCCGCGGTGCGCCCGCCGCTCTGGCCGGTGCTCCCCGTCCTGCTCGTCGCGCTCGCGATCGCGGCGAGCGTGGCCGTCGGCCATCCGGTGGGCTTCCCGCTGCTGCTCGCGTTCGTGCTCTGGCGCTTCGCCCGGGGCGGCCCGCGGCGGCGGGCGTTCGGACCCTGACCGCCTCCGCCCGTTTGGCGCATTAGCGTTCCGGGCGGATGTCGATCCCCGGGATCCCCGATCACATCGAGGGCACGCTCGACGGCGTGCTGGGCGGCCAGGTGTCCGGCTGGGCGCGCGACCCTTCGCAGCCCGAGGAGACGCTGGAGATCGAGATCCTCATCGACGACGAGGTGATCGGGCGGACGCTGTGCGACCACTTCCGCGTCGACCTCGCCGCGGCGGGGGTCGGCTCCGGGCGCTATGGCTTCGTACTCCCGATCGGCCGCGACTGGAACGACGGCGTGGCCCACGCGGTGCGCGCGCGGGCGACCGGCACCGACCTCGAGCTCGACCAGAGCCCGCTCTCCGTCGTCGTCGGCGGCGGCGCCAACGGCCGCGCGGCGCAGTCCGTCCGGCCGGGGCCGTTCGCCGCCGACACCGTGCTCGCACGAGAGGGCTCGTTCGCGGCGCTCCGCGACCGCGTGGCCCGCCGCGGCCGGCTGGCGATCGTCGCCGTCCACCAGCCGGGGCGCGTCCTGCCCGCGCACGTCCGCGACTACCTCGCCGCGCTCGACGGCCTCGACGCGGGCGTGCTCGTGGTGGACACGACGGCCGGCGGCGTGCCGGTCGACCCCGCGCTCGCCCCGCTCGTCCTGCGGCGCGTGAACACGGGCTGGGACTTCGCCTCCTGGCTCGCCGGCATCCACGAGGCGCGGCCGCTGCTCGCGGACCTCGACGAGCTCGTGCTCGCGAACGACAGCGTGTTCGGCCCCGTGCACGACCTGCGCGAGAGCTGGGAGCACCCCGCGGTGCGCGACGCGGACTTCTGGGGCATCACGGACTCCTGGCAGCTCGGCTACCACCTCCAGAGCTACTTCCTCGTCCTCCGGCGCACCGCGCTCGACCACCCGGCGCTGTGGGACTTCCTCTCGGCCTACCCGTTCCCGAACGCGAAGCGCCAGGTCGTGCGCGACGGGGAGCTCGGGCTCTCGACCGCGCTGCTGCGCGGCGGGCTCGTCGCGGCGGCGACGTGCCCGTACGAGGCGGTCGCGCGCCGCTGGATCGACGACCTGCCGGCGCGGCTCGCCCACGTGCGCGCGCTGCCCGAGAACGCGATCCTGGACGACGCGGCGCTCGTCGCCGCCGTGAACGACCGCACCGCCGGGCAGGGCCTGCGCCACCTGATGGAGACCGCCGCGCACGTCCGCCGCGGCATCCCGCAGAACCCGACGCACGCGTTCTGGGACACGCTGCTGCGCGACTTCCGCTGCCCGTTCGTGAAGCGCGAGCTGCTGCTCCACAACCCGGCGGAGATCCCGTACGCGACCGACGTGCGCGAGCTGCTCGAGACGCACACGGACTACGACCCGGCGTACATCACGGCTGCCGCGCAGCTGCTGCGCGGGACCAGGGTGCCGCTCGTCTGATGGACACGCAATGGCGGCTGGACCGCGTCGTGCGGGCGTGGGACTACGTGCGGGTGGAGGGCTTCGCACTGCGCGGCGAGGACGCGTGCCCGGCGCGCGTGACGCTGCGCGACGGCACGGGCTCGCCGCTGCTCGAGGGGACGGTCGGCCACGCGGTCGAGGGCGCGCCGCAGCTCGGCCCGGCGGGCTTCGTCGCGGCGGGGCTCGTCGACCCCGACCTGCGCGCCTGGACCTGCTCGCTCGAGGTCGCGTTCGCGGACGGCGGCGGGCCGCCGCTGGAGCTCTCGCTCGACGGCAACGCGACCTGGACGGCCGCGGAGGCCGCGCTGATCGAGCGCTTCCGCGGCCTCGTCGCCGCCCATCCCGCGCCGCGGATGCTGGAGATCGGCGGACGCGCCCGGTCGGGTGTGCTGCACCGCGACCTCGTCGGGCCGGTCGCGGAGTACGTGGGCGTCGACATCCTGCCCGGCGACGGGGTCGACGTGGTCGCCGACGTGCACGCGATGGCGGCGGCGCTCGGCGAGGAGCGGTTCGACTTCGCCTGCTCCTACGACGTCTTCGAGCACCTCGCGTTCCCGTGGAAGGTCGTGCTCGAGCTCAACCGCGTGCTCGTCACGGGCGGGCACGCGCTCATCATCGCCCCGCAGTCGTGCGGGATGCACGACCTCCCGTGGGACTACTTCCGCTTCTCCGACGCCGCGTACCGGTCGCTGTTCTGCGCGGAGGCGGGCTTCGAGGTCGTCGACGTGGTGCGCGGCAGCCCGATGCACCTGTTCCCCTTCTTCTCCGTCGGCGAGGCGTGGCACGACGCGCACCGCGCGGCCGGCTTCTTCGCCGTGGCCGTGATCGCGCGCAAGACGGGCCCGACGGCACTGCGCTGGGACGCCGACCCGGCGCGGATCCCGGACGCGCCCTATCCCGCGTAGGCGGGCGCGGCGAGCAGCGCCGCGGCCTGCTCCGCCCAGGCGGCGGCCGCGGGGTCGGCGAGCGTCGCCCGCAGCAGCGGGTCCGCGCCGTCGCGGTCGCCCGCGTGCCAGCGCGCGTAGCCCTCGTGGAAGCGGGCGGCGGCGGCGCGGTCGGCGTCCGCCGCCTCGGCGGTCGCGCGGGCGAACTGGCCCGCCGCGTCGGCGGGGCGGCCGGCGGCGTGGAGGAGCAGCATGGCGAGCGCCCAGCGCGCCTCCCTGGCCGCGTGCCCGTCCGCGTCGGGCGCGAGGAGCCGCTCGACCTCGGGCGCGAGCTCCAGCGCGGCGTCGAACGCGCCTGCGCCGACGAGGTGGGCGAAGAGCTCGAGCAGGCGCGCGTCGCGCTCCGGGCCGGCGAGCATCTGCCGCAGGAGCGCGGCGGCGCGCTCCGGGTCGTCCTCCACCGTGAGCGCGAACGCGCGCCGCTCGGCCAGCTCGCGCGTCTGCTCGGCGCCCTCGTGGAACGAGTTGAGCTGCCGGAGGAGCGCGGCGGCCACCTCGGAGGCCGCCGCGGCGGCGAGGAAGCGGTCGGCCGCGCGGGCCCGGTCGCCCGCCAGCTCGGCGGCGAGCGCGGCGGCCACGAACGCCCCGGCGAAGGCGGCGGCCTTGACCGGCGGGACCGCGTCGGCTGCCGCGTCGAGGCCCGCGCCGTGGCGCGCCCGCAGCGTCGCGTCGAGCCGGGTGAGCGCGCCCGCCGCGGTGGCGGCGTCGCCGCGGTTGACGGCCTCGTTGGTGAGCTGCTGGAGCAGGCCCTGGCGCGCGGCGAGCCCGGTCGCCAGCGTGTCCGCGCGCTCGTCCAGGTAGCGGGGGACGGCGCCGTCCGGGAGCGTGCCGTCCGGCTCCCAGGCGACCGCGTCGACGGCCGCCGCCGCGTGCAGCGTGTCGCCCTCGCGCAGGACGTGGACGTCCCCGAACCCGGCCGCGCGCAGGAGCCGCTCGAGGCTCCCCGCGGTGTGGAGCATCGGGTGGTAGCCGGGCGAGAGGATCGCCACGAGCGCGCGCTCCTCGCGCCCGGGCGCCAGCCCTTCGGCGGCGGGCGTGCGGAGCAGGAACGCGCCGCCGCGCGTGAGGGCGGCGCGCACGGCGGCGAGGAAGGCCGCCGGCCGCGTGACGTGCTCGATCACCTCGCAGGCGAAGACGAGGTCCCAGACGCCCGCCGCGATCTCCGCGCTCTCGCCGAGGAGGCCGGCGGCGATCGGGACGCCCAGCTCCTCGACCGCGCGGGCGCTCATCGCGCTCGTGTCGGCGCCCAGCACCTGCCAGCCGAGCGCGTGGCGGGCGAAGTCGAGCGTGAGCCCGGTGCCGCAGCCGACCTCGAGCAGCGTGCGGACCCGCCCGCGATCGATGCGGCCGAGGCACTCGACGCTGCCGCGCAGGCCGATGCCGAGCTCGAAGTGCTCCTCGATCGCCTCGGCGGGCGCCGCCTCGAACGAGAGCGGCTCGCCCAGGTCGGCGAAGAAGCGGAGCCCGCACGCGGGGCAGCGGGCGAGCGTGATCGGCCGCGCGCCGGGGCCGAGCGTGCGCGTCCGCAGCACCCGCGGCTTCGCGCCGGCCGCGCCGCACGCGGGGCAGTCCGCCTCCACCGCGCCGTCCAGCCACTCGATCCGGTCCCCCACGCCCGGCAGCGTAGTCTTCCGCGCCGTGCCGCCCGTCGACCCGCAGCTCGTCGAGGACTTCCGCCGCGACGGCGTCGTGCTGCTGCGCGGCGTGCTCGGGCCGGAGCAGGTCGCGACGCTCGAGGCGGGCGTCGAGCGCAACCTCGCCGATCCGGGGCCGCTGGCGTTGAACGGCACGCGGCCGGGCGACCCGGGCGCGTTCGTCGAGGACTTCCGCAACTGGCAGCGGATCCCCGAGTACGCGGAGGCGATCGCGGCGTCGCCGCTGCCGGCGATCGCGGGCGCGCTGATGGGCGCGACGACCGTGCGGATGTTCCACGACCACCTGCTGGTCAAGGAGGCCGGGACGCGCGACCGGAGCCCGTGGCACCAGGACCAGCCCTACTACTCCATCGACGGCAGCCAGACCGTGTCGTTCTGGATCCCGCTCGACCCGGTGGCGGAGCCGAGCCGCCTCGAGTTCGTCGCCGGCTCGCACGCGGACGGCACCTGGTTCATGCCGCGCTCGTTCGTGAAGAAGACGGCGATGGTGTTCGACGAGGGGACGCTGGAGGAGGTCCCGGACATCGACGCCGACCGCGACGCGTGGCCCATCGTCGGCTGGGCGATGGAGCCCGGCGACGCGGTGGCCTTCAACATGCTCACGCTCCACGGCGCGGCCGGCTCGCCGACCCGCCGCCGGGCGTTCTCCCTCCGCGTGACGGGCGACGACGTCACCTGGGCGCCGCGCCCGCACCGCACCAGCCCGCCGTACGAGGAGCTCGACGGCGTCCTGCGGGCGGGCGACCCGCTCGACCACGAGCTCTTCCCCGTGCTCTGGCGCGCGGAGGACTAGAGCGTGCGGGTCATGTACGCGCTGTTGGCGCTCGGCACGTAGTCGCCGAACGCCTCGCAGGGCGTGAAGCCGGCGCGGGCGTAGAGCGCGCGGGCGGGCGCGAAGGCGGGGCCGGCGCCGGTCTCCAGGCTCACCCGCCGGAAGCCGCGCTCGCGGGCGACCGCGAGGAGGTGCTCGACCATCGCGCCGCCGATGCCGCGGCCGCGCGCCTCCTCCGCGGTGTGCATCGACTTGATCTCGGCGTGCTCGCCGTCGAGCCGCTTGAGCGCGCCGACGCCGAGCACCGCGCCGTCGTCGTCGCGGCAGGAGAAGAAGGCGACGGCGGGGTCGGCGAGCGCGTCGACGTCGAGCGCGAAGACGTCCTCGGGTGCGGTGGTCGCATGCGCGAACGCGAGATGGCGGCCGAGCAGGGCGCGCACGTCGGCCGCCCTGGGGTCGTCCGCCGCGATCGCTGCCATCCGCGCCATCATGCCGGATCCGACCGCTCCCCCAGGAGGACGACTGTGATCGCACGCATGTGGCGCGGGGCCGTGGCCCGCGCGGACGCCGACGCCTACGCGGACTACATGCAGGAGACCGGGATCGCCGGCTACGTCTCGACGCCGGGCAACCGCGGGGCGTGGATGCTCCGGCGCGAGGACGGCGAGCGCACGGAGTTCGTGATGTTCACGCTGTGGGACTCGATCGACGCCATCAAGGCGTTCGCGGGCGACGACCACGAGACCGCCGTCTTCTATCCCGAGGACGACAGGTACCTCCTCGAGCGCGACCTGCGGTCCACCCACTTCGAGGTGCACACGCACGCCGCGCCCGAGGGGTGAGCGCTAGTCGTCGAGCACGTTGATGTACGTCGTCTTGAGCTGCGTGTAGTTCTCGAGCGCGTGCAGCGACTTGTCGCGGCCGATGCCCGACTGCTTGACGCCGCCGAACGGCAGGGCGTTGTCGCCGCGGTCGTAGCAGTTGACGCACACCGTGCCGGAGCGCACGGCGCGCGCGAAGCGGTGGGCCTTGTTGATGTCGCTCGTCCACACCCCGGACGTGAGGCCGTAGATCGTGTCGTTCGCGATCCGGATGCCGTCGGCCTCCGAGCCGAACGGGATCGCGGTCACGACCGGGCCGAAGATCTCCTCCTGGGCGATCCTCATGTCGTTGCGGGCGCCGCCGAAGATCGTCGGCTCGACGTAGAAGCCGCCCGTCTCCTCGCGGGCGCGGGTGCCGCCGGCGCGCAGCTCGGCGCCCTCGCCCGTGCCCGCCTCGATGTAGCCCAGCACACGCTCCAGCTGCGTCTCGTCGACGAGCGAGCCCATCCGCGTGCCCTCGTCGAACGGGTCGCCCGGGGTCCACTTGACGGCCTCGCGGGCGAGCTTCTCGAGGAACTCGTCGGCGATCGACTCCTGCAGCAGCAGGCGGGAGCCGGCGCTGCACACCTGGCCCGTGTTGCCGAAGATGCCCTCGGCCGACTCGGCGACGGCGCGGTCCACGTCCGGCACGTCGGCGAAGACGACGTTGGGCGACTTGCCGCCGCACTCGAGCTGGACGCCCTTCATGTTCGACTGGCCGGCGTAGACGAGGAAGAACTTGCCCACCTCGGTCGAGCCGGTGAACGCGACCTTGTCCACGTCCATGTGGCGGCCGATCGCCTGGCCGGCGGTCTCGCCCATGCCCGGGAGCACGTTCAGGACGCCGTCGGGGATGCCCGCCTCGGCGGCGAGCTCGGCGAGCGCGAGCGCCACGATCGGCGACTGCTCGGCGGGCTTGAGGACGACGGAGTTGCCGGTGGCGAGCGCGGGCGCGAGCTTCCACGTCGGCATCAGGATCGGGTAGTTCCACGGCACGACCATGCCGACGACGCCGATCGGCTCGCGGGTGACCAGGCTGACCACGCTCGGGCCGGTCGGGCCGACCTCGCCGTAGACCTTGTCGACGGCCTCCGCGAAGTAGCGGAAGCAGGCCACCGCGCCGCTGACCTCGCCCTTGGCGTCGCCGATCGGCTTACCCATGTCGACGGTGATCATCGTCGCGAGCTCGTCGCGGTCGCGCTCGATCAGGTCGGCGAGGCCGAGCAGGACGGAGCGGCGCTCGCGCGGCGAGAGGCGTGACCACGTGCCCGCCTCGAACGAGCGGCGCGCGGCCGCGACGGCACGGTCGACGTCCTCCGTGTCGCAGGCGGCGACGTCGAAGACCGTCTCGCCCGTCACGGGGCTGACGCAGGCGAACGTCGCGCCCGAGGCGGCGTCCGCGAAGGCGCCGTCGACGAACGCCTGGCGGCGGAATCGGCTCGTGTCGGGGAGCGTGCCGCTCCCGGGGACGGTGGTGGCCATGGCGAACACTATGGCTGGTCGCGCCTAGGGATCCGTCGGCAGCCGCGACCAGAGCTCGGCGTCGATCCGGATGCCCTGCTTGAGGTGCGAGGAGCGCAGCGTGCCCTCGTGCACGTAGCCGCAGCGCTCGGCGATCCGCCGGGACGGCGCGTTCTCCGCGTCGATGATCAGCTGGATCCGCAGCGCGCCGAGCTCGTCGAACGCCCAGGCGGTGAGCTGCCGCAGCGCGGCGGTCCCGACGCCGCGGCCGCGCGCGCCGGGGGCCACGATGTAGCCGAGCTCGACCTCGCGCCCCTCGTGGTCGATGACCGGCGCGAGCGCGACGCCGAGGAACGCCCCGTCGTCCGCGTCGACGATCGCGAAGCCCTCCGCGTCGCCGTCCTCGCGGCCGCGCTCGTAGCGCGCCGTCCACTCCTCGGCGAAGCCCGGGCCGGGCGGCTCGGGGATGCGCGTGAAGCGGAGCGCGTCGGCGTCCTCGAGGATCGGGCCGAGCAGCGCCGCGTGGGCGGTGGAGAGCGGTTCCAGGCGGATCATCGGAGCGGCCGGACCATACCCGGCCGGCCGGGAGCGGCCGCGGCGTAGAGTCCGGGGAGGAGCCACGAGAGAGGAGCACGCCATGCCGGTCGATCCCAAGCGCACCGCCGTCGTCCTGATCGAGTACCAGAACGACTTCACCTCGGACGGCGGCGCGCTCCACGGCGCCGTCCAGGAGGTGATGGAGCGGACGGGCATGCTCGAGAACACGCGCCGGCTCGTCGCCGCCGCACGCGCGGCGGGCGCGACCATCGTCCACGCCCCGATCACGTTCGCGCCCGGCTACTACGAGATCTCCGACCACCCGTACGGCATCCTCAAGGGCGTCGTCGACTCGACCGCGTTCGTGAAGGGCGGGTGGGGCGCCGAGATCGTCGACGCGCTCGCGCCCCGGGAGGGCGACGTGGTCGTCGAGGGCAAGCGCGGCCTGGACACCTTCGCGACGACCAACCTCGACTTCATCCTCCGCGCCCGCGGCATCACGACGATCGCGCTCGGCGGCTTCCTGACGAACTGCTGCGTCGAGTCGACGATGCGGACGGGCTACGAGAAGGGCTACGACGTCGTCACCCTGTCCGACTGCGTCGCCGCGACCTCCCCCGAGGAGCACGACAACGCGATCCGCTTCGACTACCCCATGTTCTCCGAGGTGATGACCTCGGAGGCGTTCGCGGAGCAGCTCGAAGGGGCGAAGGTGGCCGGTTGACCGGGCCCCGGTCCTCAATCGTTGACCGACAGGCCGATTTCGCGCTAGCGTCGGCCGTGGACCCCAAGGAGGACTGCCATGCCGGTCGTACCGATGCGTGAGATCCTCGATCGCGCCTTCGCGGAGCGCTACGGCGTCGCCGCGATCAACATCGTCGACGACCTCAGCCTCGACGCGGTCCTGGCCGCCGCCACCGAGCTCGAGTCGCCGCTGATCGTCCAGACCTCGCTCAAGACGGTGAAGTCGCTCGGCACGGGGCCGCTGATGGCGATGTGGCGGGCGCGCGCGGCCGCGGCGCCGGTCCCCGTGACGCTCCACCTCGACCACTGCCCGGACCGCGAGTGGATCACCCGCTGCCTCGAGGCCGGCTGGAACTCCGTGCTGTTCGACGGGTCGGAGCTCGACGTCGCCGAGAACACGCGCCAGACGATCGAGGTGGTCGCCGAGGCCGAGCGGCACGGCGCCCAGGTCGAGGGCGAGATCGAGAGCGTCACCGGCGTCGAGGACGGGATCGGCTCCGACGCGGCCGCCGACGTCCACCCGACCGAGGTCTCGGGCGAGTTCATCGCCGCGACCGGCGTCTACTCCTTCGCGCCCGCGATCGGGACCGCGCACGGGCTCTACAAGGCCGAGCCGCACCTCATGCCCGAGCGGGTGAGCGAGATCGTCGCCGAGCACCCGATCCCGCAGGTGCTGCACGGCGGCACCGGCCTCACCGAGGAGCAGTTCACCGACCTGATCGCCCGCGGCTGCGCCAAGGTCAACATCTCCACGGCGCTGAAGATCGCGTTCGTCGACGCCCACCGCGAGTACCTCGACGCGAACCCCGGCAAGCACGACCCGCCGGCGCTCCTGAAGCACGTCCGCACGGCGGTGAAGGACATGGCGGAGCGTCACATCCGCATGTTCGGCTCGGCCGGCAAGGCCCGCGCGTTCGACTCCGCGACGGCCTGATCCGCGTGCCCGCGCTGATCTTCGACTGCGACGGCGTCCTGGCGGACACGGAGCGCGACGGCCACCGGCCCGCCTTCAACCAGGCGTTCGCCGAGGCGGGGATGGACGTCGTCTGGGACGAGGCGGAGTACGGCCGGCGGCTGAAGATCGGCGGCGGCAAGGAGCGGATCGCGTCCCTGTTCGACGACCCAGACGCCGAGCGCGAGCGGATCCTCGCGCTGCACAAGCGCAAGACCGCCGTCTACAAGGAGATCGTCCGCTCCGGCAGCCTTCCCGGCCGCCCGGGGATCGCGCGGATCGTCGGCGAGGCGCGCGCGGCGGGCTGGATGCTCGCGGTCGCCTCGACCTCGGCCGAGGAGTCCGTCCGCGCCGTGCTCGAGCACGTGGTCGGCGCCGAGACGGCGGCGCACTTCGCCGTGTTCGCCGGCGACGTGGTGCCCGCGAAGAAGCCGGATCCCGGGATCTACCTGCTCACGCTCGACGAGCTCGGCGTCGACCGCGCCGACGCGATCGTCGTGGAGGACTCGCGCAACGGCCTGCTCGCCGCCGTCGGCGCCGGCCTGCGCTGCGTCGTGACCCTGAGCAGCTACACCGGCGAGGAGGACATGCACGAGGCGGTCCTCGTCGTGACGAGCCTCGGCGACCCGGGCGCCCCCGCGCGCGTCGTCGCCAACCGCAGCGCCGCCCGACCCGGCGAGCAGGTCACGCTCGCCGATCTCGAGGCCTGCCTGACCGGACCCCTGCAAGACGAGGAGGCGGTATGAGCGACACGGCGGTACGACGCGCCGAGCTGATCGTCGGCACGATCGCCCGGACGGCGGTCGAGAACGAGAAGTACTTCTGCGATCTCGACGCGGTGGCCGGCGACGGCGACTTCGGCTACTCGCTCGCGCGCGGCTTCGAGAACGTCATCTCGGGCTGGGACGAGCTGGAGTACGAGGACGCGGGCGGCCTGCTCAAGAAGACGGCGATCATCCTCACGAAGCGGATCGGCGGTACCTCCGGGCCGATCTGGGGCACGGCGTTCCTGCGCGCCGGCGGCTCGCTCGCCGGCAAGGCCGACCCGACCGGCGCGGATGTCGTCGAGGCGATGCGCGCCGCGATCGAGGGGATCAAGCAGCGCGGGAACACCGACCTCGGCGACAAGACGCTCCTCGACGCGCTCGTGCCGGCGACGGACACGCTCGAGGCCAACCTCGGGGAAGGGACCGCGACCGCGCTGGAGCGCGCGGCCGCCACGGCGCGCGAGAGCGCGGAGGCCACGAAGGGCATGCTCGCCATGCGCGGGCGCGCGTCCTACACGGGCGAGCGCAGCCGCGACTCGGCCGACGCCGGAGCGATCGGCGTCGCGGTGCTCTTCGAGGCCGTCGGAAAGGCGTGGCGAGAGGCGGAGCTGGAACGGGCCTGATGGCCCGGCGGTGCGTGGCAGGGACTCCACAGAGGAAGGACACGACGTGAAGAAGTTCGTCAATGACCCGCAGCAGTTCGTGCCCGAGATGCTCAAGGGCATCGAGCTCGCGAACCCCGGCAAGCTGCGCTACGTGCCGGAGTACAACCTCATCATGCGGACGGACGCGCCGCGCGACGACAAGGTGTCGATCGTGCAGGGCTCCGGCTCGGGCCACGAGCCCGCGCACGTGATGATCGTCGGCAAGGGGATGCTCGACGCCGCCTGCCCGGGCGACGTGTTCGCCGCCCCGCCGTCGGACTACGTGTACGAGACCACGAAGCTGATGGCGAGCCCGAAGGGCGTCCTGCACATCATCAACAACTACACCGGCGACAAGATGAGCTTCGACATGGGCCGCGAGCTCGCCGAGGCGGAGGACATCAAGATCGCCACGATCGTCGTCGACGACGACGTCGCGGTGAAGGACTCGACGTACACGGTCGGCCGCCGCGGGGTCGCGGGCAACTTCTTCGTGATCAAGGCCGTCGGCGCCGCGTCGGAGCGCGGGGCGGAGCTCGAGTCGCTCGTCGACCTCGGCAACCGCGTGAACGCCGTGACGCGCTCGATGGGCATGGCGCTCACGTCGTGCACGCCGCCCGCGAAGGGGTCGCCGCTGTTCGAGCTCGGCGACGACGAGATGGAGATGGGCGTGGGCATCCACGGCGAGCCGGGCCGGCGCCGCGAGAAGCTCGCCGACGCGAACGCCATCATCGACGAGCTGGTCGACGCCGTCGCCACCGACCTGCCGTACGGGTCGGGTGACGAGGTGGCGCTGATGATCAACGGCCTGGGCGGCACGCCGATCTCGGAGCTCTACATCCTCTACGGGCGCGCGCACGCCCGGCTCGCCGACGGCGGCATCAACGTGACGCGAAGCTACGTGGGCGAGTACTGCACGTCGCTCGACATGGCGGGCGCGTCGGTGACGCTCGTCAAGCTCGACGCCGAGCTCAACGACCTGTTCGACGCGCCGGCGGAGGTGGCGGTCCGCGTCTTCTGAGGCTCCGCGCATCCTCCTCGCCCGTCATGGGCAGACCGCGGACAACGCGGCGGCCCGGATCCTCGGCCGCCGCGATCCGCCGCTGAGCGGGCAGGGCCGCGCCGACGCCGCGGCCCTCGCGCGCTCGCTGGAGGCCGAGGCGATCCGCGCCGTCTGGACCTCGCCGCTCGCGCGCGCCCGCGAGACCGCGGAGGTCGCGGCCGCGCACCTCGGGCTGGAGGCCGTGGTGCTCGACGACCTCGCCGAGTCGCGCCGCGGCGAGTGGGAGGGCCGCACCTACGCCGAGCTCGCGGCGGACGACCCGGAGCGGCTGGCGGCGTTCGAGGCCGGCGAGCGGACGTTCGCGTTCCCCGGCGGCGAGTCGCTGGAGGAGCAGATCGCGCGGACGCGCCGCGCGCTCGCGACCATCGCCGCCGGCCCGCAGCCGGCGCTGGCCGTGGCCCACGCGGGGACGATCCGCGCCGCGTACGCGCTCGAGGGCCGACCCTTGCCGCCGGAGCGCGAGCTGCCGCACGGGCAGCTCCTCCGCCTGGGCTGACGCGAAGTTCACCCGCCGCGGGTGATGTGCGGTTCCGCACAAGCGCGTAGGGTCGCGAGCGTGGGCGGACCGTCATCGTGGGGGCGGGTCATCGCGCCGGTGCTCGTGCTCGCCGGCCTGGCGTTCGCCGTGCCGACCGCCGGGGCCGTTCCGCTCACCACGACGACCGATCCGCTGCCCGGCAGCGGCTTCCAGGGCGCCGACGGCGACCAGGCGGACGCGCCGCCGCTCTTCGACTGGGCCGGGCTCCAGGCCGCCGGCAAGGTCGAGCACGCGCCCGACCCGAACGCGCAGGACACGGCGTTCGAGGGCGGGAGCAAGGAGAACGAGCCCGGCGAGTGGGACATCGTCGAGGAGGCCGGCGGCGTGAAGCCCTCGCAGGCGAACATCCTCGACGCCTGGTCGTCCGTCGACACGCCGGCGAACGACACGTTCCTCTACCTGGGCTTCGCGCGCGCGGGAGGGACCGGCACGAGCTACCTCACCTTCGAGCTCAACCGCGACGACCGGCTGTGGGACAACGGGCGCATCCGGATCCCCTGCCGCCGCACCGGCGACCTGCTGATCACGTTCCAGCCGAAGGGCAACGACGTCACGGCGAGCGTGCAGAGCTGGGAGACGGGCGCGACCGACCCGTCGACGGGCTGCGCGCGGACCGGTTCCCTGAGCGATGCCGCGGACGTGACCGCGAACGTGGACGTCCAGGGCGCCGTCAACGAGGGGCCGATCGCCAACGCGCTCCCCGGGAGCTCGGGGCCGACGATCCCCGATCACCAGTTCGGCGAGACGGCGATCGACCTCGCGGCCGTGCTCGACGCGACGGGCAAGGCCTGCGGCGCGTTCACCTCCGTGTGGATGCACTCGCGCTCGTCGGATTCGGACAGTGCCAACATGCAGGACTTCGTCGCCCCGCAGGCGATCGACGCCCGCCGCTGCAGCGCGGCGGGGACGAAGTGGCTCGACAACGACGCGGACGGCGTCCGCGACCCGGGCGACCTCGGCCTCGCCGGCTTCCGCATCTACGCCGATCTGGACGACGACGAGACCTACGACGACGGCGAGCCGTTCGCCATCAGCGACGACCGCGGCGACTGGGTGATCGACGGGATCGCGGCGAAGGGCACCTACACGCTGCGCGAGCAGCCGACGCGGGACGCGCCGCGTGGCCGCTGGCGCTGCTCGCACCCGGCCCCGGACTGCTGGTGGACCGTCGACGCCGCCGAGGAGCCCTACGCGCGCGACCGCGACTTCGGCAACTGGATCCCGGCGCGCGTGACGCTCGCCAAGCAGCTCGACCCGCCCGACGACCCCGGCCGGTTCGACCTCTCCGTGGGCGAGAAGGCGCTCGCGGGAGCCGGCGACGGGGACCGGAAGACGTTCCGCGTCCGCCCGGGCACGTACCCCGTGGTCGAGATGCCGGCGGCCGGGACGGACGGCTCGCTCTACGACTCGTCCGTCACGTGCGGGCCGTCCTCGCGGCGGGTCGCGCGCGTGACGGGTCCCACCACGACCGTGACGGTGACCGCCGGGGAGCGCGTGACGTGCACGTTCGTGAACGTCCGCCGCGGGAGCCCGTCGGTGACGATCCGCAAGGTCGCGCCGCTCACCGTGCTCCACGGCGAGACCATCCACTACGACCTGACCGTGACGAACACGGGCACGATCGCGTTCCCGGAGGCCGACGTCGAGGTCACCGACGCGCGCTGCGACGCGCCGCCCGTGCTGAGCGGCAAGGCCGACGCGGGCGGCGCACCGGATCCCACGCCGGGCTCGCTCGACCCCGGCGACGAGTGGACGTACGGCTGCGACCGCGCGACGACCGCGCCCGACGATCCCGACGACTGCGTGCCCGAGGTGCTCGACAACACGGGCCGCGTCAGCGTCCCCGGTGCGGGCGACTCCGACAGCGCGGGGACCGTGCTGCGCTGCCCGCCCCCGCGCCGGCCCGACATCGCGATCCAGAAGGTCGGGCCCGGCACCGCGGTCGCGGGGACGCCGCTCGTCTACACGCTCTACGTGACGAACATCGGTGAGGTGCCGTTCGACGAGGCGGACGTCACGGTCAGCGATCCCGATTGCGACGCCGCACCCGAGCTGATCGCGCGCTTCGACGGGGACGGCGCGCCCGACGCCTCACCCGGCCGGCTCGACCCGGACGACGTATGGGTCTACCGCTGCACGAACACGACGCCGGCGCCGGGCGCGGACTGCGCGACGACGGTCTTGACCAACACGGCGACGGTCGTGGCGACCAGCCGCCGGCCGACGGTCGACGACAGCGACTCCGCCGACACGGAGCTGACCTGCCCGCCCGGCCCGCCGCCGGATCCGCCCACACCGCCCGAGCCGCCGGTCGACCCCGAGGGCAACGTGCCCGAGCCGCCGCCCTCGCCGCCGCCGCCCGACGCGGGCACGGCCGGCGTCTCGGATCTGAAGCCGCTCCGTCGCTGCGTGCGCCGCGGCACGCGCGTCGTCATCCGCGGGAGCCGGATCGCGAGCGTGCGCGTCTTCACCGGCGGCCGCCGCGTCGGCGGGCTGCAGGTCCGCGCGCTGCAGCGGCGCGCGATCGTCCGCGTCAAGCGCGACCTCACCCCCGGGCGCTACCGGGTCACCGCGGTGATCCGCTTCCAGCGCGGCGCGGCCACGCCGCCGGTGCGGCTGAAGCGGACCGTGCGCGTGTGCGCGACGCGGGCGCCGCGCTTCACGGGATGAGACGGGGCCGTGCCCGCAGGCGTCAGTCGAGCACGCCGGCGGGCAGGATGTAGCGGAGCGGGGGGCCGTCTTCACGTGCCGTCCCCGCGAAGCGCGCGCCGTGGAGACCTCCGCCGCGCGCGGGAGCCGCGGCCTCGCTGCGGCCGGCGCGACCGAGGATCCAGTCCACGACCTGGCCGGCGCTGTCGCCCTCGGCCACGATCGCCGCGCGCTCGATCACCTTGCCGCCTGAGGGGTGCGGCCGCGCGAGGCGGGCCACGATGGCGCGGATGGCGGTGTCGTCCACGGTCGTCATCGGGCCGGCGCGTCGTCGGCCGGCGACCCGACGGTCCAGCCGTCGCGGGTCCGCTCACGGTCCCAGAGCACGACGCTGACGGGTCGGACGGCGTGACCCTGACGGGCCAGCAGGCCGCACGCCGCGGCCATCAGATCCGCGGGCACTGCCGGCCACCACGCGATCAACCCTGGATTGCCCGGGTCGGCCTCCGCTCGCGCACGGAGCGCGTCCAGGAGGCCGGCGAGCGCCTGGTCGTCGAATCGATGATCCGCGACGGCGTTGTCCATCGTGACGACCTTCCGGTAGAAGCGCTCCGTCGCGGGGCGACGAAGCTGTGGCAGTCCAGTCTAGTCTCTCGACCGGCCTCGTCGCACGGGTTAGGCTCCGCCCCGTGAGCTGGGCGACGCGCGGCGCCTGGGTGGCGCTCCTCGGGCTGCTCCTGTCCGCCTGCGGCGATTCGGGCGAGGACGTCGCGAGCGCGGGTCCGGCGCCGTTCGAGCGGATTCCGTGGGTCGTGACGAGCGGGTTGGACGCGCCGGGCGCGGCGGAGCATGCGCCCAGCGCGACGTTCGAGGACGGCAAGGTCTCGGGCAGGGCCGGCTGCAACAGCTACGGCGGACGGTTCGCGAGCTCGGGCGAGACGCTCGAGATCAGCGAGATCGGGACGACGCTGATGGGCTGCGCCGAGCCCGCGCAGACGATCGAGTGGGAGTTCCTGGAGAAGCTCCGGCAGGTCAGGCGATGGCGCTTGGAGGGCGCCGAGCTCGTGCTCGAGGACGCGGACGGCAGCGAGCTGCTCCGGCTCGGCGAGGCCTCGCTCATCGGCAACTGGGAGGCGACCGGCTTCCGGCAGCGCGACGCGGTGGCAAGCCTCCTTCCGGGCACGGAGATCACCGCGAGGTTCGGGTCCGACCGCACGCTCACCGGCTCGGCCGGCTGCAATCGGTACTCGGCCGGCTACACGACCCACGGCAACTCGATCGAGATCGAGCCCGCGGCGCTCACCCGGAAGGCGTGCGCGTCACCTGAGGGCGTGATGGAGCAGGAGAACGATTACGTCGCGGCGCTCACGCAGGCGACGAGCTACACCGTGGAGGGACGGATGCTCACGCTGCTGGCGGCCGAGGGGACGACCGTCGCCACGTATCAGGCCGCCCGCTGACGCCCGGCGAGCGACTCGTCGTCACGCCATCGACGTTCCGCGAGGAGTGGTGGGAGCAGGATTCGAACCTGCGAAGGCTGAGCCAACGGGTTTACAGCCCGTCCCCTTTGACCGCTCGGGAATCCCACCATCGGACGGCGCGCATTCTAGCGGCGGAGGCGCGCGCGTCGAGCCCTCAAAGAACGCGCGCTCCAGCCGACCAACCGGGGATAGACGGTCAGCGAACGTACCGATGCCCGAGAACCCCCCGCACCTGTCGCGCACCCGCCGCCGGATCTACGCCGTCGGCTATCTCGCCGCGCTCGCGGGCGCGACCGGCGTGCTCCTGGGCACGGGCCGCGCGGCCGTGTCGCTCGTCCAGCTGCCGCTCCTGATCCTCGGCGGGATCGTCCTGCACGCGCTCATGCGCGCCTCCGCCAGCTACGACCGCGCGCTCGCCCGCGAGCGCGCGCTCCGGCAGGCGGGCGGCACGCTCGTGGCCGCCGCCGACCGCGACGCGGTCGTCGAGGCCGGGCTCGCCGCCGTCCCGCACCTCGCGGGCGACGAGGCCCGCGGCGCGATCACGATCGCGGACGGCCACCGGGTGGTCGTGAAGGGCGATGCGGGGCCCGACCCGATGCGCTTCCCGCTCCGCGGCCGCGAGCCGCAGGGCGTCCTGGCCGTCGGCACGCCGCA